>BAXC01000099.1 GCA_001310375.1 Bacillus sp. JCM 19041 | reverse complement strand
CGTTATTCTCTGCGCCACCAATTGTCCTATCGGTATACAAAGCACACCAGCTAAAGTAAACAGGCTTAACAGCCAAGCCCCTCCGCTTTGACTAAGATTGTAACTTTTTTGTATTAAAGGTGTTAAAGGTATATACATTGAATTGCCAATGACAATTAATGTGGGTAATAACAATAAAGGAACCACGTTTATTTTCTTCACAATAACCCTCTTTATAGGAATACATTTTTGACAGCAGTCATAGTCTATAGGTTGTACAGCTCTTTTTTGTTCATGCACATTAAAGGAGGCCGCTAACGTATGAAGCGGATTGTTTATCTTATTATTGTTGTTATTGTTATACTAGGGATTTATCATGATTTAAGTGGCGGGACACTGTCAGATGATCCAACCGTTCCAACAAGGTCTACAACCAACACGAGTCAGCCAAAAGAGATACCTGAACCCAAGTCCCCAATGTATCAAGAAGTAATCATTGAACCAGGACAAACCGTATTGTCAATTGTAGAACATTTACATGAAGGCCAAATAAATGAGTCGATTGATACGATCATCAACGACTTTACGAAATTAAACGAAGAAGTAAATCCAAATGCTTTACAAGTTGGACAAATGTACCGGTTCCCTCTTTATACCCCTTGAGGGAATTTCCTTGCCAGAAACCTTAGTTCATTGATAGAATAAAAGTGACTCCATAGGAGAAAAAGACGGGCTGCTGCCCCTCAAAGGAGCGATATGTCTATGGCCGAAAGAGTTCATCGAAAAAATACGCGTCCCGTAAAAGTAGGGAATTTAACAATTGGCGGCAATGACGAAGTAATTATCCAGAGCATGGCTACAACTAAAACACATGATGTTGAGGCCACTGTTGCTGAAATAAGCCGATTAGAAGAAGCTGGCTGTCAAATTGTACGTGTCGCGTGTCCGGACATGCGAGCTGCAGAAGCGATTAGTGAAATTAAAAAGCGAATCAACATTCCCTTAGTTGTGGACATTCACTTCAATTATAAATTTGCATTAAAAGCCATTGAAGGCGGTGCAGATAAAATTCGAATTAATCCTGGTAATATCGGGAAACGAGAAAATGTTGAAGCTGTTGTAAAAGCAGCTAAAGAAAAAGGAATCCCAATTCGAATTGGGGTAAATGCTGGTTCTCTTGAACGGCATTTATTAGAAAAATATGGGTATCCAACTGCTGATGCAATGGTAGAGAGTGCACTTCATCACATTAAGATTCTTGAAGACCTCGACTTCTATGACATTATTGTATCCATGAAAGCTTCTGATGTTCATTTAGCAGTTGAAGCTTATGACAAAGCAAGCCAAGCATTTGATTATCCTCTTCATCTTGGAATTACTGAATCGGGTACACTTTTTGCAGGTACAGTAAAAAGCGCTGCAGGTATCGGTGTACTTCTAAACATGGGAATTGGAAACACGCTGCGGATTTCATTATCTGCAGATCCAGTGGAAGAAGTAAAAGTAGCAAGAGAACTTTTGAAATCGTTTGGTCTTGCAGCTAATGCTGCAACATTAATTTCATGTCCAACATGTGGTAGAATTGAAATTGATCTAATTAGTATCGCTAACGAAGTTGAAGATTACATCGCCACCATTAAAGCACCAATAAAAGTGGCTGTACTTGGGTGCGCTGTTAACGGACCAGGTGAAGCCCGTGAAGCTGACATTGGTATTGCAGGTGCACGCGGAGAAGGCTTGCTGTTTATGAAAGGCGAGATTGTCCGTAAGGTTCCTGAAGAAACAATGGTTGAAGAGTTGAAAAAGGAAATTGATAAACTTGCTGAAGAACATTATGCCAAACAACGCGAAGCTCAGTTGAACTAGGTTGATAAAAGCCGGCTCTTAAGAGCCGGCTTTTATTTTTATAAAAACGGGGAAAAGATAAGAGTACCCGCGATGGAAACAACTCCAATCCCAACTGCCCAAAACCCTAGTGCACGCGCTCCTTTTTTTACTGCAATAGCGCCGCAGATCACCCCGGCTACACCTAATAAAAGCGGTACTAAAAACAATGATGTGATGGATAGGACAAGCGCCATTGTTCCTAGAGCTTTTCCAGAGCTATCACTGTTTTCTCCCTCTTCCCATTTAGTTTCTTGTAACTTCCCATGCGCAGGAAACTCATTTGCTGTTTCTTCGTCATATTTATGATCCGTTTTTGCATCATAAATGTATTCGCGACCTTTTTCTCCATCATGACCGTCAACGTGGGTATTTAAAAAAGTCAAGGATGGATCTTCTTCGTCTACTAACCGTATCGAATCATTTTTATCTGTTCTTTCTTTTGTCATTGGATCCCTACTTTCTAAAAAAGATTACGCTTAGTTTGGCAAAGAAGACACAACTAATTCATGTAAGTATTTCTATAATGAGGTGTAATAATCGTGAGAAAACGTTTTGGACTTGATATAGACGGAACAATTACAGATCCTGCCACATTTGTTCCATATATTAATAAAGATTTTAATAAAACTTTAACTTTAGATGACTTATCTGAATATGATCTAACAAAAGTCTTAAATATTTCAGATAAGGAATTTTGGGGTTGGATGGAAACAAACGAACCGTTAATTTATTCACAAGCAGAATTAGCACTACACGCAGAACAAACCTTGCATAAATGGAGCAAATTACATGATTTGATCTTTATTACCGCGAGAAGGAATCATCTAACTGAGGTTACGACTTCTTGGTTTTCAAAACAAAAACTTCCGTATAATCACATCGAATTGGTCGGGAAACATGACAAGCTTGATGCGGTTCGAGAACATAAACTTGACGTTTTCTTCGAAGATAAACACGATAATGCGGTTGCGATTGCTGAAGAATTCAATATCCCAGTCCTATTATTCGATACCCCTTATAACCGTTTAAATAGCCCAAATAATGTTATTAGGGTAGCAAATTGGACAGAAGCTAACAATTGGATTGACAACTGGCTTCATTTAAATTCATAAGAATTCTTGACAGCACCCCAAATCAATCATTTGTTTGGGGTGTTTCATTATAGGTATAAAGATCAGTTAAAACGAAATAAAGACTACACCCCGAAAAATTTCGGGATATAGTCTTTATCACTTGCATCGCTAAATCAATTCAGTTCCAACTTTGCTATTTTTTAGGCTTAAACGTTTGGCAACAGGTTTCTTCGCTTTTATCAGCGTACTCTATATGTGATTGTGCAGTGAGATCTTCACTTACTTCTAAGTCAAAGTCATTATTGTGGCTATTACCATCAATTTCGACAAGAATCTCATCTGCTCCACATTTATTTCCTTCTGCCCAGAATGAACAGTTTGCAACATTACAGTTTACAACTGGTGCCACTTTTCATCCCCTCCTTAATTATATGTTGCGCTTAAGGAGAAACATCATACATGGTAGCGACTGGCTATTCGCTAATTTTCACTAACTGTTTTCCAATATTATCTCCATTAAATAATCGCTCAAAAGCTTGTGGTATAGCCGGAATTCCGCCTTCTTCAACACTGTCTTTATATAACAATTTCCCATCTTTAAGTAGTGAAGTAAGTTCTTTATAGCGTCTCCATAAGATTTATTGAAGTCACTAACTAAAAAACCTTGCATCATGGCTCTAGATTTGACAAGAAATGCTGTACACGACGCCCTAGATCTTGTTCACCTTTTTTAAGATTATATGAAGAGATGCTTCCACATACAGGTATACGTGCAAATGAATTAAGAAGTGGCCAAATTTGATCTGCAATTTCACCGCCAACATTTTCAAAGTAGACATCAATTCCATTTGGACAAGCATTTTTTAGTGCTTGTGAGAAATTATCCGCTTTATAATTAATTGCAGTCGTAAACTTAAGGTCCTCGGTGATCATTTTCGCTTTTTCATCTGTACCAACTAGGCCGACCACATGAGCACCTGCTTCTAACGCCAATTGTCCAGCTACAGAACCAACAGCACCCGCTGCAGCAGATACAACAACGGTTTCGCCTTTTTTAGGAACGGCTATTTTATTCATTCCAAAATATGCGGTTAGACCAGGCATGCCAAGTACTCCTAATGCCACTCTCGCATCCATACCGTGTGCCTCTACAATTCGCACATCCTCCGTGCGGCAAGCAGCATATTCAGCAAAAGGCATCAATCCTGTCACAAGATCCCCCTCCTTGAATTTGCTTGTATCAGATTCCACCACTTTTCCAACTGCACCGCCAATTAAAGGTTCACCTATTTCAAACGGTGCTACATACGACTTTTGGTTGGACATCCTCCTCGCATGTAGGGGTCAACCGATATGTATAGTAACTGAACGATAATTCCATCTTTCGGTAGTTCAGGACGAGCAGCCTCCTTTACATCAAATGTATCTTCATTAGGAAATCCATTCGGGCGTTCATTTAAATGTAATACTTTCATCGGACATTCCTCCATTAATTTGTATTCAACTATATATTCGCTAAGTTATACTCTATTCCCCCTTTCACTCAGTTCTAAAACAAAAAACATCGATAATAATCGACGTTTTTATTGGCATTGTTGACACATACCATAAATTTCAAATTTATGTCCCGTTACTTGAAAATGAGGAAATCGCTTTGCAATCGAATCATCTACTGGACAAGTATGAATATGCTCTGTTTTTCCACAATCCAAACAAATTAAGTGGTGGTGATGTTCATTTGTTTTGCAACTGAAACGAAAACGCTTCTCTCCTTCAAGTTCGGTTGTCTCCAATAACTCCAGTTCTGCAAATAATGACAAATTGCGGTAAATGGTATCGAAGCTTAGACCTGGATACAAATCCTGCATTGCTTCTAATACATCTTTAGCAGTTAAATACCGAGGATCCGCGGCAAATAATTTCAGCATATCTTCACGCTTGCCAGTATACTTATATCCTTCTTGTTTTAAGCGATTAAGTGCATGTATAACATCCATTCAATCAACCCTCTTTTAAAATCTTCTTATTACTAGTTTAACGAAATCTGTCACTGCTGACTAGTGCTTGGTTTTCTTTTTTTCAGCGAAAAGCGTCCTTGTTTTCCACGATTGCGACCTAATGCAATTGAAAGAAGCAAAATAAGCACCGAAATCATGACAATTACTCCGCCGGGAGCTAAGCTTAGCTCATACGCTAGGATCAGACCGCCAATGACAGCAATTTCTCCAAAAATGACCGAATAGACGAAGAGTTGCTTAAACTTTTGCAAACCTCATCGCACTTGCTACGGGAAGAGTCATTAATGAAGACACAAGCAAGATTCCAACTACTCTCATCGAGCTGCAATTACGAGCGCTACCATAATCATAAATACCATGTGACTAAGCGCCTATTAATACCAGATACACGCGCCTGTTCTTCATCAAAAGAAAGAAAGAATAATTCTTTATAAAAGAAAAATAATACTAAAAGAACAACGACAGTAATAACAGTGATCGTGAGAAAATCACTGCGATTAACAGCAATCACAGATCCAAATAAATAATTTAGCAAATCATTATTAAACCCGTTTGCCATTGAGATAAAAACAACACCTAACCCAATACCCGCTGACATAATAATAGGAATGGCAATTTCTTTATAATGCACATAAACTTGACGAAGCTTTTCCATAAACAAAGATCCACCAACTGAAAAAGCCATCCCCATATATAAGGGATTTGCACCTTGCATAAATGGAAAATAGCTTCCAAGTAATAAGCTAAAAGCAATACCCGACAACGTAATATGAGAAAGTGCATCTGCAATTAAAGACATCCGTCTAACGACTAGAAAAACCCCCAGCAAAGGAGCCAACAAGCCTATCATCAATCCTGTTAAAAACGCATATTGCAAGAAATCATATGTTAATAAAGCATCAAGCATGGCTAACTCCTTCGTGGCTATGTGTTAACAAGTGGACATCATGCCCGTAAAAATCCAATTTATCTTTCTTCGCAGCAAACTCACTCGATTTTCCATGAAAATGAATCGTTCGATTTAAACATGCGACTTGGCTGACATGATCAGTCATCGCCCCTATATCATGAGATATAAGCAATAATGTTTTTCCATGTTTCTCGTTTAAATCACGCAACAGACCATAAAAATTCTCCACGCTCTTTGCATCAACACCTACTGTTGGCTCATCTAAATGAGCAGCTCTGGATTACTAACTAGAGCACGGGCAATAAAGACCCTTTGTTGTTGACCACCAGAAAGTTCTCCAATATTTTCATTTACATAGTCTTCCATACCCACTTGGCGAATTGCTTCATAGATCTGCTCTTTATGACGCTTTCTTAAAAAACGAAACAAGCCAATCTTCCCATACAATCCCATTGAGACGACTTCATAGACCGTAGCAGGGAAACCACTGCTAAAGCTATTTGCTTTTTGAGAAACATAACCAATTTTATCCCATTGGTTAAACCGATTCATCGGTTGACCAAATAACTCGACTGTCCCCTCCGTTGTTCGCAAGAGTCCAAGAAGCAATTTTACTAAAGTCGACTTCCCAGAGCCATTAGGTCCAACTAGCCCTAAAAAGTCACCTTTGTTAATCGTTAACGACACATCGCTTAAAACCGAGCGCTTACCATAATAAAAAGTGATATTTGTTAATTTCGCTAATGTATGTTGTGACATCATTTCACCGTCCTGCTTTTTAAGAATGGTTCCGATTTAATCCTTCTCTCATTATAACGATTTTTTTATTCTTGTCTAGTCTAAAACACCATTTTTATATAACTGCAATCATAAAAAGAGTAGAACGCGATCGCGCTCTACTCCTTGTTATACACAAATTCTTGTGCTGTATGTTCTTCAGCCTGCTCTGTAATTGTTACAGCATAATCACTTTTTGCATGTCCATTTTGTTCCATAAATGTTTCTAAACCACCTATTCCGCGGTTGTATGCTGTTAACGTTTTATCCCAGTCTTCATAGTAATCATACAGGAAATCCAAATATTCAACTGAAAGCTGAATCGCATAGAATGGATCAAATAACAACTCTTGCCGATATTCTACGCCAGCCATGTCAGCAATCCACGGCGCCGTATTGGTCATAAATTGCGCCATCCCATAAGCTCGACCATACTTTGTTTGTGGTCCAACAGCGTTTGTATCAAACGATGGGCCACTTTCTAATTTTAAAAGTTCATACACAAGAAACGGGTCCATGTCTCTTTGTGCAGTTAAGTGCCCTAAATACATTCCCCATTCTTGCTTAAAATGACCTTCGCTATCTTCATAAAGCGTTTCTGCCAATACCATTGAATCGGACCAAACGGCGTGCTCTTCTTCGAATTCAAGCGAGTCTGTCGCCATTGGTGAATGTAATAATTGATCTTTCATTGATCCAAACAGTTGTTCCATTTGCTCCTCTTGTAAAGCAAGTTCTTCTTGCATCTCACGGTAATTCTGTATAAATATGAACACTATAATAGCAGGAATAACCATACCTATAGCAAGTAAAAGTTTTTTATAATGAGTCAACTTGATTCCTCCAATCAGTTACTCGAAGTAGCATAATTGAAAGGGATAGAGAAATCAAGCAACGCAATCGGTTAAAAACATGTCCTTAAAGCAAAAGTCATTCTCACCTCTGCATTTTCTTTGCTTTTCTGTTAAATGCTCATCAAAACTCGATCTTTCATCACCTAATGCATAAGACCGGGCTTGATTCATCATTTAAATAGTTGGAACAACCGGTAAATCATAGAATGATTAAACTAATAATGGTAAAACCATCTCAACTTTTGTTCCTATATTTGTTTCGCTTGTTATGGTGAAGCGTCCTCCATGATCTTCGATAATTTTCTTACAGAGCGGGATGCCAACGCCGGTACCTTTTTCTTTTGTAGTAAAAAATGGATTACCTAATTGTGATAACACTTCATCTGGCATTCCTTTCCCGTTGTCGATCATTTCTATATACACAAATTCCCCAATTTCCTTGCTTTTCACCTGTAAGAAGCGATAGGAAGCATTCCCATCATAAGCTTCAATTGCATTTCTTAACAAATTCAACATTACTTGTTTAAACATCGATTCATTTACATAACAGACTGAAAATGAAAGGTCCATCTCCACTTTTAATTCTACACTATGAAGCAAACATTCAGCCTCATTAATTCTGCTAAGGAACGAATTAAGTTGGAAGGAGATTGCCACTTCTTATTATTTTTCTTACGCGATACAGATAAGAAGTCTTCGATTATAATGTTCATGCGATTCAGTTCAGAGATGATGGTGTTGTAATATTTTTGGAAATCACACGTTAAATGAGAAAGCTGCAAAAAACTTTTATGACGGACAAAGGATTTCTTAATTCATGCGCTACACTTGCGGCAATATGTGAGACTGCCTGCATTTGATGCTGAAACGTTAATAGTTCTTCGAATTTTTGTTGCATTGATAAGTCTTCTAAAAGTACATAATACGTCTGTTCTCCTAAACTAACCTCCGGAAACACATTAACATTGACGACTTCTTCATCATGTTCAAAGACATTTTTTGTGATTTGTTCATACTTTATGCTTAGTCTAAGCTGACGATTAATGAAGTTCATCAAACGGACAGAAGCACCTAATTCTATTAACGTGTATTCGTCTAAATCGCCGTCTTTTAAACCAGTAAGTTGAACAAATGAATTGCTCCAATGAAGTTGTCTCAATGATTGATCTACTTTTACATACGGTAAGTTCAACTCTTTGATTAACGTAAACATAGATTGATTTGATTTATTTATATCGGAGCCATCTACTGGCTTTGATGGATGTAACATTTGAATGCTCTTTAGGGGCTATACTTTGACTATTGCTTTGGTCACCCATGCGCTGGCCCCTCCCCTTTTCAATAATCATTTTTAGTCATTGACACTATTTTTTCCTTTATGACTTATTCGTGAAAAGAGTCTTTTCTCCTTTTTTTGTTCTTAGTTTTATTTTGCACACATATAGTCAGAGTGACTTTCATTTAAGGGCGGTGACATCATGAATTTCATCATGCAGCAACTTATTAACAAAAAGATTAATTCGATTGATGAAGAAGAGTTTTTGCAGCTTGCAAAAAAACAAGGCTACTCGATTACAAATGAACAAGCCACAGCCATTCTCCGTATTGTTCATGCTCAAAAAATAGACATTGGAAATAAAGCTCAAGTTGAGCACATTATTCAGCGGCTAAGAACAGAAACTGACCCTTATATATCCCAAATTGTAGAAGAACTTTTTCAACAATTCCACCACCTTTTAGAATAGAAAGAGAGGATATGTGTTTATCAGGTTCGACTCGTTATCTTAATTATGATGAGCAGCTCACCTTACTAAAAAGAGGACTAAACTCTGTTAACAGAATTTAGTCCTCTTTCATTCTTTGCACTTACTTTTCAATAGGTTCGGTTAGCTCACGACGCAATAATGCAATCTCATGCTTATACGGAGGCTTCTTATCTTTCTTGTCTGTTCCGATAAAAGGCGTCTCTAAAATCTTTGGAACTTGCATGAGTTGTTTATGGTGAACAATATAATCCAGAGCCTTTAAACCGATATATCCATGTCCAATATTTTCGTGTCGGTCCTTCTTTGCATGACGCTCATTTTTCGAATCGTTAATATGCAGAACTTTTAATCGGTCGATCCCAATAATCCGATCAAACTCTTCTAAAACCCCATCAAAATCATTAACAATATCGTAGCCAGCATCGTGCGTATGACAAGTATCAAAGCAAACAGATAATCGTTCATTTCGTTCGACGCCTTCAATGATCTGCGCAATTTCTTCGAATGTACGTCCACATTCCGATCCTTTACCAGCCATTGTTTCAAGTGCAATTTGCACATCTCTTTTTTCCGTTAACACTTCATTTAAACCTTCAATGATTTTTTTAATCCCTGCATCTGGTCCTGCGCCTACATGCGCTCCGGGATGAAGTACGATTTGTTTTGCACCAAGCGCCTCAGTTCGCTCAATTTCAGATTGAAGAAAATCGACACCTAAGCGAAATGTTTCTGGCTTTTGCGTATTTGCTATATTAATGATATAAGGTGCATGAACAACAATGTCCGAAATCCCATTTCCTTCCATATGAGCTTTTCCTTCAGCAATATTCAAGTCTTCAATTGCTTTGCGGCGTGTATTCTGTGGCGCACCTGTATAAATCATGAATGTATTTGCGCCATATGCGGCAGCTCCTCACTTGATTGCAACAACATTTTCTTGCCACTCATCGATACATGTGATCCAAGTCGTAACGTCACTCTGCTTACCCCCAATTACTTGCTATTTCGTGAACGAACCCGCGATTCTCTTTTTTTTCTTTTTTCATTTGCCGTACGGGCCTTCCGTTTATACGCAGGCTTTACTTTTTTCGGTTTTGCTTTTGCTTTACCGCCTGTTCTTGCTTCTGTTTGTTGTTCCTTAGGTTTATCTGTTTTATCATTTTGTTGCTCTGGTTTATGCTTCATTCTTCCAGCTCCTACAGGTGCTTTAACTTCAACCCAATCTCCTTGTTTCCATTCCACAAATATAAACTTAATTCCCCGTTTTACCAACTTTGCGCATGCTGCCTCATCCTCTGACTCATATAATGAGATCGCAATTCCATCAGCTCCAGCCCGCGCAGTTCGACCAACTCTGTGAATATAAAAATCAAGGTCACTTGGAAATTCAAAGTTAATGATGTGACTAACACCTTTAATATCAATTCCTCGAGCTGCTAAATCAGTTGCTACCAAATATTGAATAGATAAATCTTCAACTCGTTTCATAACCTTCTTACGCTCTCGAGGAGGCAAGCCTCCGTGGAGTCGATCCACAAGTAATCCTTCTTCAGCTAACGCATTTGCAATTAGATCAGCTTGTTCTTTTGTATTTGCAAATACAATTGCTAAATACGGTGTCAATCCACTAATCGTTTCTTTTAATACACCAATCTTATCTCTGTGCCTGACCGGTACTAAACGGTGGTCTACACGTTCAGCAGCTTGAGTTTCCGGTGTGACATGCACATGACGTGGATTATTCATATATTTTTTTAAGAAAGGTTGTAATTTCTCTGGTACAGTCGCTGAAAAAACAAGCATTTGCAGTTTTTCTGCCATACTCGAAGCGAGACGGTCTACATCTTCAATGAAACCCATATCAAGCATTTGGTCCGCTTCATCAACTACTAACGTTGTAGCTGTATGCGCTAGAAGCGCACGATTTGCAATTAAATCATTCATTCGTCCAGGGGTCCCAATAATAACTTGAGGCTGATTGGAAGAAAGTTTTTGAATTTGTTTCGCTCGATCCGTGCCCCCTACAAAAAGTTGGCATCTACTTCTCCTTCATACGGAGCTATTAATTTTTTTAGTTCATTGAAAAGTTGACTACACAGTTCACGCGTTGGAGCGGTAATAATCGCCTGCACTTGTTTTTGATCAATATCAATGCTCTCCACAATCGGCAACAAAAACGCAAATGTTTTCCCAGTCCCTGTTTGGGATTGTCCAATAACATCCTTTTTATTTAAGATCGCGGGAATTAATCGCTCTTGAATTTCTGTAGGATGAGTCACTCCTGCATCAACTAACCCTTTTTGTAAACGCTCTGTAATTCCTAACCTGCTAAAATTATCTGCCTTCATTTCATTTCCTACTTTCCGATTCCTCTATGCAATACTTCATTTTAACATAAGCTTACACTCTTCGTCTATCTTATCCACAATCACAGAAACGTTTTTTTTTGCATAGATTGCCTATATAACTAAGCAATGCGAGGAGGTTACTCAATGCAACCTTATTTAGGTCCACCAGCAAGTCCAATCCCTATGCAACCGTTTGTCGCTGGAGGAAGTCGATTTTTAGGCCCTACCACAGGCATGATGCACACTGGTGCTCAAATGAGTGGAATGTTCCCGTCACAGGCGGCTTCACTTGCTACTAGCCGCGCCGGTGGTGGTGTATTATCAAAGCTATTAGGGGCTGGACGGTTTGGAGCGGGTGCTCTTGGGGGTGGAGGCGGGCTTAACTTTGCCACCATATTAAGTAACACACAACGAGTAATGGGAATTACACAGCAAGTCGCTCCGATGATTCAACAATATGGTCCCTTCATTAAAAATATCCCCACACTTTGGAGAATGATGCGGTCAATGTCCTCTTCTCCTGCTACAGAACAAGCACAAACTAAAACACAAGCAAGCAGCATTCCCATTACTAATGAAGAATCACAATCGTTGTCAGTTAATCAATTAGACGCACAAACATCAAATCCTGTTTCAATATCAGATCAGAAAACAGTCTCTAGACCACTCAAAAGGGTAACAGCGGAAGCTAGCGTACCTCAGCCAAAACTTTATGTATAAAATCGTTTTTTGTTATTGACAAGCTTCTATACGCAGTAGTATAATTTGAAATTTGCCTCCAAATGTGTTATACTTGTTTTTATCACTTGATTGGAGGAATGTCCATGTTTAAAGTTGGAGACAACGTTGTTTACCCGTATCATGGTGCTGGAACGATTCAGGATATAGAAGAAAAAAATGTGTTAGGTGAAACACATTCCTATTTCATTCTGCATTTTCCATTAGTTGATATTAAGCTCATGTTGCCAGAAGCGCGAATTGAGCAATCAGGACTCAGAAAGGTCATTTCCTCCTCTGAAATCGACAGTGTGGCTGTAGCACTTCAGACCGGACCCGACACCCCACCTTCAACTAGCCAATTTTCACGGGATACGGAAAATTTATTAAAAAGTGGGAGCATTATTGATGCTGCATATTTAGTATCATCCCTATCAAAAAAACAGTCTGAACGTTCAAACGGTCTTCACATACAAGATCGGCATCATTTGCAAAAAGCACGGCAAATGCTTGCAAGTGAACTTGTTGTTGTCCAAGACTATTCAGAAGAACAAGCTTATGAATTTATTGATACGAATTTGCTAGAAGCAGCAAATTAATAACGCGTCTTGATTGTCAGCACTGCCAATCTCCTTTACAATAGAATTTGAAGTAATTAAACAGGGCTTTCAGCTAAACAGAGGGAAGTCCGGTTTTTTTTATAGGAGGCCATTTAACTTATGGATGTATTAAAGATTTCTCCAAGAGGCTATTGTTATGGTGTGGTAGATGCGATGGTGATGGCAAGACAAGCAGCACAAAATTTAGATCTACCGAGACCACTTTATATACTTGGTCAAATTGTGCACAATCAGCACGTGACCGATGCTTTTGAAGAGGATGGCATTATTTCGCTTGACGGTCCTAACCGTCTAGAAATATTGAAAGAAGTTACTCACGGCACTGTTATTTTCACTGCCCATGGTGTTTCTCCGGAAGTCCGTCGTCTTGCTAAGGAAAAAGGACTTACTTGTATTGATGCGACTTGCCAGATGTTACTCGCACACATGATCTCATTCGCGAAAAAGCATCAGAAGGACACCAATTCATTTATGTGGGGAAACAAGGTCATCCCGAACCAGAAGGTGCAATGGGTGTTGCACCGGACGCTGTACACTTAGTTGAAACGATTGAAGATCTTGAAGCACTTAAACTAGATGACCGTAACATTATTATTACAAACCAAACAACAATGAGCCAATGGGATGTTTCCGACATTATGAAACGGGCGATGGAATTGTATCCAAAGGCTGAAGTTCACAATGAGATATGCCTTGCGACACAAGTACGTCAAGAAGCAGTTGCAGAACAAGCATCTGAATGTGATGTTGTTATTGTTGTTGGAGATCCTAAGAGTAATAACTCGAATCGTTTGGCTCAAGTATCACAGCAAATTGCTGGAACACCAGCATATCGAATTGGGGATTTATCTGAACTTAACCTTGAATGGATTAAAGGTGCAACAAAAGTAGGTGTTACATCAGGCGCGTCTACACCTACGCCAATTACGAAAGAGGTCATTACCTTTATTCAGAACTACACGCCTGAAAACGATGAAACTTGGGACACCACAAAAAAAGTTCCTATCGATAAGATTCTTCCTAAAGTTCGTGTAAAGAAATAACATAAAAAAAATCAGTGTGCTTAGGCACACTGATTTTTTATCACATAAATCGAAATGGCTCGGTACTGGGTACAGAAGCAAAAACTGAAATATCATATCCTTCTTTGTCCAAAAGCGTAATCAATTTAGTAGCCAATCCCTCTTTCATTATCGATTCAATATGGTGGCCTGCGTCAATAACAAACATACCTTCCATCAAAGCATCTTGTGCGACATGATAATACAAATCTCCAGTAATTAGCACATCAGCACCTGCACGCTTAGCCTGTGAAACATATTTGTTTCCATCACCTCCAAGAACAGCCGCTTTCTTTATAGGCGCATTTAAGTCACCAACTACACGGACATTTTCAATATTTAATGCTCGTTTAACAAAATCTACATACGTCCGTAAAGTATATCCAGCTGCCACTTTACCTATGCGCCCTAAACCCATTTTTTCATAAGGCTCATCAAGAGGATATAAATCATAAACAGGCTCTTCGTATGGGTGGGCTTTAACTAATGACGCAATAACTGGTCGACTTAGTCGTGTAGGAATGATTGTTTCAATGCGAACTTCATCCACATACTCTTGGCTTCCTACTTTTCCGATATGAGGATTTGCCTCTTTTTCAGGATAAAAAGACCCTGTCCCCTCCGTTGAAAATGAGCAGTGACTATATGAACCAATATAACCAGCACCTGCCTCACCTAATGCAGAACGAACTTGACTGGCATAATCCGCAGGCACAAATACAACAATTTTTTGCATTGCTTCTTTATATGTTTCAACGAGGACCTTTGGCGATTCAAGCTTCAGTTTCTCCGCTAATAAATCATTTACTCCACCACTTGCAACATCAAGATTTGTATGAGCCGCATAAATAGTAATGTTGTGTTCAATTGCTTTTTTTATTATTCTACCTATCGTCGTATCAAGATTAATTTGCTTAAGTGGTCGAAACAAAAGCGGATGGTGCGCTAGAATAAAATCAACTTCTTTTTCAATTGCTTCATCAATCGTTTCTTCTAAAACATCAAGAGCAATCATCACATTTTTAATTTTTTTATTTAACGTGCCGATCATTAACCCATTTTTATCGCCTTCCACAGCAAATTGTTTTGGAGCAAACTGTTCAAAGATTTGAACGAAATTTTGGGCGTGGATAGAGTCTTTTTTCATTGGAGAACCTCCTTTACTATTTTTATTTTCTCTATAATCTCGTTCCGCTTTGCAACTGTTTCATTTGATTGTTTTCCCTTTTCAAGTTCTTTCAACACTTGATTCCAAGCATCCACTTCTCTTTGCCATTTTTTTTTAAATGGAATGGTTCGCTTTTTACTTAAAAACGGACCTAACAACAACTCCATTTCTGTATAATGCCTTTCCTCTTTCCATGGCTCTGCAACAAGTATCTCATATATTTTTCCATCTTCTTCAAGAATATCTTCATCAACTAAGTAATACTTGTTACGTATAAGCCACTCCCTGACTGCATGAGCCGCTATATTGGGTTGCAGAACAAGCCTTTCCACTCCAGTAAGTCTATCTTTTCCATCTTCAAGAATGGATGCGATGAGTGGTCCACCCATACCTGCTATCGCAATCGCTCTCACCTCGTCTTCAGAATCGATGACGGAAAGTCCACTTCCTTTACGCACTTCCACTCTCTCGCTAAGTCCTGAGCGCCTCACTTGCATTTTGGCAGATTGAAATGGTCCTTCATTAATTTCTCCAGCAATTGCTTGAACCGACTCATTCCGCAAACCTAAAAAACACGGTAAATAGGCATGATCTGAACCTATATCTGCTATTTTTCTGTATGAATCTAAATAAGCCGCCACGCGCTCTAGCCGCATGGACAGCTGCTTGTCATTCATAAATGCAAATTCTCCTTTCAAAATAGAAAAAAAGCAAGGGTTATACCCCCGCTCTTTTATTCAGCTAAAGATAGTAAATACTCGGCGATCGCATCAATTTCCTCCGGATCAAAACTTCCTGAAAAAGAAGGCATTCCTTCTCCTTGTCCATTGGATACAACATTCACAATTTCATCATGCGATAAGTCTAAATTATTAATTGCTGGAGCTGATGCAGTGCCAGATAAATCGTTTGCGTGACAGCTAATGCAAGAACTTTCTACAAGCCCTTGTCCATATTCGATTGGATCATCAATTACAATTGGCTCGTCACCTTCTTCGTCCATATTGGCACGCTGTTGTTGACCAATCGCTGAAAACGCAACCATTAATAAGATACCTAGGAAGGCAATTATCGCAAACGGGATTAACGGTCGTCCTTTCATATCGGTGCTCTCCTTTCTTGTTCGATCTAGCCATTACTATGTAAAAAAGCACGAATCTCTTATAGTTTACTGTAAATGTGCTTTTATGAAAAGGCTTCATCTTATTTTTCCTACAAAATGAGCATTTAAACTCCAAAAAAAGATTTTTAAGAAAATTCGAAACAACAATTTGC
>BAXC01000098.1 GCA_001310375.1 Bacillus sp. JCM 19041 | reverse complement strand
AGCATTAGCAATTCACCTGTTGATTTCATCTCTGCGCCCATCAACGGATCAAGCCCTGCTAATTTACCATATGAGAAAACAGGGGCTTTTGCCGCGTAATATAAAGGTCGATCTGTTTGCATCGGTACATCTTCAATCGCATAACCTAAGATCAATTTAGTGGCCATTTCAATCAAAGGCTGTCCAGTTACTTTCGCCAGAAGAGGCACTGTTCTTGATGCTCTCGGATTCACTTCAATGACATAAAAAGATTCATTCTCTATCACAAATTGAATATTAAAGATTCCTTGATATTCCATCCGAGCAGCCATCTTTTTTGCAGCATCAGTTAATTGTTTTGACATGCTCTCATTAATACGATGAGGTGGCGTAATCGCTGTACTATCACCTGAATGTACACCTGCTTTTTCAATATGCTCAAACATACCTGCGACATGAATGGTTTTCCCATCTGTTAACACATCCATATCAACTTCAACACCTCGTACATACGTATCAATTAATAGAGGATATAACCCAGCATATTCATGATTCATCAAGTAATTGTCCAGCTGCTTTGCCGACGAAACAATTTCCATCCCCTGACCCCCGATGACGTAAGACGGTCTTACGAGTAGTGAAATGTCATTTCTTTAGCTAGATGCAGTGCTTCATCAGCTGAATAAGCAGTCTGACCAGGGATATGGGGAATATTTAATTGTGTGAGAAATGTATAAAATGCTTCTCGATCCTCCAACTCATGGATGGTACTTGATGATACACCAAGCACGTTTAAACCAGCTTCTTCTAGGCTCTTCATCACACCGATTCCGGTTTGACCGCTTAACGTAACGATAACTCCCTCCACCTGTTCCAATTCAGCAACGGCAACAATATCTTCTTTTGTTAACGGTTCAAAATACAAACGGTCTGCTGTCGTATAATCCGTACTAACAGTTTCTGGATTATTATTCATAATAACTGCTTCATAACCTAATTTCCGTAGCGCTTTTGCACCGTGTACAGAACAATAATCAAACTCAATTCCTTGACCAATCCGAATTGGACCAGAACCAACTATTAAAATCTTCTTTTGGCTTGTTGGTTGTGCTTCGTTTTCTCCAAAATAACTAGAGTAATAATAAGGGGTTTCAGCTTGGAATTCGGCAGCACATGTGTCAACCATTTTATAAACAGGCACAATACCAAATTGTTTTCGTTTTGCTTCAATTGCTGATTCATCTACACTCCAATAAGAACTTAGCGCACAATCAGAAAACCCCGTTTGCTTAAAGCGCTGTAAATTTTCATGTGTAACGGAAAGAAAATCAAGCTGTTTTGCTTCTTTTTCGAGCTCTATTAACTTGCTGAACTTTCTTAGAAAAAACCGATCCATTTGTGTTTTTTGATGGATTACTTCTATAGAAACCCCTCTACGCATTAATTCAAACAGCGCGAATAACCGGACATCATCGGCTTTATTGACATGATCCCAAAGATCTGAATCAACTTTTTCTGTTAACCTGGGTAAACATAAATCATAAATGCCTATTTCAAGCGAACGAATCGCCTTTTGTAATGCAGCTTCAAATGAACGTTCAATTGCCATAACTTCCCCAGTAGCTTTCATTTGCGTTCCGAGTTTCCGATCTGCGAGGAAGAATTTATCAAATGGCCATCTTGGGAATTTCACAATGCAATAATCTAATGCTGGTTCGAAGCTTGCATAAGTGTGACCAGTTACAGGATTTACCAACTCATGCAAACAGTACCCAATAGACAACTTTGCTGCAATTCGAGCAATTGGATATCCAGTAGCTTTTGATGCAAGAGCAGAGGAACGGCTCACGCGAGGGTTTACTTCAATTAAGTAATAACGGTCACTGGACGGGTCAAGTGCAAATTGTATATTGCAACCGCCAACAATGCCCAAGGCACGAATGATTTTCACAGAAGCAGAGCGCAACATCTGATAATTTTTATCAGTCAATGTTTGCGAAGGAGCAACAACAATCGAATCACCTGTATGAATTCCCACTGGATCGACATTTTCCATATTACAAATCGTAATACACGTATCATTTTCATCACGCATTACTTCGTATTCAATCTCTTTGAAACCCGCAATGCTTTTTTCAACTAAGCATTGTTTTATTGGACTTTGAGCGAGACCATTCTCAACGATCTTTTTGAGCTCATCATCGTCATTAGCAATCCCACCTCCTGCGCCACCAAGTGTATACGCTGGTCTTACGATAATCGGATAGGCTGTTTCCCCGGCAAATGCGAGTGCTTCAGCAAGAGAATGAACGATTTCGCTATCTGGTACCGGTTCATTTAATTCATACATTAAGCTTCTAAACAATTCCCGATCTTCCCCTTTTTTAATTGAAGAGATCGGTGTCCCGAGCATTTCTACCCCGTTTTGTTTAAGTATGTCTTGTTCGTCAAGCTTTAGTGCTAAATTTAAGCCCGTTTGACCACCAAGTGTTGCTAGTAAACCATCAGGTTTTTCTTTCTTGATTATTTCTTCAACACTCGCGACAGATAAAGGTTCAAAATAAACGGCATCTGCACATGTCTCATCAGTCATAACCGTTGCTGGATTTGGATTTAACAGAACCACTCTGATTCCCTCTTCTTTTAATGCAAGGCAACCTTGTGTCCCTGAATAATCAAATTCAGCCGCCTGACCAATGACAATGGGTCCTGAACCGATAACGAGAACCGTTTTTATTGTTGATTTACGCATATTGATGATCTCTCCCTTTAACTTTCAACAATGCTAAAAATTCATCGAAAATATGCATTGAATCTACAGGTCCTGGATTTGCCTCTGGATGAAACTGAATGCTTTTCACAGGCAAAGTTGAATGAACCAAACCTTCAATGCTATTATCATTGACATTGACGTATCTTGCCTCAAGCGGAGTTGAGTGCAAGGATGTTTCAGTAACGACATAACTATGGTTTTGTGACGTCATATACACCCGTCCACTTAAGCGGTCTATAACGGTTGATTTGCCCCACGGTGACCAAACACAAGCTTTTTTGTATCTGCTCCAAACGCAAGTGCAAGTAACTGGTGACCTAGACAAATACCTAATGTCGGGTATGTTTCTGCTAGTTGTTTAATATCAGAAAGCACTTCTTGCAGCTGTTTAGGGTTTCCAGGACCATTAGACAATAAAATGCCATCAGGATTGATCGCATCAATCTCTTTTTTTGATGTGTTATATGGAAGGATTGTTACTTTTGATCCTTTTTGAACAAGTGCATCAATAATGGCTTGTTTACAGCCAAAATCGAGTAATGCAATATGGTGTTCTCCACGCTCATTAACCACTTTCTTCTCTTTTCTGCTTACTGACGGGACAACCGACTTGTGCTCAAGTTCTTTCGTTTGTTTTACTTTTACTTTATCTGGATTTGTAGTAAGCACTGCTCTCATATCCCCATGCTTACGGATTCGTTTCACAATGGCTCTTGTATCTACTCCAGTTAATAAAGGAATGTTATGTTCATTTAAATATGGCATGAAAGCTTCAGTCATCTCACAATGTGAAGGATTAGACTCCGTTTCTGCTACAATCACACCTTCTGCTTTTGGACCATCACTTTCAAAATCATGTGGATTAATCCCGTAATTACCTATCAACGGGTAAGTGAAGACAATAATTTGTCCTTTAAATGATGGATCGCTAATCACTTCTTGGTAGCCGGTCATTCCCGTAAAAAATACAATTTCTCCTTCTGCATCTTTTGTTCCGTGCCACTCACCTTCAAATTGTTCACCTGATTCAAGAACAATGTATCCTTTCATACACTCACCACCCCTGTTTCTATATTCATTCTTATCTTTGAATAAAAATGCATAAATGAGTAAAAAAAAATTATATAGTCACACGCTTCATTCTCTCAAGCTTATTTACAACATCTGAAAAAATCACTTTAGCTTGTTCCCATTCTTCCTCTGTTACAGTTAATGGAGGCAAAAAACGAACCACATTCTTTCCTGCTGGCAAAAGCAATAACCCTTGTTCTTCGCAAGCGTTAATGATGTCTACAGCGGGAACTTCTGTCTCAATACCAATTAAAAATCCTTGATTACGTACTTCTTTTACGATCGTGTTTGACTTAAGTTGCTTTTTTAAGTTATCAATCAATACCGCTGCTTTCTTCTCTACTTCATCCAAAAAACCTGGAATTGTCAGTTGATTTAATACAGCAATTGCCACAGCAGATGCAAGAGGGTTTCCTCCAAAAGTAGAACCGTGACTTCCAGGTTGGAATGATTCTTGTAATGGTGCTTTTGCCAACATTGCACCTACTGGAAACCCATTTCCTAATCCTTTTGCAACCGTAACAATATCTGGGTTAAGACCTAGATGCTCGTATGCAAACAACTTACCTGTTCGACCCATCCCCGTCTGAATCTCATCGATAATAAGGAGTATGTTTTGTTCCGTACACACTTTTGTTAATGCCGATGCAAAAGCTTCGTTCATCACGTGTACGCCCCCTTCGCCCTGAACCACTTCTACCATAATTGCAGCTGTATTGGGTGTAATTGCTTCCTCCAATGATTCGACATCATTAAAGCATGCATAAGAAAAGGATTCTAACATTGGACCAAATCCAGAATGGACATCAGTTTGACCAGTTGCAGCCATACTTCCTAATGTTCTTCCATGAAAGGATTGTTTCATAGTAACAATATGTGTTTTTCCAGTAGCCTTTCTAGCTAATTTTATCGCTGCTTCATTTGCCTCTGTACCGCTATTGCAAAAGAAAACATAGTCACAGACACTATTATTAGCTAACAATTTTGCCGCTTCTTCCTGGACATCATAATAAAATAGATTGGATGCATGCCAAAGTAAATCGGCTTGTTTATGAAGTGCTTGAACCACAGCAGGATGACCATGCCCTAGGTTTGTTACGGCAATCCCTGCCATAAAATCTAAATAACTCTTCCCATCTTTACTATATAAAGTAGCTCCTTTACCTTGAGCTAGCTGAATTTTCTTTTTTGTATAAGTTGGAAATAAATGACTCATGCTCTCCTCCTATTAAATAACTATACTCTCTTTTACGATTAACGTTCCTGATGCTTTTTGAAAACGATTATGTCCATTGACAATCCTTATCTTTGTTAATCGATCAGATAAACTAGCTAGCGCACCAGCTACCTTTGGTACCATGCCATCCTTTATAACACCATCAGTTATTAACGCTTGCGCATGTCGTTCGTCCAATTCTGAAATCAGTTCTCCATTATTGAACACCCCATCAACGTCCGTCACAAAAACCAGTTCATCTGCGCGAAGAGCCGAAGCAATTGCCGCCGCTGCGGTATCAGCGTTGATATTAAATGGCTGTCCAGATTCGTCCATTCCAATTGGAGCGATCACTGGAATCATGCCATTCTCTAAAAGCGTATCAACTAACTTTGTATTAACTTCAGTAATTTCACCAACAAAGCCAAGTGTTTCGTAGTCAATCGGTCGCGCCAAAAATGTCTGCGCGTCACAGCCACATATTCCAACCGATCCCACTCCAACTTGATGCAACCGCCTGACGATTTCTTTATTCATTTGACCGCATAATATACTTTCAGCCACTTTTAAGACGTCTTTCGTTGTTTTTCGCAAACCATTAACAAATTCACTCGGAATCGCTAATGCCTCCAACTGTTCATTAATAGCTGGTCCTCCGCCATGGACAATCACTAGCTTCTCTCCCATGGCAATCCGTTCAGCGAGTCCTTCATAAAACTGGTTACTTAAGCCTGCTAGTGTGCTTCCACCAACTTTTATAACCGAAATTTTCATCTTATTGCCTCCTTATGTCCGATAACCAGCGTTAATGCGAACGTAATCATAAGACAAATCACAACCCCAAGCTTCTCCGCTCCCAGAGCCACAATGCAAATTTACTTGAATAACAATTGTGTCTTCTGTATCCATATAGCGCTGATTTCCTCATCATTAACCTCTCCCGGCTCGCTTTGTATCAGCGTTTGGTATGGTCCAATTGCTATGTCAATTGTATGAGGGTTAATAAAACAGTCACTATAGCCAATTGCACATATGATCCTACCCCAATTAGCATCTCTACCATAAGCCGCTGTTTTTACTAAATCAGAACCAACAATAGTTTTTGCTACAATGCCTGCCTCTTCATTAGATGCCGCACCAGTTACTTGAACTTCAATTAACTTTGTTGCTCCTTCTCCATCTCTTGCAATCATTTTTGATAGTGTTTTTGCACAAAGTGTTAACGCCTCATAAAAAATACTCCACTCTTGATGTTGCGGATTCAACGTGTCATTTCCTGCCAAGCCTGACGCCATTACAAGCACCATGTCATTTGTTGACGTATCGCCATCTACTGTAATCCGATTAAACGTTTCATCTGTTACTTTAGATAAAGCACCTTGTAATTGATCTGGCTCAATAGCTGCATCAGTTGTTATGAACCCTAGCATCGTTGCCATATTAGGATGTATCATTCCTGACCCTTTTGCTACTCCACCTATACGGACAACTTTGCTATTAATCGTTAACTCAACACAAACTTCTTTTGTGCACGTATCCGTCGTTAAAATGGCTTTTGAAAAAAGCTCGGCTTCATCCGTAATTTGTAGCTTTTTAACACCTAAACGAATTTTTTCCATAGGCAAATGTTCACCAATCACTCCAGTTGATGTTACGGCAACTGCTTGTTCAGGAAAATTAAATTTCTGTGCCGCAAGTTTTCTCATTTCTAACGCATCATCATAACCTTTCTGTCCAGTACATGCATTTGCATTCCCGCTATTTACAAGAACAGCTTGCAGTTTCCCGTTATTCGAGCCTAGACTTTCTTTTGTCACATAAAGGGGAGCAGCCTGGACTTTATTTAAGGTAAAAACACCAGCGGCACTTGCTGGTACATCACACACAATGATGCCTAAATCGGGGCGTTTTCTTTTCAATCCACAGTGTGTACCTGCCGTTCGAAATCCTTTGACATCAGTGATGCTGCCATTTTCAATTACATAAATTTTACTTGATATTGATTTTTCCGTAATCATCTTCGTCCACCCCTTATCATGGATATACCGGAAGGAAATCCAAACCAGTTTTTTGTTCAAAACCATGCATGATATTTAAGTTTTGAATGGCCTGACCTACGGCTCCTTTTACAAGATTATCAATAACCGATACAACAATGATTCGGTTTGTTCGTTCATCATAGGTAAAGCCGATATCGCAATAGTTGCTAGCAAACACATGCTTTGTAGCGGGAAAAGTCCCTTCACTCGAAAGCCTTACAAAAGGAGCTTCTTCGTATGCATCACAAAACAGTTTGGAAATTACAGCTTTAGTTACTTGCTTTGAAGGTCGAACATACATCGTTGCCATGATTCCTCGAACCATCGGAACAAGATGGGGTTGGAATGTAAGCGAAACCGTTCTCCCGTGCCAGTTTCCAAGCTCTTGCTCGATTTCTGGTGTATGTTTATGCGAGGCTACTCCATAGATCTTTAAATTCTCATTCATTTCACTAAAATGAGTAGTAATTGACGGTGACTTTCCCGCCCCAGATGTTCCTGTTTTCGCATCAATTACGATTGAATCCACGTCAATTACATCTGCCTTCACCAATGGGCTAATCCAAGTAACACAGCTGTTGGAAAACATCCTGGATTTGCAACCAAACGAGCATTTGCGATCTTCTCTTCATTCCATTCGCTTAATCCGTACACAGATTGTTCAAGCAACGCTAAATTTGCTGCTATTCGTTTATACCAAGTTTCATAGATTAATGGATCTTTTAATCGTACGTCACCTGATAAATCGATGATAGATAAACCAGCTTCAAGCAATAATCCGCTCCACTCTGAAGATACACCTGGCGGAGTCGCTAAAAACATTGTCTCGACTTCACTTGCTACAGTTTTTAAATCAAGCTTCTTTAGCATCAATCCCTCTTCATTTGCTAAATGGGGATACAACTCTTTTATGTATTTTCCATCTTGCGTCGATGAATAGAGCATAACGTTTTCAATCTTCGGATGAGTCATCAAAAAACGGATCAACTCAATCCCACCATAGCCAGTAGCACCTATAATACCAACTCTCATACACTCACTCCCATTTCATTCCGCTATCTTTTTTTATGATGTTTCTTATTATATGACTGAATAAAAATAAATTCAACTGTATTTTTATTTTATTTACACAAAAAAAAGAACAGCTATAACTTAGCTGTCCTCTCTTAGTACCTTAGTAATATCTTCAGTGATCTCTTCTTGATTCAATTCAAGCCCATTGTACTTCCTTATAATTCCACCGTCTTTATCTATTAGAAAGAAACTTGTCGGATGAATAACTTCTTCAGGTGTATCACCCTGGGAGACTACGGCTTTAAAACCTTCTCTTGCAAACGATTCTATTTCTTCAACCTCATATCCAGTTAAAAACGCCCACTCGTCCGTTTCAGCACCGATATTCGTTGCATAAGCATGCAACTGCTCTGGCGTGTCTTGTTCAGGATCCACTGAAAATGTAACAAATGGCAGATTGTGTCCCTCTTCTTTTAACGTATTTTGTAAATAACTCATATTGGGCATCATTGTTAGGCAAACAGTTGTACAATTTGTAAATGCAAAGTTTGCTAACCAATAATCCCCTTTTAGCTCATTACTTCCAAACGCTTCATTTTCTTGATTTGTATAAGAAAACGCAGGCACCGTTATATCAGCTTCGGACATATCAAATTCAGATGATTGCCCAAGCTCGTACATCCAGCTACACCCACTTAATGTTATTAGAACAAATAATCCTAAAATCACTTTCATAACAATCATCCTCGTTTACTAAGACTGTGGCAAATCGCTAATTGTCAACTCACCATCTTGCAACTTCTCTTTCTTTAACCACTGCTTGAATACATAACCAATCGCAATTCCATAAACGATCTCTTGAAATACTTTCATCATAACTCCAGCTAATTGCTGATCCGTCCTTGCATCAAATACGGCAAGTGCTTGCGGACTGCCAAATGCAGACAAAATCATATCTGCTCCTGCTCCGCTTGGCAAACAAAAGGCCATTACATTCGCCCAAATAACAGGATCAGTATAGACCGCATACATTGCTGAAGGAGCGAATATAATGAGTGCACACGCTGGGTAATAAGTAAACCGTTTGCAAAAATATAAAAGATCCGCCTAAGATCTGGTAGCTTATTTGAACTTGGCACAGGGGATATAATAAACCACCACATCAGTGCCGCAGCAATTAGAAGTATCCACTGATAACTGCTATGCAAAACAGGGGACAGCATGAGCGTATCAAACATTGCTGGAACATGATAGAATGAAAATAGTCCATTAAAAAGTAATAATGCAACGATTGGATTCCAAACCATTCTCAAAGGTTTAATTACTAATTTGCTTTGAATAATAGCTTCATACCATTTTGTTGGAATGCCTAGTAATAATAGCGGAACTGCTATAAAGTAAGCACAAACCATTTGTAACATATGCAACGTCATCATAACGTGCCCCGTTACATAAAGAGGACTCCCCCAACCAAAATATAACGCGATGATTCCAAGCATAAAAAAGATGGTTTTTTTCAGTTCGTTTGTGTTAGTTTTCCTACTTAACACTATGTATAATAACGCAACGATTAAAAGCATAACCAATAATTCTGGAGTCCATAAGGCACGAAAACCTAAGTCTGATAAGAGAGTTTCCATTCAGCTTGCTCCTTTCAAACCATTTTTATCTTTTTCTACTATAGCACAGAAGTAATCTATTCCAAATTGTGATTTTTGTTTTTTTTGTTACCATTTATGAAGGGACGAGATGCATGTTACCTAGACATTTAATTGCACTTGATTTAGACGGGACGTTACTTCCAAAAAACCAAGAGATATCCCCTCGAACAAAGAACGCTTTAATTGCCGCCAAGAAAGCAGGTCATTTAGTCGCTATTGCTACCGGGCGTCCATACAGGCTAGTAAACGTTATTACAAAGAACTTAATTTAACAACGCCTATTATTAATTTTAATGGCGCTTCTGTTCATCACCCTCTAGACCATCATTATCCGCAGACAAATGAATCAATCGACTTTGAGACAAGCAAAAAGTTAATCCGTCTATGTAATAAGATTGGTGTAGAAAACATTATGGTTGAAATGAACGATTCGATCTATATGCAACATCATACTGGTTTTTTGGCTTCTTTCTTAACTGATAGTACCATCCTGTTGCCATTGGTAATTTAGAAACACTTATTGACGTAAATCCAACGGCGATTCTCGTTGAGCCAAAGGCGAACTGTGTCCATACTTTACGAGAAGCACTTGAACAAACTGAAACTGAAACGACTTTGCAACGATGGTGGAAAGGCGAAACAAGCGTTTTAGAAATAGCTCCAAACCATGTTACAAAAGCAACCGCATTAGAAGCGGTCGCAACTCATTATCAAGTAGCCAGGGAGCATATCATCGCTTTTGGAGACGAAGAGAACGACCTAGAGATGATCTCTTTTGCTGGACAAGGAGTCGCTATGGACAATGCCATTACTGAATTAAAAGAGGTAGCTACCCATATCACGGCATCAAATGAAAAAGATGGGATTGCCATTTATTTAGAAAAAGCACTCCAACTGATTCAAATGAAATAGAGACACTTTGCTTTAAGGGGGGATTATATATGGTTGAAATCTTAGAACTTACTTCTGATACAACAGATTCAACAAAACACGAATTGAGCACACTGTTTGAAAAACAACTTTATAATATTGCAGGCCAACAAGCATTATCTCAAATTGAAAAGATTTTGGAGGAGGCTCTTCTCCCCCATTCACAAGCTTATTTTTTTATTGCCCGGTTAAATGGAAAAGCGGTTGCTTTTGCTTTTTTTAACACAATGACAAGCTTCCAAAAAGGTGGGCAATACATATGGTTAAATGAAATCTACGTGGACGAGGAACACCGAAATCAAGGAATAGCGAAAAAGTTGTTGCTTCGCATCATCTATTGGGCAGAACAACGTAAGATTAAAGGAATAGAATTAGAAACGGGTATGAATAACGAAGCAACAAAAGCACTCTATAACTCGCTTGGTTTTTATGATGTTGTGTCTAAACGGTATAGTTTTCGTTTTTAACAAAAAAGCTAAACGCCCAATTTTTGATAAGCTGGGCGTTTAGCTTCTTTTTTTTTGCCAATTTACATATGATAAATCAATCTAAGAAATGATGGCCCTTGGTCGAAAAGGAGTGTATGTTCCATGCCTGATGCATCTTGGCCAACAGAATTTCAAGAACTTTCGATTAATTTAACAAAACCAGCACTACACCAATTTATTAAAGGCATGATGGCCGATGAATATGCTCTATTTTGGCGTTATGATGCCAAAACCATTTATTTAATGGTTGAGCTCGGTGACTTTATTCATGAACTTCCATTTATACGTAATGAGCACTTTTTAACTATGCGTGCTCGAGTCCTTTATATTTACGATGCAGGGCTCTCAAATGCCCTAGAAAAACTGCTTCAAACCGAAAAAGGAAATGGGATCGTTAAACGATCAAGCGAAGGACCACAATATATCACATCTTACCAAAGTGGAGACATTGAATCAATGATTGAAATTGATGGGAGTGAGAAAATCATGATGAACAAAAACGGCTCAATGATTCAGTATAAAGATGACGGAAAGGCCCTTGGTCCTAAAACATTATTTAATATGATGAACATGGAAATTGACTACACCCTCATGGAGTTATTCGAATCAATCGAGTCGAAAGACAAAGCCAAAGTTTCTCTCCATAAACAACGTCTAAGAAAACTTGTTAACCGTAGACAGCAAGTCGAACAATTGTTAAAGAAATAGGACTTTTTTGCAAGCACCCCCTCCGTGCTTGCTTTTTTACGGACGCTTACGTCATTTTTGGACAAGCTTGCAATGTTTTTTTAATAAAATCAGCGAAGAATGCAGCAAAACTTTTTTTTCTTCCATAAAACAAGTAAAATAAAGGGATACTGTTTTAGCAATGAGGTGACAGAGTGAACAAACATCTACAAGAATCCCTTCTTCATCAACTAGAAGTAGACCTTTCATCAACGTACCGGAAACTCGTTTCTTCTAGATACTTTTCACCTGCCCATTTAGAAGTACTAAGTCATGAGGCAAGAAAGACGGTAGAAAATCAAAACCGAGAACATCGATTGCTTTCTTATATGATCTTTATACAATTCATTTACAACAAAGCGAAAACAGAGGATCGCTTTGATTTGTACGAACGACGAATCGGTCACTTCTTTGATGCGGTTTCCTCCTATATAACAGATCTACTAAAAGAACAAACAGGCAGCAAGCAAGAACGAGCCTATGCAAAATTGCTTTTTACAAGATTAAAACAAACGGCTACACATCCATTTAGTCCCTATCCTCAGTTAATGTTGCGTAGCTTACCGTTCCTCTCTGCGGATTCCCTTGAATCACTGGATCGATTATTTCAAGATCGTTTTGATCTTAATCATTCGAAAGAAACGGCAATCGCCATTAGCTATTTTTATTTATTTATCGGGAAAGAATCAGCCGCTTTAAAGGAATTAAATGATTTCTCTAAAGTTTTGCTTCCACATGAGATCGAACAACATATTAAATTGATGGCAAAACGTGAACGTTTCACTCAAATCATACAATGGATTGACAACTTATTTGAGCGTTCTTCCAGTAAACTAGGTTCGCTCCAACCGTACGCAGACCAAGCAGAAACAGCTCTCCAATCTGCATCAATCCATTTCGGAAGCTGGGACAGATGGCTTCATGCACCTTCAATTAAACGGTTTAACAGCTTAATTGCTCCTCTCACATCAGAGCAAGTGGATGCAGTTCTTTCTTATATATTGCCAAAGTTAGCTGGTTTATTGCATTCTGATGCTGCTAAACTTGCTTATGTGCAGTTGCTTCATCAATATTCTTATTATGTAGAAGCACGGGATTATTTCTTAAATGCAGAGCCTAATCCGATTTCCTTGCAAGAACCGAAAATTCGTTTGCTTGAAGCACTTGCGCAACACGAGCCTACCTTAGCACTCCCGGTTTATCACCAATTTATTGTTCGACTGGTTGAGAAACGTTCAAGGAAGCATTATGTAGAAGCTGCCGACTATACAATAGGACTAAAATCCATTTATAGTGCTATTGACCAGCATGCTACTTATGATTACTTTATCCAAGAGTTAAAACGCAGTTATAAATCTTATCGTGCGTTCATAGAGGAGTTGAAACGCCGTGAAACATAACCGCATATGGATCCATAGCGGCTGGATCGGCAACCGTTTTATTATTTGGGGTGAATCACTCCCTAAGCAAGGCCATTCACAAAATGGATTTATTTATCCATTTCTTGTACCACCATTTGAGCTGAAACTTCGATTATTTCGTCATGATGAAGTGTCTTTTTATGGAACCTTTATTACAACAACCCGAGCTCTTTTGCAAGCACCATTGCTTAAAAGACGTTTTCAATCACCGGCTGGAGAGACCACCGTTTACCAAGCCGATGAACAATGGCAATCCTATACGTTCCCAATCGAAGGTATCCAGCAAACTCTATCAGAGTTTATTCATTCCTTCACGCTTTTTAAATCTTGGCAGGCCGACGATCAGCTAGTTTTAAGCGACGATTTTACAGGCTGGATTTCATTTATGGACAATCTCTATGAAGTCATTGGGTCAGGAGCAGTGCGTCCGGATCAAAATGGAACATGGAGTTTACTCGTTTCTGATGAGTGGTATGATCAACAACTTCAGCATTTTCCAGAATCAACGTTCGCTCTTTCTGCTGATCAATCTACCCTAAAGGAACACAAAGAAGATGAAGAACGAACGGCAAGAATCGAGCTACTAAAACGTATTATTGATTCAGCGATACGTTCGCTCTTAAAAGAAGGCTCTGAAGCTAATGAAGCATACAAAGTGTGGGAGAATTCGATTGATACGAATTTAAAACCTTTCATTCAATCATTAGGATATGACCAATCGTCACGTGCCACCGTAACAAGGAAAGATTCTTTATTTGATGAAGAACTAGGACTAAAACAAGCTGACCCTTTCCAAACAGCTCTTGTTTTAATTGAACCAAAAACACCAGACAATAGTTGGTCTGTTTCGCTTTCCTTAGCCGATAAACACCAACCCGATAAGTTGACTAGTATGGACAAACTAATGGCAGGTAACCATCCTTGGCTCACCAACCCTGTACCAAGGTTAAAAAGCGATGTGAAACGCATTGCCTCCCATTTGCCGCTATTAAAACAATTATCGTTGTCATCCCCTACACTAGATGTGTCAGCGGATGAAGCATATGCGTTATTTACGGATCACCATCAACAGTTATCTAATCTAGGTATTAAGCTAATCGTTCCAAACTGGGTGAAACGACCAAAAACGATCAGCGTCCAGCTTTCTGAGAAGAATGAACCTCAAGAACATGGAGCAGATCCAATTCTAAACTGGCAAAGTCTCGCTGATTTCCAATACACGATCGCACTTGGTGATCAAACCCTTAGCGAAGATCAGTTTAACGAATACGTGGAAGGAAGAAAACCTTTTATTTATGTTGAAGGCGAATGGCTTGCCTGGGACCCTGCATTAGCTGCTCAACTTAAATCATATTTAGAAAGAGTAAATGAACGTTACTCTTATTTAGATGCGTGGAAAATGGTTGAAACTAATTCCTTCCCTGATGAATTACAAGAAGTTAATATGCAAATTGATTGGTCTGACGAGCTTGAACAGAAATTGACCGACCTTTATCGTCAAAGCCCTAAACCAATCAATCTTCCTATTTCCTTTAATGGTACATTACGTTCGTATCAAAAAGAAGGCGTTGACTGGTTAGCGCATTTGCGAAAAATTGGCTTTGGAGGATGTCTGGCTGATGACATGGGGCTTGGTAAATCAATTCAAACGATCGCCTATATCCTCTATGTATTACAAGAGCAATCGACTAAAAAGGCACCTTTCTTGTTGATTTGTCCAACTTCATTACTTTTCAACTGGTCAAACGAATGCGAAAGGTTCGCTCCAGGACTAACAATCTTCATTCATCATGGGACAGACCGCTTAGATGAGAATGATAGCCGCCTGCATAACGTAGATCTCGTATTAACTTCATATACACTCGCTTTGAAAGACGCCTATTTTTTTGAGGAGATTCATTGGAATGGTCTAATCCTGGATGAAGCACAACATATTAAAAATAAAGAAACAAAACAACGTAAAGCAATCCGAAAAATTCAAGCAACGCATCGACTCGCGTTGACCGGCACACCAATTGAGAATAGGTTAACCGAACTTTGGTCATTGATGGATCTGTTAAATCCATCATTGCTTGGTAACTTTCAACGTTTTTACCAAACCTATATCCGCCCGATTGAGCGTGATGGAGATGAGCAAACTCAACAAGAATTGCAAGCTCTAATTCGGCCATTTTTACTACGCCGTACCAAAAACGACCCAGCAACGGATCTTCAACTTCCAGAGAAACAAGAGCAAACAGAGCTTGTACAATTATCAATCGAACAAGCTGCTCTCTATCAAGCAGTTGTTGACGATGTAAGCAACCGAATTCAAACCGTATCTGCTTTTGAACGAAGAGCAATGATTTTAAGAACAATTACACGTCTAAAGCAAATATGTAATCACCCTGCGCAATTTTATAAAGACCATGCGCTTGAAAAACATGAGTCTGGGAAATGGGATATGTTTATTCACTTAATTGATGCTATCCACGCAAGAGGGGAGAGCGTATTGATTTTTACCCAATATAAAGAAATGGGCAAAATGATCAGTACACATGTACAGAACCGACTAGAGCAACAAGTGCCCTTTTTGCATGGCGGATTATCACGTAAGCAACGACAAGAAGTCATTTCCCAATTTCAGAACAACAATGACATTACGGCCTTTGTCTTATCTTTAAAAGCTGGTGGGGTTGGACTTAATTTAACAAAAGCAACAAATGTGATTCATTATGACCGTTGGTGGAATCCAGCAGTTGAAAATCAAGCAACGGATCGTGCATATCGAATTGGACAGACAAAGCAAGTACAAGTCTATAAGCTGTTGACTACTGGAACGGTAGAAGAGCGGATCGACCGTCTTATTAGCGGGAAACAAGCACTCGCTGATGGCATCCTAGCTTCTTCCGCGTCGCAACTAACAGAACTTAGTGACGAAGAACTTATGTCGTTCATTCAACTTACTCATGAACAAGAGAGGAGATCCTGATGGACGAACGTTTCCAACAGTATTGGTTTCAAAAAGAAGTTCCTGATTCCTCTGATTCCCCTCTTATTCCTCCCATTGAAGAAGGAACACCCGAGTGGGAACAATTGAAAAATGCACTTCAAAAAGCAGCGATTAAACGAAAACAGGACAGCTTATAGGTGCCCTCAGACAGTAGGCAAAATACCTCTAAGATTTTATCGAGGCATTGAAAATCAACTAATTTCTTAGAAATAAAATAAAAAAAGGGCCTGAAACTTCCAAATAAAAGAAGTTTCAGGCCCTTTTTTCTTTTTATACGATTGGGCGATTTTTTTGCATTTTGGAGAAAAAGTTAAACGTAGCGAT
>BAXC01000097.1 GCA_001310375.1 Bacillus sp. JCM 19041 | reverse complement strand
CCAAAATCAGCCATATGTACGCGTATTTGGTGCGTACGCCCCGTACGTAACTCCAAAGAGACTAAACTATGGTTACTTGATTGTGCCTCAACCCAATAATGTGTAATTGCTTTTTTGCCATCTGCCCTTACTTCACGCTCAATTATACTGCTTGGTTTGCGACCAATCGGCTTATCAATTATACCATTTCTTGTAGGCAACCGCCCTTCTACCAACGCTTTATAAGACCGTTTGACCTTGCCCGTTAACTGCGCTTTCGCCAGTAAATCGTGGGCGTAACGGTGTTTTGCAACAATTAACAACCCACTTGTGCCCTTATCAAGACGATTGACAGCATGGAATGTTGATTCTATACCAGCTTCTTGGTAATAAAACATGACCGCATTGGCCAATGAACCTCGTGGTTTGTCAATGGATGGGATCGTTGCCATTTGTGCGGGTTTCTCTACAACAAGAACATCTCTATCTTCATAGCAAATGTTAAAATCAAGATTTTCCGGTTCTAGAAACGTACTTTTTTCTTCAGGGGCGAGCTCCATTATAACCTCATCCCCTTCATTTAATTGCTTTCTGACCGTTGCTTGTTGTCCATTCACTTTTAACATTCCGCCTTTAAATTTCACGGCTGCAAGTAATCGCTTTGATACAAGCTTCTTTTCACATAAAAAAGCACGCAGAAGAATTGGAGCTTCCTCCTTTTCTACGCGCCACCTAAATATTGGTCTAGCCACTAATAAACGACTCCTTTACACGCTTCCAAAATGGGAATGGTCGGAACCGAGCAAAACGCACTTTCTCTTCAGCAACTCGGCATTGAATCGTATCAACATTTTCATCAAAAATTGGCACGTTAAAGTGATCAATCGTGACCTGCACAGAGACATTATTTAGTAGTTTTAGCAAACAGGTATGGTGTTGAGGAAGTACAAGCGGAGAACCAAGGGTCCGATAAATCCGATTATTAATTGATGCCATTTCAGACAATTGAATTGACGCAAGCGAAGGGTGAAGAATCGCACCGCCTAATGCCTTATTGTAAGCCGTGCTACCAGATGGGGTAGACATACAAAGACCATCGCCTCGAAAGGTCTCAAATGTCTCTCCTTTAATCTCTACATTGCACACAAGTGAACCTTCAGAGCTTTTAATCGTTGACTCATTTAATGCCAAGTGTCTTTTGGACGGTCGTCCATTCCGGTAACGAATGACAACTTCTAACAGCGGATACTCGACGATCTGATAAGGCGTTTTAATGATATGTGTAACAAGATTCTCCGCTTCTTCCGGAACCCAATCTGCATAAAAACCAAGGTGCCTGTATGTATACCTACAAAAGCCGTCTCTTCTAAACGGTGCGAATAAAGATGAAAAGCTTCTAATAAAGTTCCATCTCCCCAACTGTAATAACAATATCTGGATGCTCTTCGTCGTAGATTAAATCACCCTTCAGCAAACGCTCTTTAATCGTGTTGCATAAATCATTGGAGAGCGTATCGCCTCGTGAAGCAACTGTGAATTTCAACCGGCCCACTCCTTTTCTATCTACGGTTTTGCTGTTGTTTTACTGTAATAATCCGTTGTGCTTCTTGCACTTCATCTCTAATAATAGACATTTCTTCATCGAGCCAGAAGCCGCTTCCGCAGCACGTTGCAAGCGCATATTAATATCTTCTGGTATTTCTCCACTGTATTTATAGCGTAACGAGTGCTCAATCGTCGCCCAAAAATTCATAGACAATGTTCTAATTTGCAATTCAACCAAAATCTTACGCTCTCCGTCAATTGTTTGCACAGGATAGCATAAAATTAAATGGTAGGATCGATAACCGCTCTGTTTTTTTTTGTAATATATAATCCCTTTCAGAAACGATCTCAAAATCCGAACGAGAGCGCACCAACGCAATCACTTTGTCAATATCTTCTACAAACTGCGTCACAATGCGGACGCCTGCCAAATCCTGCATTTCATCTGCCAATCGATTTAACGGAATCTTTTTTCGCTCTGCTTTATTTAATATACTTGAAACGGGCTTTACTCTTCCCGTGACAAATTCAATTGGCGTGTGCAAAGATGTTTTTTGATACTGTTCACGAATTCCTCTTAATTTAACCTTTAATTCATCAACTGCCTGTTTATACGGAGTCAAAAAAGAATCCCAATCCATTGCCCCACCTTCTTTATCGAAACTAGTAGAATACAGCACCCACCGCTTGTTCAAATGCTTCGCCGTAGTTCCCATTCCCTTGAATGTTATCTAACAAAAAAGCTAACTCCTCATTAAAGTCAACGAGAGCCAATCGCGTATTCTCGCTAATTTCCGCAAAAAACGCCGTTTCTTTCTGATGCGCTTCAGACAGAGCTGACCAACAGTCTTGTTCAAATCGTAGCGAATAAAAATGCTCTGTATCTTCCAATATGTAAACAAAGGCAAACTGATCGGAATCCACTAATATCCTCGCTCCTGCTTTGACGTTCATCAAAAGCCGTTCCTCATCATTTTTTTCTAAAATAACAGTACTGACATCCTCGCCGATATCAACATGATCTACTTTTATATGTTCCATTATTGCCCCCATAAAAACACTTCTTATCAGTATTTATTTTAACATAAAGATAGATTGAAACCTACATTTTGCACGATCTACTTATTCTCAGTATAATCAAAGAACAGTTTTATGAAACGAGGGTCCACATATGACACAGGAAATGGAATATGAAGCAAAATCAATGCTTACAAAATCAGGATTCAACAAACTTATTAACATGTTTCCTAATTACGAACCAATTACTCAACAAAATGATTATTTCGATACGGTGGATTTTAACCTAAAGCAGAGAGGCGCAGCTCTCCGAGTTAGGCATAAAAAAGACACACACACTCTTACTTTAAAACAATCCGAAAAAGATGGGTTACTTGAGACACATCAGCCATTAAGAGCTGAGCAAATAGACGAATTGCATAACGGACAAATCCCAGACGGACCTGTGAAAAGTGCTACGACATCTTTGCTTGGGTACAAACCAAACTTACGCTACTTCGGGAGTTTAAAAACAATTCGGACAGAAATAAACTACCGCAATGGAATTCTATGTCTAGACCATAGTTCATACAACAATACAGAAGATTTTGAAGTTGAATTTGAAGGAGTTTCCATCACACACGCTGAATTCGAACTTACCCATTTGTTGCAGCAGTTGGGCCTAGAACCGAAAAAGGCAAAAAACAAAGTAGCCCGTTTTTTTGATGATTCCTTTCACTAATAAGAACAAGCACTGGCCGCGGCCAGTGCTGTTTCAAGCTGTGCTTGTATAAGTTGCAAGAACACGAGGTACATATGCTTGTGTTTCTTTAAATGGTGGAATACCACCGTATTTATCCACGTTGCCTGGGCCTGCATTATAAGCAGCTAGTGCCAACGTTGTATTTCCATCGTAACGATCAAGCATTTGCTTAATATACCGAACTCCACCTCGGACATTTTGTTCTGGATCAAATATCGACGTGACACCAAGCCCCCTTGCTGTCCCCGGCATAAGCTGCATTAAACCGCTAGCCCCAGCTGAACTGACGGCTGTTTCATTAAAATTGGATTCATGCTTGATAATTGCATAAATCAACTTAGGATCTACACCATGTTCAGCCGAAATGCGCTCAATAAGCGCTGCATATTTATTGTTCTTCCCTTCCATTGAAAGAGGCGTTTCCTCTACTTTTTGTAATGAGTGGTTACTCATCTCTTCCGTCGCTTGCGTTTCAGCTGTAGAAAAAGGGAGTAACGGAAGAAGAAAAGGCAAAGGCAATGCATTTGATGACATAATTGTTTCGCTTTGCATAGCTGATTGTAAATGAGACTGAAATATCGGGTTTTTCACTTGAGCTGTCGACTCGTTGGCGAATGGTACTGGTGCCATTGACGTCATGGGCCAAAATTTAATATCCATCGATTCCCTCCGCTTCGTTTCATTCTCTCTATCATACCAAGCAATGTCTAATTTCGACAATAACATTTCCCTTATTTCTATTCGTCCAAACACATTATTTGCTGAACATCAAAAGGGTTGCTACAATAAAGATAGGCAAACAGCAAAGGGGAGACGATCTCGTGCCTGACAACTATAAAGAAACAAGTCCAATCGAAGCATTGGGCGGTGAGCAAAAGCTTGATCAATTAGTCGATGCGTTTTATAAACATATCGCAGAACATGATGATGTACGCCACCTATTTCCTAGCGATTTAACAGAGACAGCATACAAGCAAAAAAAATTTCTCACTCAATTTTTTGGCGGTCCGCCTCTCTATACAGAGGAATTTGGACACCCTAGACTTAGGCGCGCCATTTGCCTTTTACCATAACACCTGTTCAAGCAGAAGCATGGCTTACATGTATGGAGCGTGCCATGGACGATGTGCATTTATCAGGTGACATTCGTGATTATATGATGCACCGGTTGACTTTAACCGCACATCATATGGTCAATCACACCACGCCAAGATAATAGAAAGGAGCGGCCCATGAACCTCAAACATCAAATACATCGAGATTGTGATCAAGAACTCGGCATATGCGGCGTTACCGATTCACGCGAGCCCATGCCGGTTAAAAAGCCAATCGAGATATATACGTTTATTGACCCTCTTTGTTCAGAGTGCTGGGCTATTGAACCCATTTTAAAGAAACTGCAAGTCGAGTACGGACATTACTTTAAAATACGCGTGCTTCTTTCTGGAAAATTATCCGTTTGGAATGCCTGTGACCTGCATACAAGTAAATCAAAAAAGCTATGGCTTGAGCGTTTTAAATCATCAACAATGGCTTGTGCGGGCGATGTTGAATTTTCAAATATGGATTTGCACCCTTATAAAGCATTTCTTGCTATAAAAGCCGCAGAGTTACAAGGTCCAAAAGCAGGACATCGATTCTTACGTAAATTAAGAGAATCGTTGTTCCTTAAGAAAAAGAATGTTACCGATGAAGAGACCTTAAAAGAATGCGCTCTAGAAGCCGATCTTGATTTAGAAGCCTTTTTGTCAGACTTGCATTCACCTAGTGCTTCAAAAGCATTGCAATGTGATGTTCAAACGACGTCTGAAATGGACGTTGATTCAGTGCCAACCTTTGTTTATTTTAACGGAAATTCCGAAGATGCCGGTATAAAAGTTTCTGGACAATATCCGTACCATATCTACGTCCAGCTTCTTGAAGATATGCTTGGCTACAAGCCTAACAAAGCAATTCAACCAGAATTAGAATCCTTTTTAAAACATTACGGTTTTCTCGCTACTGCTGAAGTAGCTACCGTGCTAGATATTTCAGATGAAGAAGCGGAAAAACAGTTAAAATCATTAATGTTGCAACAAAAAGTTGAAGCTGTTCCTTTTAAATACGGAACGTTTTGGAAGTGGATCGCTTAAAGAGAGACGTATACAACATCTCTCTTTTTTTGAATCCAAAAAAGACCACCTGCATTCCGCGAACGGAGCAGACAGCCTTTTCTATTATTCGAAGAGAATGTGAGTTGCATCTCTTATCTTACCTAAAAGATTCGATTGAAGCAACCTTTTCATAAAACGTTCACTACTTTGCAATGTTTTCGCTCATAATCCACTATATATTTCATAGGATGTAGAATAAAGGAGTGCTTATCCAATGAAACGGTCACTTATCTTTCGCATTACTCTTCTTTGCATCGCTTTTTACTTATATATCCTTGGACTGATGCAAATGTTTCCATTGTGGATTGCGATCCCTATTTTGTTCGCGGCAGCAACTTATTTATTTCGCCCCATTAAAAAAAAGCAACGTTTCAAAGGTTACCGCTCTCGGTAATATGTCGTTTCTTTAACTGTTGATTAAAGTTTCCATTTCATTTAGCGTTTGTTCAAATAAACCCATCGCATCTGCCACTGGTTCTTTTGTCCGCATATCAACTCCTGCTTTTCTCAAAAGCTCAATAGGATAATCAGAAATGCCTGATTTCAAAAAGCTGATGACCCTTTTTGCCGCGGGTTCTCCCTCTTGTAAAATTTGCTTCGCCAGAGCAGCTGCTGCACTGTAACCAGTCGCATATTGGTATACGTAATAATTCATGTAAAAATGGGGAATTCGAGCCCACTCATAAGCAATTAACTCATCTAAAACCACCGCATTACCGTAATATTTCTTATTTAATTCTAAATAAGCTGTTGATAGTCGTTCCTGTGTCAGCGCTTCCCCAGCCTCATAATCCGTGTGGAGGAAATGTTCAAATTCAGCAAACATCGTTTGTCTAAATACAGTGGTACGGATGCCCTCCAAAAACTGATTTAGCAGATAGAGCTTTTTATTTTTATTTGTTTCCTTTTTTAATAAATACTCATGTAGCAACGCTTCATTTAACGTTGATGCCACTTCAGCTAAAAAGATCGTATAATGCCCGTAGACTGGTTTTTGGTGCTTGCGTGTGTAATAGCTGTGAACACTATGTCCAAATTCATGAGCTAGAGTAGTTAAACTATCATGTGAATCTTGCCAGTTCATGAGAATAAATGGCTTAGTAGAGTACGATCCCGATGAATATGCCCCACCTTGCTTTCCTTCATTTTCATAGACATCGACCATTTTTCTTCAAAGCCTTTTTCCACAATGGATACATATTCGTCTCCTAATGGTTGCAATGCGTTTAAAAAGTGTTCCCTTTGCTTCCTCATACGTAAATGGCATCTCCACTTCTTTCACAACAGGCACATACACATCATACATGTACATCTCATCTAAATTTAACAATCTCTTCCTCAATTCCATATATCGATGAAGCAACGGAAGATGGTCATTTACTGTTTCCACTAACTGATCATAAACTTGTTCAGGTATTAAATTTGCTTTCAGAGCAGCTTCTCTTGCGTTTGCATGTTTTCGAACTGAGGCATTAAAGCTTTTTGCTTTTACTTCACCACTCAATGTTGCAGCAACGGTATTAGAGAATTGCTTGTATGTTTTATAAACTGATTCATAAGCTTGCCTACGGACTTCTCTGTTTTGATCATTTAAAAGCGTCACAAACCTCCCTTGGGTAACTGGTATCATTTTTCCTTCTCCACTACTAATTTCAGGAAAACGGAGATCAGCATTTGTGAACATTGAATAGCTCTTACTAGACGAACTAAGTGGTTCTTGTGCTTTAGACAAAAAACGTTCTTCAGTTTCACTTAACACATGGTGGCGCTTCTCCTCTAAAAATTCAAAAAACAGTTTATATGATTTTAAACTTTCATTTTGATTCAAATACATTTTGATAATAGCCGATTCAATTGACAGAAGTTCAGGTTCAACAAAAGCCGTTGACTCCATGAATTGGCTTTTTAGTTTATTCGCTTTTTCGTACATCTCTTGGAACACAGGGTTCGTCATATCTTCATCTTTTCGTAAATGTGCATAAACCCAAATTGATCCTAAAGCAACGCTCAGTTGATGGTAGTGCTCTAGCCCATCATACATGCTATTTGCTGATTGTCCTAATCTACCTTTGAATGACTGAAATGCAAGCAAGTCTTCTTTAAGAGCAGACCCAGCTATCTTCCAGTCTTCGTTATTTTGATAAATCGAGCTACGTCCCACTTTGCCTCTGCTAGAACTTGTGACCGCTTACGAATCGATGTCGTTTTCATTCTTTACCTCCTCTTTAGACCTTCCCTTTATAATAACAATTTTCCATTTCCTTGCAATGCTTGATCCCAAATCTTTAGCCATTTCTCTTCATTTACTAACGTCTGTTGTACATCTTGGATCTGCATATATATACCTGGCTCGAGTTGAATAATGATACCAAATAAACATAGCAGAGATAGATATTCTTTGGTCACTTGTTTAATGATCAAATCTAAACGACAATAAGGTTTTATAGGTTGATTAAATGAATGAAAAACCGTTCTGATTGCCGTTTCACATTGCATGATTGTAATTGGAGTGTTTAAAGGAATAAATTGTAGGTAGTTAAGCAAGAAGTGGCTTTGCCAAATAAAGGAGGGGAGTTGCAAATAACATTGAGAGCGCAGCGGCCAGCCCGCCTCTACCGGCGGCGTAGTATGTTGATGAGCATGTAGAAACAAACGGAATTTACGATCATTCAATAAGGTTCGTCGCTTTCTTTGCCGGTAGTCATGCAAACTTTTTTTGAAGGAAAATGAAATTGGGTTTGGAGAAAAAAGTTCAGTAATCGAACTTTCCTCAAGAGGTTTTAGTTGAAGGTGACCAAAAACAAGCTCTGATTGTAAAGCGATCAAATGACGAACGGAACAAAGTACTTTAGTTACGGGATCATAGTAAGTGAGGATTTGTTCTGGACCTTTTTTCTGGATTGCATACCATTCAAATTGCTGAATTCGAAACAGCTGCGCTCCTTGCCTGCGCATTCGATTTGCACCGAGAACAAAAGGGGGTAATTCCTTGCTTTAAATAAAGATGGTTTCGTTTATAAATGGTGGAAACTGAAATTGTAGCACATTGAAATTCCAATGCCGCATAACAGGGGGCACCTAAGAGGATATCTGGTCTTTGCTTTGAATGTGGTAAATAATGTTCGAGCTTTACTTTTACTTCTTTTTTAGCAAAATGATAGAGATCTTCTTTACCTTGAAGATGGACGCTTGATTCACCCCTTATGTCTGAGGACAATTCGAGCGACGCATATGAGCAAAGTGCCATCTACGTTTGCTCCCCAACCTTATTTCAACACTCATTTTGCAGAGCGGACAATAAAAAGACTCAGTCTTTCGTAATTCTCTCCAATAGGTTTCATTCCTCCTCTCAACGAAACTAACAATTTTATTGCCTGACGTTAGAGCCTGCAACACAGCCCCACTCCCTTTCAAAATCGTGTTTACATACTATAATTAGTTTCTTTTCCCTAACTCATTTTCCTGCAAACAAAAAAAAGACTGATGTAAAAATCAGTCTTTAAAAGAGATACTATAGAAATGCGTTTCTTGTTTGAGTAAGCGCATCTGTTGCCATTATTTCATTACCATATTCTTGCAAGCGATGAATCGTGAATTCAGATTCGTATCCATATTCAAGAACCCTACTTAACAAATTATCTTGTTCTTCTTCCGAATACTGCTCATTGCTAAAATAAATATACAGATAGTAACGACCTTCGTAATGGTAAAGAGTATTATGGACGTTTTCCAAGTGGAGGGCACGGCTTAATGAAATGATATCCTCAAACTCTTTAAAACCAATAATAAGCTCCAAATTATCGAATTGCTGATCTTCACTCTCATTAATTTCCTTTAATGTTGCTTCCTCTTCACCAATGATTTCTTCATCATCTTTTACTGGAATTTCTAATTTCACATTACCATCAGTGATCTGACCACGCGTCACAAGAATTTCCAACCCTTTATCTTGTGCATGCACCTGGATCCACAAAGGACCATCAAGTTCAAAATCATCGCGGTCATTCGCTTCGTGCATCATATCGTAAAAAGCTCTTCTCCACGTTCACGGTTATACCAAATTTCTTCACGTTCAAAGCCACGCGCTTCAATATCCTTATACGTGATGAAGAATCGGATGGTTGATTCGTTTACTCTTTCTATTTCCATACTCGCTCCCCCTCCTATATTCGTTAAAAGCTAATGTCTTTCAAGGAAACAGTGAGCTTGACTACTCTTACTAATATTGTATGATAACGGGCAACAAAATGAAATTAATCTGCTTTCCTTGCCATTAATCATGATGTTAGTTCTATATTTTCCCTCACCGACTAATCCTTGTCAAGTTAAAATAAAAACCTCCTGCATATATTCTGCAGAAGGTTTATCATCAGTTAACGAGACGCTGTGCTTCTTGAAGTTGAAACGTCCGGACTTTTCTTGGAAGAAAGCGCCGAATTTCTGCATCATTATAGCCAACTTGCAGACGCTTTTCATCAAAAATAATTGGGCGACGAAGAAAGACTGGATTGTCGCTTATAATCGTGAACAACTTTTGCAAAGGCAATGATTCTAATTCTACATCGAGTTCTTGAAATACTTTTGATCGAGTAGATATGATCTCATCCGTTCCATCTTCAGTCATGCGGACAACGTGTTTTACTTCTTCTACAGAGAGTGGTGCAGCAAAAATATTCCGCTCTTCAAAAGGAATATCATGCTCTTCCAACCATGCTTTTGCTTTTCTACAAGATGTACAACTAGGGGATGTTAATAGTGTGACCATCTTATTGAACCTCTCCTTTACCTCAAATATCAGTTTATCGGCATTCGTTCACTTAATCACATTCTCATTATACAAGTTTGTCTAACTGTTGTATAGTGTATAACGATTAAACTTATACAAAGATTAAACAAAAAATGTGGGAAAGTATTGTTGTGCGTTTGTATCTTATTTTTTGTTTACCCGCATTACTTACTTACTAAACATATAAATAAAAAACTTCACCAACTCATTATGGCGAAGTTAAGCAATGGATCTGCGTGATTGCGGGTATGGGTTCTGGTTTGCTCTACGTTTTTTCCAATTACCAATTCGTTTTTTTTAGTACATCTTCCCATAAATTCCTTTTTTTTACGCCGCTTTGTCTTCGTTCGTTGTTTCATCACGCATCACCACCTTTTTTTAAGATTTCATAGGTTCAATCTCACCATCATCAAGCGTAAGCACTTTGTTCACGGACTCATAAGATGAGCCATAAAGATGTTGATCTTTATAAGTGTGTATTGTTTCATACGTATGCTTCATTTTTTCATATATACTATTCTCATCATCATTCTCTGGTGACCAATATAAGATTTCTAATTCTGTCACTTTATTTGTCGCAAGAGAACGTCGACGATATCCAATTGATTTAGCGTGCTTAAACCCTTCCCTTGAATAAAAGCGTTGCCTCTTTTCAGTATCTGTATCATCATAATCAACCGGCTCTACTTCCAGTATAATCGGCTTGTTCTTTTTTTTTCAATTGCTCGATTAATTTTTTCCCTAATCCTTCCCCTCTTGCTGAACCTGATACAAATAAGTAATCGACAAAAACGAAATCCTCTGTCTCAACATACATTAACACATGTTTATTGCTCTCATCTTTATGATATATATCACCTTTTTCTTTTAGAAGCAGCTTCATATGCTCTTCTGATTTCATTTCCTCAACAGGGAAATATTCCGCTAGCTTTTCATACCACGTGGCATGTTCAACACTCCTTTGTAGTCTAATATAACCCCTTATATATAATACCGTTATTCTTAACTGTTCAAACCCGTTCTCATTAACATTGCCCAAAAAACAATCATTACTCAAAAAAGAAGCGGCATTGGCCGCTTCTTTTTATGGATTCTCGTAATCAACACCTTCGGAATACGTGTTGCTCGCATTCCATAATAGGAATTCATTAATATCGTTCTCATACAGAGCTCTTATTTGGTCTTCTACTTCAGCAGCGCCATAATTTAAATAATTTCCTGACCCTAAATAACTCGCTGTGAAATCTTGAATCCAAGGGCGTGAAACAGGTTGTTCATCCCCAAGTTGTCCTAATAATTCATTCTCAACTTTCGCGTATTCATCTGTTAACTCGTATGGGTATAAATCTGGTTTGTCGAGTCCAGCAATCGAACCTGGTCCCCAATGACTTGTAGATCATCGAAGAAATAACATCAACATTCTCAGAGATTTTAAGGAAATTCTGTCCAATTCCAGGAGCTTCTGGAACTGTTGCCGCATAGCCAAAAATATCAACTGAAACATCCACATCATATGCGCTCAATTCATCCCTCGCATACGCAACAAAATCAGTTACAGCACTTACACGGCGCTGGACATTATCGCTTTCATCGTCTCCATATTTCCCAGTTTCATAGTCTAAATCCTCATCTCTTGTTTCAAATCCTTCTGGGAAACGAACGTAGTCAAATTGAATGTCTTGAAAGCCATTTCTGCTGCTTCTCTAGCAACCGCAACATTGTATTCCCAAACTTCTTCAAGAAATGGGTTTACAAACGATTCGCCACGACCATTTTTCCAAACAGAACCATTCTCTTTAAATGACAGATCTGGTCTTAAATTGGCCAAAACTGAGTCTTTAAAAACAACAACTCGAGCAATTGGATAAATATCATTCTCTTCAAGCACTGACATCATTTCAGCTGGATCATCGATAAAGTTTTTTGCAATATCATAAAATGGAGAGTCTTCATCAGGCATGTACGTAATATTTCCATGGTCATCCTTTATGTCAATTACCATCGAGTTCAGGTCAGTGTCATTCACTAAATCGATTAACGAGTTAAATTTTGATCCGCCAGCAGAGTGCGCAGTTAAGAATATACACGTACGCCTTCTTCTGGATAACCAAAGTGATATCCAGACTGGTGAACAAACCGAGCTGATCGTGTCGGTGCCTCAAATGTATTGTCACTAATAAGCTTCGGGGCATGAGCTAAAGCCGTTTGTCCCGTCTCAGCCTTTGCAACATTTACTTCACTGCCTATGGACGCAATGCTTGTAGCCAAAGCCACGCAAAGACCGCCTATCATTACTTTTTTCATATGTACACACCCTTTTACTAAAATTAATCTTCATCATGCGCGTCCCAATCTTCTGGTATAGGCTCCTCATCATCTTTTACCGCTTGCTTTCGTTTATCATCAAGTTGTTTTTTATGTATGTCAAACTGTGATTGGTTAAAAAGCCACTTCTCACCATCAAATACGCCAGAGATATTTCCTAAGAGGAGCTGCCCTCTTAAATACGATTCCGTAACACCAAGGTATACAGCCAATTGATTTAAAGAGATATACAAAGTTCTATCCTCCTCGACATAAAGTATATCGTTCTTTTCTATTCATTGCCAAGAAAAACATAAAAAAAAACTACAATCTTTCTCATTGCTTCTAGTTATTGGGCATTGTAGTGAGCAACAAAAAACAACCTGGCAACCAGATTGTTTTTTTTAAACATTAACGGGCAAAACATAAATAAACACGAGAAAGAAATGGAAAATCGAACCCGCTATAACGAACAAATGCCACACTGCATGATGGTAACGGAAACCTCTCCACATGTAGAAGATCGTTCCAATTGTATAAAAGAGACCACCAATTACAAGAAACCAGATACCCGTGGTCGATAGAGACTCATAAATTGGTTTGATCGCAAAAATTGCTAACCAACCCATCGCTAAGTATAAAACTGTTGAAAAGAACAAAAATTTCTTAACAAAAAAAACTTTAAACAAAATACCAGCAAAGGCTATCCCCCATACAATTCCAAACAGCGTCCAGCCTAAACCACCACCAACTAGAATGAGTAAAATAGGCGTATAAGTTCCTGCTATAAATACATATATAGCCGCATGGTCAAAGATTTCAAATAAATCTTTTGCTTTTCCAGCCGGGAAACTATGGACAAGAGTTGAGGAAACATAAAGAAGGAGCATGCTTGCTCCGTATATTGTGAAACTGACAACATGCCAGGCAGTACCATAAATACTCGAATAAACGATTAACAACGTGAGAGCTGCAATACTAAGAACAGCACCGATACCATGCGTAATCGCATTGGCTATTTCTTCACGCCTTGAAAACACATGCGTCTCCGCCAAAAAAACATCCCCTTTACAAACGCTTTGCTCCATTATAGCATAGGTAATTAAAAAAATGCATTTGCAGACAAGGAGTACTATTGATGAGAGATGTGACACTTTTACAAATTTATAATCACCGCATAGCCCAGAAATACATTCAACGCTCAGGTATGGCACATGCCATCCGCTGTGCCTATCACGCTTACGCTTTAGCAATCAATGAGAAAATTGACCTGGACCTCGCTACAAAAGGGGCATTTTTACATGATATCGGCCATTATACATGGTATAAAAATGGAAAATGGGATTTCTCGCTCTATAAAGCATATGATATTCATGCCATTAAAGGGGCAGAGAGAGCCCATAAATTACTCATTCGCCTTGGAGAGCATCCAAGAAAAGCAAAGGAAATAGCACTCGCTGTTCTCCTGCATACAGATTCTTACTTGCCTACTGGCAAACTTCAACTTACGCCTCTCCAGTCACTTGTAGCTCGAGCAGATGGAATGGACGAAGAACCACTAGGAGACCATCATTATCGTACAATTAGCGACAAACAGGCACGTCACCTTTTACATGAACTTGATGTTAAGATTGCAGCGGTTCTCACCCAAAATTCCAATTAAAATGTTAGCTGGCAAGCAAGGCTTTCGCTTGTTCTTCATTCATTGGTCCATTGATACGGCTCATGATTTTCCCTTTTTGGTCAATAATTAGTGTTGTTGGAATTCCAAAAATCCGATATTTTTTCTGAATTAAACCGGCTTTGTCAAGCAACGGATCAAAAGAAGCACCGTAATGGTTTAAAAATGGTTGCAACTGACTTTTATCTGTTTCTGAACTTGTTAAGTTAACAGCGATGAACTGATTTCCTTTTGCTGTCATCTCCTCATCTAACTTAACAATTAATGGCATCTCTTCCTGACAGGGGTAGCACCATGTAGAAAAGAAATGAATAACCGTCACAGGCGCTTCTCCAGCTTTATACGTTATTTCATTTCCTGATAAAGTGGGCAATGTAAAAGCTGGAGCAATTTCATCTACCTGGACGCCTTCTGTTTTTGCATTTACAATTACTTCAACATGACGAAAAATCTCTTCAGTCCGTAAATGGAACCATCCTGTTACGATGATCGCACTAATTAGTCCTACCTTCAGCAAACTTTTTCTCACAATGTAAACCATATAAATCCTCCTTCTTTGAAGGTTATAGGAGTGTGTTAACCTATGTCCCTCTTGCAAACCCTACAAGTAATTGCTTGTTTTGCATTTTTACTATTTGTATTCTTTTTCCAAGATATACCTTACTCCATGTTTTGGTTTGTGTTTCTTTTAATTTTAAATGTCTGTTTATTTGTTTTGCGCAAGCGAAAACAAACAAAGAGTCGTCGTTCTTAAATATATGTGCTTGGCCTATTTTCTTATGCCCAGCTTCTTCATACATTTCCTTGTACCAAACCCTATATAGTTGCTTTTGCCCTTTCTGTGCATTACGATAATTAGGAGTAGTAATGACAGGAGTTGAACAATATGCAAACCGTATTTTCAGGAATACAGCCTAGCGGCACATTAACATTAGGAAATTATTTAGGTGCTATGAAGCATTTTGCGGGTATGCAAGATGAATATAATTGTTATTTTTGTATTGTTGACCAACATGCAATAACAGTACCTCAGGAGCGTTTGAAATTAAGAGAGAACATTCGGAGTTTGGCAGCCTTATATATCGCTTCGGGAATTGATGCTGATGAGTCCACTCTTTTTATTCAATCAGAAGTACCTGCTCACGCCCAATTAGGTTGGTTAATGCAATGTGTTTCATACATAGGCGAGCTTGAAAGGATGACACAATTTAAAGATAAATCGAGTGGCAAAGAAGGGGTTTCTGCATCACTACTTACTTATCCGCCACTGATGGCTGCAGATATTTTGCTTTACCAAACAGATATTGTTCCTGTGGGGGAAGACCAAAAACAACATTTAGAACTAACAAGAAACTTAGCTGAACGCTTTAATCAAAAATACAACGACATCTTTACGGTTCCAGAAGTCCGGATACCTAAAGTAGGGGCACGCATAATGTCGTTAAATGATCCACACAAGAAAATGAGTAAATCCAATCCACAACCTAAAAGCTACATTTCAATGTTGGATGATCCAAAGATAATTGAGAAAAAAGTGAAAAGCGCCGTTACAGATTCAGACGGAATCATTCGTTTTGACCGAGAAGAGAAACCAGCCGTTTCAAACTTATTATCCATCTTCTCGCTTTGCACGGATCGTTCCATTTCAGATATTGAAGCAGAATACGAAGGAACAGGTTATGGACCCTTTAAAGCTGATTTAGCTCAAGCAGTTATCAACACATTATCACCTATTCAAGCACGTTACCATGAACTGATTCATTCTGATGAACTCGACAGAATTTTAGATAAAGGCGCAGAAAAAGCAAACAAAAATGCGCAGAAAACATTAGCTAAAGCGGAACGAGCGATGGGGCTTGGCCGAAAGAAGCGTTAAAACGCAGCTTAAAGAAGAGCAGATAATTTTGTCTGCTCTTCTTTATGTCAATCAATTCGTTTAACGTTTATTTACTTCTTTACTAACCGGGCTATGCTGCTTTAATCGATCTCGCACTTTGCCTAACAGCTGAGTAAATTGTTCAATCTCACTTGATTGAAAATCAGAAAATAATTCCTCGAAATAGCTAAGTACTTCTTCATTATACAATTGCATTTGTTTCTCACCTAATTCTGTGAGGTTCACATGCTTTACTCGATTGTCGTACCTATCAGCTTCGAATGAAATGAATTGCTTTTTCTGTAGCTTTTTTAAACGATTGGAAACCGCACTTTTGTGAGTCCCTTGGAACTGCGCGATTTCCTTAGATGTCATAGACCCTGATAAATCTAATAACAGAAGAACTGCCAATTGTTCAGGAGACAGCTTTTGGAATTCATGCGTTAACTCAGCAACAACTAGTTGTTGACTGTAAAAGAATACATCTTTAAATACATCCATCGCTTCTGTAAATGCACTTCTCAATTGACCACATCCTCTAGTTTCCAAACACCAACTTTATGTAAAATAAGCTCTCTAGAAAGGTCAAGAAAAAAAGGCTTCCATCAGGAACCCTTTGACTTTACTCAATATCCATTTGTCTTTTTCCAAATCTTCCCGACAAAAAAAGATACACCTAGTGTTCCAACAAGAAGAACCACGGTGAATATTTGCATAACCAAATAAGCAAAGTCATCCATAGTTTCAGCACCCATACCCATTACCTCCTTCTTTTACGCTTATTATAAAAGAAAGCGCATTCGATGTAAACCTAATAGAAACATACAAAAAAGCAAGCACCTAACCTAACGTTAGATGTTTGCTCCCCTTATTTTACACGTTCAGGATGCTCAAGTTCCCACAGCTTTTCG
>BAXC01000096.1 GCA_001310375.1 Bacillus sp. JCM 19041 | reverse complement strand
CATAAAATGCGCTTTCTATTTAGTGGTTTTCTATGTTGTTGCTTTTAGGATTTTTGATCGTATGGATCACTATTACGCTTCATAGGATAGAAATAAGATGAAGTTGAGAAAAGGGTGGTGGTACTTTGAACGTCGAGTTTATTGATCTTGACAGTGAAGAAGTGTTGCATCAATTAAATGGAGAGGAGGCAGAAGAGTTTTTATCTCATGTCTCAACAGTAAATAAAGTGCATTTGCGAATTAGTAAAGATTTATCTTTTCTTGGAGCAATTGCGGAGATCGTTTACGATTTGGATTATATTCGTGGGAATCCATCAAGACGCATCGTGATTCGATTAACAAATATCCAGATAAAAAGACTAAATTAAAGGAAGGTGGTTGAGCTAGTTTAGTGCTCGACCACCTAATGATTAAAATGATTTTGTCATCAATAGATGTGGTATACCATCTTCCATAAATAGATCCGAATCTGTTTTATAACCTAAGGAATGATAAAAACCTTCTGCATGCTCTTGTCCATGCAAAACTACTTCTGAAGCATGTTGTTTACGTGCAATCTCTTCTAACGCTTGGACAATATCTTTCCCCATCCCTTTGCCTCTGAACTGTTTAAGTATGCAAATGCGTTCTAGCTTTGCCTTTTTCCCATTAAACCGAACACGTCCGGTTCCAGCAGCTTGTCCTTCTTGATAGGCGAGTACATGAAAACACGCTGCATCTAAATGGTCATATTCGTCAAATTCATCTTCAATCGGGCAATGTTGTTCTTGGACAAATACAACTTCTCTTATATGAAAAGCTTTCTCTAATTCTGAGATAGATGTAATGGGGTTCATCTCGACTTTTCTCTCCTTTTAAGTCTCTTGGCTTCGTTTTATACAATCAGTATACTAGAAAAAGATGAGTGTTTATATAGATACATTTAAAATGAAAAAAAGACGGGGTAGACCGTCTTTTTCTTTAGAACGCATGGGTAAGTTGATTACTTAACTCCAGGAACCATTGCTTGTCCTTGGTTAAAAGTGCGATTTCTTGAAGAGATCGGATATCCGTTGCCTTTAATTTGGCTTTGCTTAATTGCAGATCTTCCTCATTAGCAAGTAAGGGCTGCTTTCCGTTTAAAACACGTTGTTTTGTATAAAATTGATACATTGTTTTGATAGGTGCATTAGAAGAATCGGATGCAACCACTCGAGCTTCACTAATCCAACCTAGTATACTTGTTCGGCCTGCTTTATAGACAACCCAATCCCCGTTTCCGTACATCCCTATCAACTCCTTTTAAAGAAGATATTCAAGAGAATGAAATTTTATGATAATAATGCACGAAAGAAGTAAAACAAAAATATGCTGGCCATAGACCAGCATGAACTGTTTACAAAAACAAAAATTTTACAAATTGATGTCGTAGTAAAATGCAATGTAGCTCCATTTGTTGCATCGACGAAGACAATTGTACCAGTTGCTACATCAAGTCCAATAAATGTTCCTATAACGTAACTCCGTTAACAGTCAATAAAATTATTGAACTTGCTGGAAGAGTAAGAGCTGTAAGAATGACTGTTGCTAACGGTTGGCAACCATCACCTCGCGAGATCGGAAAAGGGAATGGGAGGAGATGTCTACAAAAACAGTTACAAGTATAATGATCTTTCTCTCACACATTTAGATAAATTTCACATACCGCAATAAAACAATTAAAAACTTTCAGGAACAAATAATAAAACAATATAACGTACATTATGTTAAGCAGTAAAGATAGGGAAGAGGTATGAACGTGAAAAAAAGAAACGATTTTCTTGGATGCTGGCTGGTGGACTATTTGTTATAAGGACGATCGCAAGAGCAACAGAATATTTTTATCGAACGGCAAAAAAGCAATTTTAGATCATAGTTCTGACTTGCCAGAAGTGCTAAAATCTGAAGAAGAACAAATGGGAAAATTAGAATGGTTATCACAGCAAGAAACAAAGCAAGTGACTTTAAACTCCGAAGATGGTTTAAATTCCATGCCCTTTATATTCCAGCTAGACTCGAAACGTTAATATGTGTTATTTTGGCCCATGGTTATACAGGAGAAGGTAACGATATGCTTGAATTTGCTCGCTTATAAGTGGAAAAACTTAATTATAATGTATTGATTCCAGACGCAAGAGGGCACGGGAAAAGTGAAGGGAGTTATATTGGCTTTGGTTGGCATGAACGACATGATTATGTAAAATGGATTCATTACTTACTTGTACAATTTGAAAGACAAGCATCAATAGTACTTCATGGCATCTCCATGGTGGATCAACTGTTTTAATGACGGGTGGTGAATCCTTGCGAAAACAAGTGAAAGGAGCTTTATCAGTTACCTGCATTCCCTTTTCTTCTATTAGCTAGCTTATATACAAAGGTTAGGAGAGTGGCTAATCATTTTATGAAGCATCAGCAATTAAACAAATAAAAATTCAACCGTGCCTATTTTATTGATACATGGTGAACAAGATACATTTGTTCCATTTAAAATGGTTTACCAATTGCATCAAGCAGGAAAAGATTTGAATGAAATGCTTATTATTCTGGAATTTATGTGAAGAGAAAATGAGGAATTTTCTTGGTAAGTACGTACGCTGATCAAAGAAACTGAAAAAGACATTCTGCTGGGAAAGGCAGAATGTCTCTAAAAGGAATATAATTAAGGCTATCTAACAATACCACATTACGTCGAATATGCAAAGCAAAATACATAAGTAAAAAATGGCAACTCACGGTAATAAGATCATGCATCTTTATGAAAACACAGGTATAATAGAAAAGGTCATTTTAAGATATTCATTTTAAGCAAATATGCATCATTCGTAATCAATTTTAGGTATACTAAAAAAGGTCAAATGTAATACAAACAACTGTAGTAGTTTGTATGATGAAAAGAGGTTTTGGATTAATGAAACACACTGAGCAAGCGGAAACCGTTTTTGTGATTTTTGGTTCAACTGGTGATTTAGCAAAGCGCAAGTTATTTCCTTCGATTTATAACTTATATCGTAAGGGGAATTTAACAGATAAGTTTGCGGTTTTAGGTTTAGGTCGGAGAAATTGGGATAATGCAACACTAAGGAATGTAGTGAAAGAATCTATTGTAACTGAACATGGACAAGATGCTGCTTCAGAGGCAGAATCATTTTTGAACCATTTTTCATATATGCCATTCGATGTAACGAATCAGGAGTCCTATCAACAACTAGGTGATCAGTTAGCGATATTGGATGAAACCTTCCAAATTCCAGGAAATCGCATTTTCTATATGGCAATGGCTCCGGAATTTTTTGGTTTAATTGCTCAATCAATAAACAATGAAGGTTTAAAAGATACAAAAGGGTGGTCTAGACTCGTCATAGAAAAGCCTTTTGGGACGGATTTAAAGTCTGCCATCCAGTTAAATGAAGAGATTCGGAAAGCATTCTCCGAGGATGAAATCTACCGAATTGATCATTATTTAGGGAAAGAGATGGTCCAAAATATTCAAGTTATCCGTTTTGCAAATGGTATTTTCGGACCATTATGGAATAACCGCAATATCGCTAACATCCAAGTGACTTCGAGTGAACAATTGGGTGTAGAAGGTCGCGGTAGTTATTATGAAAAGTCAGGTGCATTGCGAGACATGGTACAAAATCATATGCTGCAAATGGTTTCGCTGCTTGCGATGGATGTACCACTTCAATTATCTACAGATGATATCCGTAGTGAAAAGATTAAAGTGCTTCGAGCTTTGCGTCCTGTTATGGGAGAAACGATTTCTGAAAATGTTGTCCGGGCCCAGTATTCTGAAGGAACGATGAATGGTGAGCGCGTTAACGGATATTTGCAGGAAGATAATGTAAGTGAGACTTCCCACACTGAAACGTACGTGGCAGCTAAATTAATGATTGATAATCATGTCTGGGCTGGAGTGCCTTTTTATATTCGTACTGGCAAACGTATGGCAGTAAAATCAACAAAGATTGTAGTTGAGTTTAAAGAACTGCCTCTAAACTTGTACAGAAAAGAAGAAAAGCAAACTGGGCCGAATTTATTAATTATCCATATTCAACCGGACGAAGGCATTACGATCGTATTAAACGGAAAAAGAATTGGTTCAGCAGATACGACGCCTGTTCATCTGGAGTATAGACATGATAGTGAAGACCGAGTCAACACACCAGAAGCTTATGAACGATTGTTGTTTGACTGCATGATGGGAGATGCGACAAACTTTGCTCATTGGGATGAGGTAAGTCTATCTTGGTCACTTGTTGACGCCATTTCGAATGCTTGGGAGAAGAGTGATGAAGTCCCTGCTAGCTACGCCTCAGGATCTATGGGTCCAAAAGAAGCGGATCAGTTGCTAGAAGCGGATGGTAATTCATGGTGGCCAGTTGAAAATATGTAATAAAAGTAAACAAGCTTTCATGCACATGCATGAAAGCTTGTTTTGTTTTGTTAAATCCAATTTGTATGGAAAATACCTTCTTTATCAATTCGCTTGTACGTATGAGCACCGAAATAATCGCGTTGCGCTTGAAGGAGGTTTGCTGGTAAGCGCTCGCTCCGGTAGCTATCATAATAAGAAATCGCACTGGCGAAACCTGGTACAGGGATACCGTGAGTGATCGCCATTGAAAGCACCTTACGAAGGGATTGTTGATAGTCTTTAGCAATCTTTTCGAAATATGAATCTAAAAGCAAGTTCGGAAGCTCGGCGTCTTTAGAAAAAGCATCTGTAATGTTTTGTAGAAATGCAGCACGGATGATACATCCACCACGGAAAATCTTAGCAATTTCTCCGTACTGTAAATCCCACTGATGTTCTTCTGACATTGCTTTTAACTGAGCAAATCCTTGAGCGTAAGAAAGGACCTTACTGAAATAGAGCGCTTTACGGATTTCTTCAATAAAGGCATCTTTATCGTCAGTGAATTCGGCTTGACTTGGTCTGATAAGATCTTACTTGCTTTTACACGTTCTTCTTTCATGGCAGAAAGAAAACGTGCGAATACCGATTCCGTAATAACGGGAAGTGGAACACCTAGATCGAGTGAGCTTTTACTTGTCCACTTTCCTGTGCCTTTTTGACCTGCGGTATCAAGAATAAGGTCAACGAGAGGCTCTCCTGTTTCTTCATCTATTTTTGTGAAGATATCAGCTGTAATCTCTATTAAGTAACTATCGAGTTCTCCTTCATTCCACTCTTTAAACACGCTATGAAGTTGTTTTGCATCAAGTCCTAGAACATTTTTGAGCAATGAATAAGCTCGCAGATTAATTGCATATCCCCATATTCGATTCCATTATGCACCATTTTCACATAATGGCCAGAGCATCAGGACCAATGTATGTTGTACAAGGTTCGCCATTAACTTGAGCGGCGATCTTTTCAAAGATTGGTTTTACTAATTCGTATGCTTCTTTTTGACCACCAGGCATGATGGAAGGTCCTTTTAATGCGCCTTCTTCACCACCTGATACTCCTGTTCCTATAAAATGAATCCCGTGCTGTTCTACTAATTGAGAGCGGCGGACTGTATCTGTATAGTAAGTATTGCCACCATCAATGAGGATATCTTTTTCATCCAGTAAAGGGACAAGTGAATCGATTACTTGGTCTGTTACCAAACCAGCTTGTACCATCAGCATTATTTTACGAGGTTTTTCTAGTGAGGCTACAAATTCTTCTAAGGAATATGTACCAACTAAACGTTCTTTTTTTTTTCTAAGGAAATGATCTGATTAATACGCTCTTCTGAAACATCATAAAGAGATACAGAAAAACCTTTGCTTTCAAAGTTTAGAGCCAAGCTGCGGCCCATCACCCCAACACCAACAACGCCAATATTTTGCTTTGTCATTCTCTTCTTCCTTTCTAACTGAAACATACGATAATCATGTTGCGATTAACTAGATCTAATTCAAAATAAGGCCTTTATGGGCTAGGAAAATCAGTAGTCTTTCACACAAAGGCCAATGTGCTTGTAAATCTTTATGAACATACCATATGAAAGCGATTTCGTTCAAGTAGCTTCATTTTTTACTTTTATTTTGTTGCTTTTATAAGGGCGTGACCGATTTTATCTCCAAAAAGATTCATTGTTTGTTGATGAGACTGAAGTGTTGCAAAGCTTGTTGGTGAGATAGAAGGAGATGGCATCATATCGTTGCCTTTATCACCATCGTCATGCTGCAATTGCGAGGCACTTGTCTGACCCGTAATCACGACAGATGCAAAACCAAGCCCAAGTAATGTTTTTTTCCATTCAGATTCAGTGAACAATGAAGTGAAACCATAAATTGAAGAGAGCTGATTTTTTTCTTCTGGCCTTAAAGATTCTGTGCAAATGAGTTCATTTGCATACATAAGGCTTCCTTGTCTCAAAACCCGTAAAATTTCGCTAATGGCTTGATCAAGCTGACAAAATGATAAGACTGATTCAGCGACTGCTAAATCAACACTTTCATTTCCAAGAGGCATGGACTCGATTTTTTCTTGCAAAAGGACGATTGGCAATTGATTTTGCGCAAAGCGTTGTTTGGCTTTTGCGGCCATCATAGGGTGGGCTTCGACAGCAATTACGTTACAATCATATAGTTGCTGTAAATAAGCGGCTGTTTGACCAGTGCCACATCCACATTCCAATATGGTCATTGTTTCTTGTATATCGATCTCCATCATCATTTGTTTTGTTTTAGAGAAACCGCCTGGATGGGCACTGCCAATCCCAAATTCAGCTAACATATCTGTATAATTCACTTTCATCAACCCACTTTCTTTGCATATATAGTAGGCTATGCAAAAGGTTTGAGTAAGTGTTATATGACAACCACATTTCAATTGTAATTGCAAACCATGCTGAAAGTAGCGAGATTTTAAATAAAAATGTAGAATTCTGCAAATGAATAATCATGTTCGTTGAAAATCTATGACAGATGGAATTTATGCGTATTAAATAGTGTGAAAATATGAATAAATGTCAAATGACAATTATTTGTCTATTCATTATACTGTGATAATGTGACCATGCCGTAACGATTATTACAGTTCGATGTCGAAAACGTTAAGAAAGGTGAATTGTGATTGTACCGGGTTTGAAAGGCTGGTAATATCCAAATCAGAAACATACGAAGGAGGGTTTTATGTTGAAAAAACATATTCCACTGAATGTATTGCGTTCGATTGCAATTCCTGTTGTGACTGCAGGATTTATCTTTTTAATTGCCCCGTCGTCAGCAGATGCTGCCATTGAATCTCCGCTTAAAGAAGGAGCGAGTGGGGAAGAGGTAGAACACTTGCAACAGTTGTTAGTAGACAATGGCCTATTAAATAAAGAAGACCTAACTGGAGAGTATGAAACGGCAACTTCAGAGGCGGTAAAAGATTTTCAAGGTTCTCAAAATTTACTAGTTGATGGCATAGCAGGTTTGCAAACATTTGGTGCACTTAGTCATCTTGAAGCTGGTGATGAAGGAGATTTTGTTGAAGAACTGCAAAGTAGATTGAGTGATTTTAATTACTATAATGGTGACCTGGACGGGCTATTCGGTCCATTGACAGAAAAAGCGTGAAGCAGTTCCAAGAGCAAAATGACTTAGAAATAAATGGAATAGCAAATCCAGCTACTTATAGTAAACTTTATTATAATAACTCTACTGTGTATAAAAAAGAACAGCAGAAAAAAGCGGCGTTAGCATCAGAGCAGGAAGCAAAAACGGAGACGAGTACACAAGAGCAACCTAAGCAACAAAATACAGAAGAGAAAATAGAAACAACTGAAGTAGAGACAAAAGAAGTACCAGCTGAAGAGAAGAAGGACACTAAAGAAAAAAGTGTAAAACAAGTAGAAACATCTAAAAAAGACGTTAATAAAGAAGATAGCTCCATTACATATCAAATGGAAGCAACTGCTTATACGGCGAATTGCAATGGATGCTCAGGTGTAACTGCCACTGGAATTGATTTAAAAGCAAATCCAAATCAGAAAGTTATTGCAGTTGATCCGAATGTCATTCCACTCGGGACGAAGGTTTATGTAGAGGGTTATGGAGAAGCAATTGCTGGTGATACTGGTGGTGCTATTAACGGTCAAAAGATTGATCTTTATATGCAATCAAAAAGTGATGCACAAAACTTCGGCCGAAAAACTGTAAAAGTAACGATTCTAAACTAATCCGTATAGTTTCAAAAAAGACACGTTCTCGCGTGTCTTTTTGTGCATTATTACAAAAACATTACAAGAACATTAAATAGTATGTAACTTGTTTTATTGTAGGACACGAACGAGTAGGTATATTAGCAGGTTACTAGAAAGGGAGGCGCCACTATGAGTCAATCAACTTACATGATCACCCGCCACCGGCAGTCCAATTGTTTTAAACCCAAAAAAGGTAAGGAGTGCATCGAAATGAAACTAAAACTAATCATTACATCCATTGGAATGTGTTTAATGTTCATCCTGTTAGCCCAAAATTTAGTAGAGGCTCAATCGTTTGAACAATTACATAAAGGTGATGAAGGAGAGAAAGTAGAATGGTTGCAAGCAGAATTAGCTGAACTTGGATATTTGGAAAATGATCAATTAACTAATATTATTGATGAAAGTACAGTTGAAGCGATCAGTCAATATCAAAAAGATCACGGATTATCAACCGATGGTGTAGCTGGTAAACAAACGATTGGTTCGTTAAAAGTGTTACAAGAGGGCAGTGAAGGAATTCTAGTTTATGAACTTCAGAGAAAACTCTCTGATTTAAACTATTATCATTCAGATATTGATGGAAAATATGGACCTCTAACAACGGCAGCCGTTGTTTCTTTTCAACAGAAACACCAATTAATGGTCGATGGTATAGCAGGACCACAAACCCATAAATATATCTACTATAATCAAGCACAAGCAAAGCAGAAACCCGTAACCGAACCAAATTCTTCAGATAAAGCAGAAGAAAAAGAGCAGGATGATTTGGATGAAACAGCACAAGTAGAGAACAACGGAGAAGCGGCGTCAAATTCACCTCAAAGTATTGAGGCGGACGATAATTCTGTAAAGGCGAGTGCTTCAGAAGAAAGCGAATCAGTTCAAGTTCAAGAGGGAAAAACAATGCAGATGGAAGCCACTGCATACACGGCCTATTGTAATGGATGTTCTGGCGTAACTCGCACTGGAATTGATTTACGAGCAAATCCGAACCAGAAAGTTGTGGCAGTCGATCCTGCGGTAATCCCATTAGGAAGTCGGGTTTATGTAGAAGGCTATGGAGAGGCAATTGCTGGTGATACAGGTGGAGCAATAAAAGGACACAAGATTGATCTATTTGTACAAACAAAAGATGAAGCGTTCTCTTTTGGCAGAAGACAAGTAACTGTAACTGTACTTGAATAAGGACCAAGAGTAAAAAGCGAAGAATCATTTCGCTTTTTACTCTTGGTTTGGTTTTTGTGGTTCTATATGGACCGTTGTATGAACAATGTCATGATCGTCTCGCAGTTTTTGTTCGATTTGATCTGCAATGTTATGACTCGTTTCCACTGTTAAGTGTGGGTGAACTTCTATTGTGACATCTGCATAAATTGAGCTTCCAACTTGACGCGCTTTAATTAGTCTTACTTTTTGAACCTGGTCAAGTTTTTCAATGGTGCGCTTAAAGGGCATTAGCGCCTCTTCGTTAAAACCGTCGGTCAATGAATGAGTTGTGTCTTTAAAAATTGTCCACGCAGTGTAGCAAATAATTAACCCAATAAGAAAAGCAGTAAGTGAATCAATCCAACCTAAATGTAGATGAGAACCAATGATCCCAATTACAACACCAACACTTACAAGGGCATCATTTTTGTTATCTTGAGCGGCGGCAGCCAATGCTTGGCTATTTATTTTTTTAGCTAGTTTTTTATTATAACGATACACAAAAAACATGATAATCGCGCCGCCACCTGCGACCCAAGCAGTCAGTATATTAGGGGGTTCAACGATAGAACTGCTAAATAAAGATGTACCTGCTTCATATAAAACTTGTAGCCCAATTACTGCCATAATAAAAGAAGCTAACAAAGCAGCTATATGTTCTGCCCGAAAGTGTCCGTATGGGTGGTCATGGTCTGGTGGCTTTTGAGAAATGCGTAATCCGATTAATACAGCAACAGAAACAATAATATCCGCGGCATTATTAAATCCATCCGCGACTAATGCTTGTGACATAAACAGATAGCCAATTGACAGCTTTACCGCTGCCAAAAAAAGATAAGTGAAGATGCTCAGCCAAGCTCCAGATTCCCCTTTTCGCAATTCATTATATCTCTCCACGTTTTTAACTCCTCTCTTTGCTGATTTTAATTTATTTCCCCGTATTTCAAAGTTGCCAGATAAATTCGGATACAAAAAACTGTTTGAATAAATGAATTCATGATATAGTTGAGGGATAGTAACCTTATATTGTTCAGTATGGACAAGGTTTCTGTTTTTATGGGGAGATCGTATAAATAAAGAGAAAAAAAAGAAGGAGCGCTCTTTTTTTATGACTATTCAAACGCTGGAAATTATGAAATGTACACATGAAAAGCAAAAACCCGAAGCAGACCAATTGGAATTTGGTAAGTATTTCACTGATCATATGTTTATTATGGATTATGCTGAAGGTAAAGGCTGGTATAGCCCTCGCATCATTCCCTATCAACCGTTAACGCTTGACCCGGCATCAATGGTGTTCCATTATGGACAAACTGTTTTTGAAGGTTTAAAAGCTTATCGTTCTGAAGAAGATGGCTCGGTGCGTCTGTTTCGCCCAGAAGAAAATTTTAAACGATTAAATCAATCAAGCGACCGCTTGAGCATTCCGCCTATTGACGAGGCGCAGTTATTTGCTTATTTAAAAGAGTTAATTCGAATTGATAAGGAATGGATTCCAACAAAAACAGGAACTTCCTTGTACATCCGACCTTTTATTATTTCTACAGAATCAAATTTAAGTGTGGCACCATCTCAATCATACAAATTTATGATAATTTTATCACCGGTTGGCGCTTATTATAAAGAAGGAATCAACCGGTAGGTATTTTTGTTGAGGATCAGTATACAAGAGCAGCCCAAGGAGGCACAGGTACGGCAAAGACAGCGGGGAATTACTGTGCAGCTTATAAAGCCCAAGAGAGAGCGACAAGCCATCAAAAAGCGCAAGTGCTTTGGTTAGATGGAATGGAAAAGAAATACATTGAAGAAGTCGGTAGCATGAATGTATTTTTTAAGATAAATGGCGAAATTCATACCCCGGAATTATCTGGTAGCATTTTAGAAGGTGTCACCCGTAGGAGTGTAATTGAATTACTTCAAAGTTGGGATGTTCCCGTGCATGAACGTCGTATTTCGATTGAAGAAATACTAAGTGCAAGCAAGAGTGGAACGCTTGAGGAAGTATTTGGTACAGGTACCGCTGCTGTGATATCACCAGTAGGCGAGTTGCTTTGGAAAGACCATCAAATGACAGTCAATGATTACAAAACAGGTGAACTCGCTAAAAAACTTTATGATGAATTAACAGGCATCCAAACAGGAAAACGTGAAGATCCATTTGGCTGGTCCATCATTTTGAATAAAGATTACGAATAAGATAACGGAGGACCACATGATAAAAGCGGTTTTCTTTGATTTAGATGATACATTATTATGGGATGAGAAGAGTATCGATCAAGCGTTTAAGGAGACTTGCCGATATGCACAAGCAATCAGACAAGAGATTAATCCGATCGAACTAGAAACAAACGTGCGGCACGAAGCGAAAAATTTGTACGAGTCTTACGGAACATATCCATTTACAAAATTAATTGGCATCAATCCGTTTGAAGGCTTATGGGGACAATTTCGCGATGATATGGAGGGGTTCGAAGAATTGCGTGATATCGCGCCCACATATCAGTTAGCAGCATGGGCAAGAGGTCTTGAGGCTACAGGAGTTAATGATACAGATTTAGCAAATCAGTTGGCGGTGCAGTTTCCACTAGAGAGACGGAAGCATCCGTGCGTTTATGACGAGACGTTCCAAGTTTTAGATGAATTACATCAGTCTTATAAGCTATTTCTTTTAACAAACGGCTCTCCTGATCTGCAAAATACAAAATTAGAAATGACGCCGCAACTCGTTCCTTATTTTGATCACATTCTTATTTCCGGCGCTTACGGTAAAGGGAAACCCGATTTAATGATGTTTAATGAGGCACTCCGGTTAGCGGGTTTGTCAAAAGAAGAAGTTCTAATGGTTGGTGACAATTTGCACACAGACATAACAGGAGCAAATGCTGCTGGAATTAAGTCAGTTTGGATTAATCGGAAGGGTATGACCAATAATACGGGCATTCACCCTTCAGAAGAAGTGACTAATTTACGTCAGTTAAAAGAATTGTCCATTTTTGACTAATTAGTAATTGTCAGGAGAAGCAATTTATGTTCTAATGAAATGGAACTCCCATCTTTGGGCCCATTGACGGTCGTTCATCAAATAAATATACAACCACTAGGGGTGCGTCTTGCTGAGAGAGGCTTTTTGCCTTAACCCTTTACCTGATCTAGATAATGCTAGCGAAGGGAAGTGCGGTGTGACTAATACAATCTTATCAAATGATAGGTTTCGTTTAGTTCGTCGTTCCATCCGTTCAGGTGGAGCGATTTTTTTATGCCCTTTAAGTGGAGAAGGAGTCGAGAATGAAAAATCGTAAAAAATTAACGTTGACGGACATAATCGTAACAGTCATGATTGCTGTTGTATTTGCAATTGTTTACAGGTTATGGACACCTGTTACAGATGTTTTGAGTCTACCGGGTCTTCAAGTAGATCAACTTTTGTATGGAATGTGGTTTATTGCGGGAACGATCGCTGCACTATTAATTCGTAAGCCTGGGGTAGCGCTTCTTGCTGAAACAGCCGCTGCTTCAGGAGAATTTTTTGCTGGGTCTCCATACGGACCATTATTGCTTCTTTATGGTTTGTTACAGGGAATTGGAATGGAGGTAGCTTTCGCATTATTCAGATACCGTGTTTATAATGTTCTAGTAGCAGGGTTAGGCGGTATTTTTGCTTCCGTTGCATCACTTGGACTTGATTACTTTAATGCGTATTTAACTGACTTAAGTACGTGGAATTTAGTATTGCGAATCATTTTCCGAACGATCGGAGCCATATTAATTGCTGGATTTTTTGCAACAGCTATCGTGAAAGCACTTGAAAAGACCGGGGTTACTGATCTGTTGAGAGCAGTCAAAGCAACAGACTACGAGATACTAAAAAAGAAGAACGGGAGAAGCGGATGATACAAGAGAAACCAGCAATCGTAGTTGACCGTTTGTCTCTTGCTTATCCAATGGCTGAAAGATTGTTGTTTGAAGACCTTTCCATTCAAATTAATAAAGGTGACAGGGTCCTTCTCCTAGGTCCGAGTGGTTCTGGAAAGTCGACCTTGCTCCAAGTGATGGCGGGGTTAATTCCACAAGCGATTCAACTACCAATGGAGGCAGAAGGACTCGTGCTTCCGAAAAAATATGGCATCGTTTTTCAAGATCCGGACAGCCAATTTTGCATGCCTTATGTCGATGAAGAACTTGCTTTTGTATTAGAGAATATTGGCGTCGAAAGAAAAGAAATGACCGCGATTATAGCTAACCTTTTGGATATAGTAGGTTTAAATAAACTAGACAGCCATACCCTTATTGAATCGCTGTCTCAAGGTATGAAACAGCGATTAGCAATTGCTTGTGCACTCGCAGTGGAAGGAGATACATTGTTTCTAGATGAACCAACGGCTCTGCTGGATCCTCAAGGTACAACGGATATGTGGAAGACGATTAACGAAATCTGCGACAATCAAACGATGGTCATTGTCGAACATAAAATCTCTGAAGTACTTCCTTTTATCAATCGCATCATTTTGTTTAATGACGGCGGGGAAATCATTGCAGATAACAAGCCGATCGACGTTTCGAAAAGTATAAGGAAGAAATAGATAAATATGGTGTCTGGCACCTGAATCTTGGCAGCAATTTCTATCTAAACAAACACATCAGCATGGAGAACGAGGAACAACAGAAACAATTGGTCTGACCAATTGGAAGCTGACTCGTAGAAAAACAGACGTTTTAGATGTGAAGAATGCGTTTGTCAGGGAAAAGGATTGGATATGCATTACAGGAGAAAATGGTGCTGGGAAAACGACTTTACTCTATGGATTAATGAATTTATTGCAGTCAAAGGTACGTATGTTTTAAATGGAAAACAGGTTCAGAAAAAGCAATCGCTAGTGAATGACATTGCGTTTGTATTCCAAAATCCTGAACACCAATTTTTAGCTGATAGTGCACTGAAGGAATTGCTAATTGGATATGAACAAGGGACAGGAGAGAAGAAAGCGCTAGAGATTTTAGAGCAATTTCAATTGATAAATAAAAAGGATGTTCATCCATATAAATTATCTATTGGACAAAAACGAAGATTAAGTGTCGCGACGCTTTCATGACTCCAAAGCCTGTTCTAGTCTTGGATGAACCGACATTTGGACAAGATGCAAAAAATACGTTCCAATTAATCGACTGCTTAGAACAATTTCGATTGAACGGTGGGACCATTGTTATGGTGACACATGATATGGAGATAGTACGTCATTTTTCAACACAACAATGGATAATAGAGTCAGGAGTGCTCTTGGAAACGAAATATCGGGGAGGGACACAAGGTGACGTACGAGTGGAAAGATACATGGCTTAGTGAAGTGAATCCTAGCTTGAAATTAATCATAACAATATGTTTCTTTGTACTAGTGATCTTTATTCATAATCCAAACACGTTGCTGCTTATATTAGTTTTTTCCTTTTTGTTACTATTTTTTTTATTCGGGACATCCTTTGCTATTCCTGTTACTTTATTGTGCGCCTTTTCTCTTATTATTTGTTTCCTCATCGAGTGCAATGATGCTATTTGGGAAAGGCGACACAACTTGGTTTCAGTATGGGATTATTCATATTACTGAAGAAAGTTTTTATCGTGGAATCCATTTAGGTATGAGAGCGACCGTTTTCGCTGTATTGGGACTTCTTTTCGCTTTAACAACAAAGCCAGTTCGTCTTTTTTATTCACTCATGCAACAACTCAAATTCCCAACTAATTTAGCTTATTCCTTTATGGCCTCAATTCGAATGCTGCCAATTATGGTGTCTGAATTTCAAACGTTATTATATGCCTATGAAATTCGGGGTCTTAATCAACGTAAAGGAGTAACAAGTTTTTACAAGAAACTTATCTTTTTTAGTATTCCGTTGCTCGCACAAGCAATTCGCAGAGCACAGCGGATTGCCGTTGCAATGGAGGCAAAACAATTTAAGACAAGTGGGAGAAGAAGCCATTTTTATCAAATAGGTTTTGGTAAGAATGATCTTTATTATGTGTCTGTCATTGGACTTTTGCTCCTGTCAAGTTCTTGGATCGGGCAGCTGGGATGGTTTATTCCTGTTTTAGATGTACGATACTTTGAAGCAAGCATGTAATGTGATTTAATAGAAGGAAGTGTGTAAAAAGAAAGGACAGACATCATGAATTTTTTCTCCCCAGTAGATCAGTCATTTTATATGCAGCCGACTCTCTTGTTAGCAAAGTCCTTAATAGGAAAGCACCTTGTTCATATTTTGGATGGTGAGTATTTAGTTGGTCAGATTACGGAAACAGAAGCTTATTTAGGTGTTCTTGATCCCGCATGTCACAGCTTTGGGAGAAAAAAAACGAAGCGTACGAAAGTTTTATACGGAGAACCAGGACGCATTTATACCTATTCCATGCATACACATTGCTTGCTTAATATAGTCTGTGAGGAACCTGGACAACCTGAAGCTGTATTGATACGAGCAATTGAACCAATTGCAGGCATTAAAAAGATGGAAAAGCTAAGAGGTATGCAATTAAAAAACAAGCAATTTAGCAACGGACCAGGAAAGTTAACAAAAGCAATGGGGATAACAATGGATTATTATGGGCTTTCGTTGTTAGATGAATCACTTTATATAGCAGAAGGAAGCATCGAACCCCCAGTGCTTGCAACAAAACGGGTAGGGATTGGAGGGGCGCGTCAAGCAAAGCATTATCCATGGCGCTTTATTAATAGCGCAACTCCTTTTGTGTCTATATACCGATCATAAATTCTAAAATAGGGGATGGTTACAATATGAGAGCAGTTGCAGTATTTTGTGGTTCTAGTGTAGGGAGTAACCCCATTTATCTTCAACAAGCTGAACGATTTGGCGAACGTTTGGCAGAAAAGGGGATCACACTTGTTTATGGTGGTGCACAAGTTGGCTGTATGGGAGCAGTTGCTAATGCATGTTTAAGTGCTGGTGGACGTGTAATTGGGGTAATCCCTGAAAAACTAAAGCGGGTTGAGATTGCTCATCAAAACCTCTCAGAACTTCATGTTGTCGGAACCATGCATGAACGTAAAGCATTGATGGCAGAATTGGCAGATGGTTTTGTTGCATTACCAGGTGGTGCTGGAACATTGGAAGAATGGTTTGAAGTGTTTACTTGGTCACAACTAGACTATCATAGTAAGCCATGTAGTTTTTTAAATGTGGACGGTTTTTTTTGACCACTGTTAAGAATGCTTGACCATACAATCGAGCAGGGGTTTATGAATGAAGCGTATAAAGAGCTATACCTAGTTGAACAAGAAGTAGACGTACTAATTGATAAGCTTGTAAACTATGAACATAAAAACATCTCAAAATGGACGATAAAATAAACCAAGGGCCTAGGCCCTTGGTTTCAGACTGAAGACAAATGATCGCATACGTCTCGCTGGTCTCGCTCATGTGCTCATGAACCTTTTGTTCTATTCGCATCTTCCCTTGCCGTCGCTCCTAGTCTGACAAACGTTTTCTTTTTAGTTTGGGTCAGTCTTTGTTAAATGGTTGTTCGGAGTTGCCATAATTCTGGAAAGAAGTACTCGTCTAAAATGGCCTTTAAGTAGTGAACCCCTTTTGAACCTCCTGTACCGCTTTTCATTCCGATAATTCGTTCAACTGTTTTTAAGTGGCGAAAACGCCATTGCTGATGCCAGTCTTCTAAGTCTACTAGT
>BAXC01000095.1 GCA_001310375.1 Bacillus sp. JCM 19041 | reverse complement strand
TGTATTCCTTCCAATCTTCTTCCTCAATATCCCATGAATAATGCTTCTCTTCTACCACTTCACCTAAGCTAGTTTCCACAGAATGTACATCCGTTTTTTGATCATTACAATACCTGATAATGGGTACTTTTCTTCCAAGCTTTCAAGTTGATCCACAACAGGATGCCGTTCCCAGCGGAAATCATTTTCTACAGGTACTTGTAGTTTGCGTAAATGAAAATCTCCATTTGATGATCCAATAAAAACGATACTGTTAGGTAAGTGAGTTGAGAGTTCCAGAATTTGATTTTCAGCTTCTTTTTTTTAGCTTTTTAAAAGCTTTTAATTCGGATTGATTGTCACTAGCTTCGATATACTCTTCCAACTTCTTTAATCCATTTTTTAAACGAATTTTCCATTCGCCTTTCTGTTGATCAGCGCTTGATAAAGAGGTACGTAAGTAAATGGATAGACAGCCTTCTTCACAATAAATTTGCTTAAAATGCTTAATGTCTTTTGCTAGTGACAATGGTCACCCTCCTCTTATTTTGCTTTTGCAGTGAGTTTGACTTGAATATTCCCCCTAGTTGCTTTTGAATATGGGCAAAATTCATGCGCTTTCTCAACAAGGTCCTGCGCTTCTTCCTCTGAAACTCCCTTAACTTCTACTTCAAGCTCTGCTCCAATTTGGAAGCCACCATCAGAGTCATCTTTAACTAAAGAAATATGAGCCGTTGTTGTTGATTCAATTTCTTTTTTAGCATTTGATGCCATTAAATTAAGTGCTCCATCAAAGCAAGATGCATAACCAGCTGCAAACAACTGTTCAGGATTCGTCCCTTTGTCTTTTGAACCTGGTTTCACTAGATCAAAATCAAGATTTGAATCATCTGATTTTACATTTCCTTCACGTCCACCTTGTGCGGTAGCTGTTGATGTGTATACGATATCTGCCATGAATAACACTCCTTCTATCAATCTGCTTTCATGGGATGTATACACCTTCGTCCATTAAACTAAACCTTTTTTCGACGTTTTATTTATTTTTTATAAAGGTATACTACTCGTACGACAATTACAAAGGGTGATTAAAATGACAAATCAGAATGAACTCAAACAACAAATTTTAGCTATAATGGATGATTACAAAGTTGGCTCATTAGCAACAATAAAGAAAAACAAACCCCATTCTAGGTACATGACCTTTTTTTCATGACGACTTCACCTTATATACACCGACAAACAGAGAAACATACAAAGCGCATGAAATCGAAGAAAATCCAAATATCCATGTGTTATTAGGTTACGATGGAGAAGGATTTGGTGATTCATTTATCGAATTTCAAGGAAAAGCTACAATTCGAGATGATAAAGCCTTAAAAAAACAATTTTGGAATGAAGCGCTGTCTTCTTATTTTGATGGTCCAGATGATGATTCCTTTGTTCTATTAGAATTAAAACCCACCACCATTCGTCTCATGAATAAGGGATCAAAACCCCCGAAGAAATAACATTTGATTGAGTTTATTCAAAAAACAGCGGATTATACGCAAGATCCTCACAATTCTTTAAGTATAGACCTTAAAGTACATGAATACGCTCTAGTATAAAAAACGGGTCCTTCGAATTCGAAGGACCCGTTTTTCTTTTGTACTCATTCTGCGTGAATTTCTTTATGAATGAGAGTTGGTTTACCTGTTTCTTCATTAACAATCGTATAAGAATCAAGAACAATACGTTCTACTTCTTTCACATCACTTTTCGAGGCATGTAATGTTACGAGCGTATCACCTTTTGTCACATAGTCACCTATTTTTTTCTCCAAAATAAGACCTACCGCCAAATCAATCTCGTCCTCTTTGGTTGCTCTGCCAGCACCTAATTGCATTGCAGCAACACCAATTTTATCAGCTGTTATTTCTTTAACATAGCCATCCGTTTCTGCCTTCACAGCAATATGATGATCTGCTTGAGGGTATAGCGTTTCATCATCAACGATTGCTTCGTTTCCACCTTGCGCTTTTATAAATGTTTTTAATACCTTAATGGCTTCACCACTTGCAATTACATGCTCAAGTTTCTGTCTGGCTTCAGCAACTGATTCTGCTTTCTTGGCTAAATAGACATATGACTACCAAGAACAAGACAAAGTTCGCGAACATCTTCGGGACCTTTCCCTTTCAAGACATCGACCGCTTCTTTAATCTCTAGTGCATTTCCTACAGCTTTACCTAGTGGCTGGTTCATATCAGAAATGACGGCCATTGTTTTACGCCCTACCTTTGTGCCGATTTCCACCATTGCATTGGCAAGTTCTACGGAGTCTTCTAATGATTTCATAAAAGCACCAGAACCTGTTTTAACATCTAGAACAATTGCATCCGCGCCAGAAGCAATTTTTTTACTCATAATCGAGCTTGCAATCAAAGCTGTTGAGTTTACTGTCCCTGTAACATCACGAAGGCTGTACAATTTCTTATCAGCAGGTGTTAAGTTCCCTGTTTGTCCAGCAACCGCTATTTTATTTTCATTTACGAGCTTTATGAATTCTGAAGTGTCCATTTCCGAAGAAAATCCAGGAATCGCTTCCAACTTATCGATTGTTCCACCAGTATGACCTAGACCTCTTCCGGACATCTTAGCAACTGGTACATCTAATGCTGCCACTAGTGGTGCAAGGGCAATTGTCGTTTTATCTCCTACACCACCCGTCGAATGTTTGTCTGCCTTAATTCCGTGAATCGATGACAGATCAATCATATCTCCCGATTCAGCCATCGCCATCGTTAATTCTGCTCGTTCAGTCTGGTTCATGTCTTGAAAATAAATCGCCATTGCAAGGCCGATGCTTGATAATCAGGTATGTCTCCCTTGGTATATCCTTCAACAAACCATTTTATTTCAGCTTGAGTTAACGCTTGTCCATCTCGCTTTTTTTCTATTATATCTACCATTCTCATCTTTTAAATTCCCCTCCATTTACTTTTCTTCTTAAATGTGATCTACATCTCTTACAGAAACCTTACTTACTTTTACGTTTTAATTCCGACAGAAAGCTTTCTCCATGTTCAGGCATTGTAACGTCAAAATTATCGGCAATGGTCGCACCAATATCAGCAAAAGTCATTCGCTTCCCTAGAGATATGGGTTCTAGACTTTCCCCATAAACTAATAACGGTACCAACTCTCTTGTATGATCCGTTCCTTTGTGAGTCGGGTCATTGCCGTGATCAGCGGTTATAATGAGCAAGTCGTTCTCTTGAAGATCATTCATTGCAATTTTTAACTGTTCATCAAATGCTATGATCGCATCTCCATAACCTTTCACATCGCGACGATGGCCATATAGCGCGTCAAAATCAACTAGATTTAAGAAGCATAAGCCATTAAACGAACAATTTATTTGCTGCGAAAACTTGTTCATTCCGTCATCATTGGATTCTGTTCGAATCGCTTCCGTTACACCTTCTCCATCAAAAATATCAGAGATTTTCCCTAAGGCAATTGAATCATATCCACCGTCTTCAAGCGCATTCATAACTGTTTGTCCAAATGGTTTTAACGCATAATCATGACGATTTGCCGTTCTCTTCCACCCAGAAGGTTTCCCTACGAATGGACGGGCAATCACTCTTCCTATCATGTATTTAGGATCCAGCGTAAGCTTCCGTGCCTTCTCACATATATCATATAGTTCTTCAATAGGTACCACTTCTTCATGAGCGGCAATTTGTAAAACAGAATCAGCTGAAGTATATACAATTAAATTACCCGTTTTAACATGTTCCTCGCCTAATTCATCTAATATTTCTGTTCCAGATGCCACTTTATTTCCAATGATCCCACGGCCTGTTAACTGCTTTAATTCATCAAGTAACTCGTCTGGAAATCCGTCTGGAAAAACACGAAATGGTTCTTTAATATGTAACCCCATCATTTCCCAATGGCCGGTCATGGTGTCTTTTCCAACTGAAGCCTCTTGCATGATACCGAAACTAGCTAACGGGTTAGGTACATCAGCTACACCTTTTATTGGAGCAATTTTTCCCAGTCCTAATTGTTCCAGTTGTGGCACTTGTAATCCGTTAAACGCTTCTGCAATCGACCTAAAGTATTCGTGCCCTCATCTCCAAACTCCTTAGCATCAGGAGCAGCACCAATCCCTACAGAGTCCATTACAACTAGAAAAACTCGATTAAATGGTTTTGTCATTTCCTTATTTCCTCCTTCATAAACCGTACCATCCGTTCATCAACACACGATTTTGTTTCCAAACAATGAACCGCAGTGCTTATGCACGTGGATGATAGCGTGCATACACATCCTTCATCCGTGTTCTCGTCACATGTGTATATATTTGTGTCGTTGAGATATCTGCATGTCCCAACATTTCCTGAACGGACCTTAAATCAGCACCATTCTCAAGCAAATGAGTCGCAAAAGAATGCCTAAGTGTATGCGGGCTAAATTCTTTTGTGATCGAAGCATCACGTGCTAACTGTTTTAACACTTTCCAAAAGCCTTGTCTCGTAAGAGGTCTCCCGTAATGATTCACAAACAGGTATTCGTGTTGATCTTTCTTAGCTAACAATTTTGGTCTACCTTGATCAATGTAAGTAAGAAGTGCTTGAGTAGCCTGATTTCCAAGGGGCACAATTCTCTCTTTATTTCCTTTTCCGACTACCCTTACAAACCCCATTGATAAATGCATGTTATCTTCTTTAAGAGAGACTAATTCCGTTACGCGCATGCCCGACGCATACAAGAGTTCCATCATCGCCTTATTTCGCATTCCTAATGGATTCGTCGCAACCGGAGCGCTTAGTAGTATATCTACTTCTTGAATCGAAAGAAAGTTAGGTAGTTTTTTTTCAATTCGAGGTGACTCAATTAATGTTGTTGGGTCTTTTTCGGTCCATTTTTCACGATACAAGAATTGATGAAACGAACGAATCGATGTCAACATACGTGCCATTGTCGCAGAAGACTTCCCTGCTTGTTTCGCTGTATACAAATAATCTTGAACAATTCTTTGATTAACATCATTAAAGGAAAGGACGTTCCCTTTTGTTAAAAAAAGGGTGTATTGCTTTAAATCCCTTGTATATGACTCAACCGTATTTGCAGACAGCCCTTTTTCAACTTTTATAAAATGAATAAACTCACGAACGTCGTGATTCAACCCCATATGAACCCGACTCCTTTTTTATTATTCGCCACTCCAAAGAAAGAGCTCAAACCGTTGTTCGATCGATAAACCTTCAAAATCACTAACCCCCGTCGATACTTTAATCGCTCTTCCTTCCGGCTCATCATACTTTTGGCGCTGACTAATTTCTTCGCTCACCCATAGAATACCATAATAAAAGATGATCGTGCATCCAGTAAACAGTAAGGCTGCTTTAATTGTTTGTGCCATCGTTCGAACCATTGTTTTTCCCCCAGACAAGTTGTTTTAATACTAATCTATGCCTGTTTTCAAACATTCTATACACAAAAAAATAGACCGCCACTTACATTAGGCGGTCACACATTTTCTTTTATTAAATGCTCGAGCTCCGTTTCGTTCTCATTCGACTGCTCTTGACAACGATAACAGATGCCATGAAAAGTTAGACGGTGATCTTTAATTTTAAAAGTGAAATCTCGTTCCACAATCGCTTCAACATCCCCAAGTAAGTCATCTTGAATCTCATCAACTGCACCACATTCAATACATACTAGGTGATGATGAAAATGATTCGCTCCCTCTTGACGCAAATCAAACCTGGAGACACCGTCTCCAAAATTAATTTTGTCCACTACTTTTAATTCGGTTAATAATTCAAGCGTACGATAAACAGTCGCTAAACCAATTTCAGGCGCTTTTTCTTTTACAAGGAGGTAAACATCCTCAGCACTTAAATGATCCTCTTCATGCTCTAATAATACCATAACTGTCGCTTCGCGCTGAGGCGTTAATTTATAACTTTGAGCATGAAGCTGTTTTTTAATCCGCTCTAAACGATTCTCCATAACGTCCTCCCTTATCCACAAGCGATCTATTGATTCTCATTATAGGATGCAGGAAAACAGTTGTCAATTAATAATTATTATTAACTGAAAATCAATATCAATTATTTAATAAGAATCATTCTAGAAAGATCCAATAATCCATTTCATTAAAACTGGCGATAAGTACGCTTCAAATACAGATGCGAACGTAATAAAAGCACCTACAATAAGTATTAGCATCGTATAGCGCAGAAAATGAGGGAAAATCGGTTCATTAAATCCTTTAGCAAACGTTTGTTTCATTAAACGTAAACAAAACGAGACGCTAAAGTGCCAACCACAATAAATGCAGGGACAAGAATTAGATTTTGTGGCAGTACAGAGACAAGTGCAAGCAAAAAACCTTGGCCTCCTAGTTGGTTTACAAGAAAACCAACTGTAAACCCAATGACAACGCCTTTAACAAAAATCATAATTAAGATAATTGGAAGTCCAATAAGAGAGATGCCTAATATCCACATAAACCCGATATATTTCCCGTAATGGGTAAAGCTGTTTACAAACAGTTCGCTTGGGGCAGTAACAATGTAACCATTATTCATTTCATGAAAAAATTGGCTCACATACATAAATAAATCATGCCGTTGGGTTAGACTTAAGCTGTTTACAACGATAGCGCCAAAAACGACACCCATTAAAAATAAAATACTTACAAAAAGATAAAGTGATTTATGTTCATGTAAATGATGTGTGACCGTTTCATATACGCGTTTTTTTTTCATAGCCTGTCCTCCCCCTTGCAATCAATCTATGAAAAGGAGAGACAAACTATGACTTTTTTATGTGCGGTTTGAATTTAAATACAACAATGCATAGCTGGTTTTCGCATCATGGATTTTTTGTTCACGCTCGAGCTGGGCACATTCCTCCAATGATAACTCACGTATCTCCACAAATTCATCCTCATCCAACTGCTGGATCCCTTTGCTTAAACCTTTCGCCTCATAGATATAAACAAGCTCGTCCGCAAAACCAGGAGATGTATAAAAAGATGTGAGCAATGTCAATGTTTCTGCCTTATAGCCTGTTTCCTCATAGAGTTCTCGCATTGCTGTTTTCTCCGGAGCTTCACCGGCTTCCATTTTACCCGCTGGAATTTCAATGATCGACTTTCCTAAAGCTTTTCGATATTGCTCTACCAACACTACTTTTCCTTCATCTGTAACAGCAATCACCGCAACTGCACCTGGATGTCTAATTAATTCTCGTGTTGACTGATTACCATCTGGTAATTGAACTTCTTCGACCTCCAAAGTAATTACTTTCCCTTTAAATATTGTTTCTCTTTGAAGTGTTTTTTCATAAAATAAACCCACTTTTTCAACTCCCTATGCATGTCTATTGTATATGTTGCATAAAAGTGTATCACACTTAATAAAAAACGAGGTGATTCTACTATGAAGACCTACCACCATACGAACCAGATTGTTTTATCTGGTACAAAACAAGAAGTGCTCTTTACATTAAAACAAGCAGCTTCCACCTTTAAAACAGTTCAATCATGGATCGACCATAACCCTTCAAAAAATCAACGCCCTGTGCTAAAACGCATCAAATAAAAAGACTATTTCAGTTTATCTACTTTTTCTTGCAACATCTCAGCATGTACCTCGCCAGTGACTACCTCGTGTACTTCCATATTTTCATCTAATATATATGTCATTGGAAAATTTTGAGGTTGAACCTTTTCTAAGAACTCCCCATCTTCATCGAGTAGAACTGGAAGATTTAGATCCTGTTCGTTGATAAAATCAATTGCATCACTTGCTCTAAATTCACGCGTTTGCATATTCACAGTGACAACCGTAACCGCGTTATTTGCATTCGCAAATTCCATTAGCTCCGGCATTTCTCGGACACATGGTTCACACCAAGAAGCCCATACATTAAGAACCACTATATCACCTGCATACTGGTGTAATGGTTGAGTTCCTTCACCATACAGTTCTAATTCTAAATTTGGCATTGTATCTCCAACAACGATTGGACCATCTTCCCGATGCCTTGATAGATGACGACCCCAATTATTAAAGCTGCAACCAACAGCACGACCAAAGTCAAATATCGTTTTTTCATGTTGCACTCGCCTCTTTCCGATTGCTTAAAAGTTTGCTAGAATGATCAAGTATATATTGATTATAATGAGAAGGGAATTCAAAAATGAGTTTACTAGAAGCTATTATCCTTGGACTAGTACAAGGTCTTACTGAGTTCTTACCTATTTCAAGCTCTGCACACCTAATTATTGTCCAATCAATGTTTAACATGACCTTTGACGGCTTCAGCTTTGAAATCCTCCTGCATTTAGCTTCTGTTTTAGCAGTTATTCTGTATTACCGAAATGACTTAATTGAAATCATTCGTGGCTTTTTTGCTTTCTTTAAAAACCGAACGCCACAAAACAAGTCTATGTTTTTCTTTGCGATTTATTTGGTTGTTGCTACAGCAATCACTGGAATTGCAGGTATCATGTTTGAAGATTACATAAGTGAAACATTTAAAGCGCCAATATTTATCGCACTTGCATTAGTTATTACAGGCCTTTTCTTAATCATTATAGAACGTTTTGTCCGCCACGGAAACCGAACAGAAAAAGAAATGACGATATGGGATTCCATCTTCGTAGGGCTGGGGCAATGTTTGGCTCTTATCCCAGGTTTGTCTCGTTCTGGAACTACCTTAATTGTCGGGATGTTCGCTGGTCTTTCAAAAGAAACAGCAGTACGTTTTTCATTTTTACTCTCAATACCAGTCATACTTGGTTCGTCGGTTCTAGCTATCGATGATTTAACTTCAGGTGTGTTATTAGAACAAACAGGAATATTGCGCTTAGCCTCTCCTTTATCGTTACTTTTATTGCATCATGGCTGGGGATCGTATTTTTTATTAATTTAGTGCGAAGAAGCAAGCTTGTTTATTTTGCAATCTATTGCTTTATCGTCGCTATACTTGTGTTTATTTTTCGCGATGCGTTAGGTACATCATAACTCTAACGAATTAAAAAGCGGCTATCTATAGCCGCTTCAGCTTGTCGACAAAGTCCCGTAAAAACGAGATCGTCGACAAGCTTTTTTACTGATTCATGGCTAGATGATGCATTTCCCACTTTATACCTCGCTTTCCGCCAGAGGCTTATCTTCGTCTTTTCTCACGTAGAAGTTCACGTGTATACCGTCCGCTAAGTCCTGATCACTTTAAGATAACAATGCAAATGACGATGGTTTAAATAGAGAATGATTCTCTCTTTGGTCAAGAACATTCTGTCGCTTTGATGCGAGATATAAGACGTCAAGCATCGCCAACATTTTCAAGAAAAATAAGATCAGTTATGATGCCTTAGAAACGTTTTGCTTTTGCAACCTTGTTTGTAAAAAAAGTTAGCTCATTGGTTAGAGAAGAAGCAATTGCGAACTCTATTTGACGTAAAAATGCCTCTGAGATAACATCTCTGAGGCATTTTGTCTTCGTTCTAAAGCGGCTATAAACAGCCACTTTTTTTATTTTATGCTTTAGTAATTGTCTCTATAAGCGCTTTTCCACCGGCTTCGACACCACCGCTATAACGATGAACGCTTCCACCAAGATTGATTATAACGTCCTGACCAAAATCTTTTTTGACGTTAGCAATCGTATTAAAATCGATGCCCGCTGAGGGGATTGGGAAAGCCGTTTTCATTTCAGCAGGCTGGAGTAATTGCTCCTTTACATGCCGCGCCTCTTCTGCATTAATTCCCATTCTGCCATATGGAGAAGGAAATAACACTCCATCAGCACCGGCCATGCGCAGCAGCTTCCCTAATAATAGACGAGAAGATATGCCATGCTGTTTTGAGCGAGTCATCATACCTGCTAAAGAAGAGTGGGCAAAGATAGGTACATCAATCTCCGGGTCTTCACTTAAGCCTTGTAAAACATCAATTCCATAAGCAAACACATTCAAAAGTAGCGCAGGGGCCTAAACCGATTGCTTCTTTTGCACGTTCTTTTAATTCAAATGTTTTCCCTGTTACATTAACAACATAAAGCGGTGTCCGACCAGTCTTCTCTGCTGCTTCAGCAATCGCAGCAAGCCCAACTGGAACACGTTGTTCAAGTGGAGTCCAATCATGTTCAAATAAACGCTCATCATCTTGAATGATATCAATGCCGCCATAACAATGGGCCAGCATTTGTTCATGAAATGAATCAATCGAGCGTCCAATCGCACCTTTTGCCACACTCATTGCTAACGGACGATTCTTGACTTCCACTAAATCTCGGATTCCTTCTATTCCATAATTTGGACCCGGGAACAAGCTAATTAAATCATTCGAAAATTGCAAGTCAATAAGTTTTACATTTGGTTCATAAGATAGTCTGCCATATGTAGTCGTTAATATGGACGGAAAATCCGGAACTTCATAAGCAACAGGAAAAGAGATTGTAACAAAATACCCATTTCCGTATGTATCATCTTCGGTTATTGATAATACCCGTCCTTTATAAGCAAGACTCTCCTGTTTTTCTGATTCAGGCATTTCCTGCCAAGGTTTAGCAGTTAACCCTGAAGCCATTTTTTCGGCTTTTTCTTCAATAAAATCATTTGATTCACTGACATAGTATACTGCATTAATTTGAGCCATAAGCCTGCCTCCCTTAACATGCATTTATCTTTTATAATCCGAAAAATAAGTCCAACTGTCAAGAATAGCAACTTATTTAAAAAAGCAGAGCGCCATTTATGTCGTCTCTGCTTTTTCTTTTCGTTTCAAATATTTCTCGCGTCTTCTTTTCATTGCTTTTGTTATATATCCGCCCTTAAAACTACGTGGTTCAAACGAAACAATAAAAGCCGCAGGTTCATAATTAGAAACAATCGCGATAAATTCTTTTTCCCGATCACGCCTAGCCGTACAGTCCAGCTGGCAGCGATGAGAGTTCATCCCCTCGACAGAAGAACTCGATACACTAAAACCAAGTTCCCTTAGACGATCAATTAATGATTGGTTCTTCTGAGGAATATTTACTTCAATACTTACATAACCAATCGCCAACTTCTCTTCTATTATTGCACCTATATATAAGCCAACTCCAAAGCCTAATGCGTAGGCAGCCATGTTGTAATAGTTCGACAAATCACTAAAAACAATCCCTAAAGCAACAACATAAATAACTCCTTCTAACATCCCCATTGCCGCTGCTTTTTGTTTAAGGCTTTTACCATCATAATGGTACGCAAAGTTAATATTGGAACATAAATCAATTGGGCAATAAATATAATTAATGCTTGTAGAATCACGGTATCCACCTCGTATTAATCATGATACATTCTGCAAAACAAAACGTTGCTATTTATTTAATCACTTCAACTAGATAGCTTTGCACGGAGCACCGACATATAAAATAAAAACTGCAATCAAAAGGTAGTTTAACAGGTTCAACCAAAGAAAACCATAGTAAGAACTAGAAAAGATTTTGACAAATCGTGCACAATAAAACGCAAAGCGACAATGCTTTGCGTTTTATTACACTTATTTTAATTTAATTCTAAATAAATTCGTTTCTCCTGCAATTGCTTCGCCTTCTCCAACTTTCTCAATTGTAAACTTATCGTGGTTCGTAATAACAATCGGTGTTATTGTATGAGCGGCCTTCTCTTTAACTAATTCGAGATCAAAGTCAATAATAGGATCACCAACTTTAAGCTGATTACCTTCTTTTACATGAGACGTAAATCCTTCTCCATTCATTGCAACCGTCTCGAGTCCAATATGGATTAAAAGTTCTGCTCCAGCTGGAGTTTCAATCCCAAAAGCATGTTTAGTTGGGAAGACTTGGACAATTTTCCCCTCTACTGGTGCAACGACATGACCGTCTGTAGGTTCAATCGCTATACCATCACCTATCATCTTCTCACTAAATGTTGGGTCTGGAACTTCTTCAATTGAAACAATTCTACCATTGATCGGCGACGCAATTGTTTCTATTTTTATTTCGACCTCTTTTTTTCCAAATAACTTTTTAAACATAGAACCACTCCTTTAAATCCATAAGCATGCTGCTTATCTCACTGTATTTTAATAAGGATGTTTTACAGTTGTCAACGTAAATACTATTCCCTAATAAATATTAACTAAACGTTCCTAGCCGTTTTGCCTGTACCATCCGTTAACGCCTGCATAAGTTATCTAGAAACATTAAAAATATTTTAATGGAGTGATGAACGATAGGTTTTAAGAACCAGAGTGGGTATGCTTTCATCGTCGTGCTATTTATTTTACTTGTTATTGTGGGTTCTACTTACATTAATTAACTCATGTTACGTGTTTTTAGGGCAAACGCTGCCCCAAACGATAAAGTTAACCTGAAAAACATAGTGGGAAATAATGCTTATACTTTCCATGACATAGGCTACAATGCAATTACACAATGTTTGGAGGAATCTACTTGTTACTTGATCAGTTGCTTTACCGTTTTTTATCGTTTGGTACATATGTGGTCTAGTTTGGCTTATTGTTTAGTTTAATTGTTATTAGTAGCTCTATTTTGATCGAATGGCTTGGTGTAAAATTGGCGTTACTAATTTATTCGTCGAATGTTTCTATATGATTGTCTGCGAGAGCTACTCCGTAGGCATTTCCTTTTTCAGTTAGGACTGCTTTTCAACGACTTTCACACCATATCCTTTTCCAGCCAATAAAAGCGCGGTTGTTAGTCCACCTGGACCCGCACCGATTATTACTATTTTTTTTCACATGCCCACCCTTTTTCTATCAAATCATAATCCATTACTTTTTACTCGGATTAATTATTTTAAAACTAAATTCCTATCCAACTATGTTTGTCCATTCGTACAGATCCATCACCTGAAAATTGAACCCCTTCTCGTTCTAATCGCTCTCGCTGTGTAGCCCCTTGAAAAATAGCTGCATTAGGCAACTCTCCATTTTTTTTTACGACTCGATGAGCAGGTACATCTTTAGGAGCTTGTCTCATCGCCCAACCAACTACTCTTGCACTCCTTGGTGCGTCTAGTTTACGAGCGATTTCACCATATGAAGCAACTTCACCTGGTGGTATTTTTTTTTACGAGTGTATAAACTTGATCAAAAAAAGAATTCATTTGCTGCTTCTTTCCTCCTTCATCTGCTACAATATAGCTTGTTCCAGATAAATCTTCAAAAGCTTAAGTGGAAAATATGAGGTGTTCTATGGTTAAAAAGATTAGTGTATTTATCAGTTTTCTTACCGCTGGTTTGGCTGTTTTCTTTTTTGGAGAGTCGATGCTCGTATGGATTCAATCATTTGGCCAGCAGTACCTATTATTAACAGCTATTGTCGCTACTGCGCTTGCACTTTTCCCTATTATACCTTATCCAATTATTGGCGGTATACTTGGCGCTGCGTTTGGTCCCGTTACCGGGAGCTTAGTAACTTGGATAGGTTCTTCCAGTGCATCTATCTTAATGTTTATCTTGATCCGCTATGCCTATCAAGATTATGGATTATCACTTATTAATCGGTATCAAACAACCGCAAAAATAACCCTTTTATTTGAACAAAATGCGTTTATGACGATTTTTTTAACAAGGCTTATTCCGATTATCCCTTCCATTTTAGTAAATGCTTATTCGGCATTAAGCAGAGTTAAAACATCCCATTATATTATTGCCTCATCGTTAGGCAAAGTTCCTTCGATGATATTATTCGCGACAGTTGGTAATGCCGTCTTTCAAGAGCCAGCATCACTTATCTTAATTGGAATTGCCTACTTTATCTTTTTAATCTTTGTGTATGCAGGCCATCGAGGTTGGCAGCGTTGGACGCGTAAAAATAAACGAAACGCTTCTTTAGAAAAACAATGATAATAAAGACCCAATAACCTATAAGGCCTCCAGTTGTATTTAAAATTAGATCATCGCGTCCGCGACGCGGGATGTAAAAATGAACTGACTCGCCTCAATAAACAAAGAAACCAAAAAACTTGCGGTTACCGTTCTCACTACTGTTTGGAAAGACGGGAAAAGTAATGGAAGTAATAACCCAAGAGGTATAAAGAGGGCTATGTTTCCAAGCAAAATCACAATAGGATCGTAAATAGTAGGACTGTAGAATGTGATTCTAAAAATGCTTCGAAAAGGGTGGAAATTATAATTGCGCCCATCAAATTCTCCAGGTTCGAACGATGCACCATAGTTCCAAGCCACAAGTGTTAAATAGAGGACAAATGCAAGATAACAAAGAAACAAAAATAATCCAAGTTGTTTGTAACCGGTCACCATAGATCCCCCCTTTTATTTACATATATGCAGTTATGCAAAAAACTGAACAAGCTTTCTCTTTCGATGTATCATTGAGTAACAAATAAGGGACACCCAGAGGTGTCCCTTATTTCAAGAGGCATCGATTTTGATTTGATACTGTTTAAGCCAATAGTCCATTTGAACAAAATGCGCCAATAGCTGTGGCCCTGCCATAAGCTGCCCAAAATAAGGGTTTCCTGTGTCAAACCCACCAGCATCAGCAATCTGTTTTAACTTATCCTTGTTTATAAAGTCAAATAGAGGAGCATCATTTTGTTGAACAACCTTAGCAATAGCTGATGTAACGGCTTTTGTATAAATTGGATGGTGTGTCTTTGGATACGGACTTTTCTTCCTGTAAAGCACATCATCAGGAAGTAAACCTTCTAATGATTTACGTAATATCCCCTTTTCTCTACCACCATAAGTCTTCATTTCCCACGGGATATTCCAAACATATTCGACTAGACGATGATCAGAGAATGGTACTCGAACTTCAAGTGAAGCTCCCATGCTCATTCTATCTTTGCGATCAAGCAAATTGGTCATAAACCACACCATATTTAGATAGGAGATCTCCCTACGCCGCGCCTCTTCTTTTGAATCTCCCGCAAAGCGAGGTGTTTCTTCAATCGTTTCTTTATAACGATCATGAACATAGTTCTTTAAATCAAGTCTCTTTTGCCATTCCGGCGTTAATAAATCAATCCGTTCATTCACTGATCTCATCCACGGAAAACCATCAATCGCCATTACCTCTGGTTTATGAAACCAAGGATAACCGCCAAATATTTCATCAGCACATTCTCCAGAGAGTCCAACAGTTACATCTTTCTTGATTTGCTTACAGAACCAAAGTAACGAGGAATCAACGTCCGCCATGCCTGGTGTGTCACGTACAAGTACCGATTCGTTTAGTAGCTCTGCCAATACAACATTTTTAATTACGCAATCGGTATGGTTTGTGCTACAATGATCTGAAACTTTTTGGACCCATTCAGCATCAGCATTCGGTTGAAATGCACTTGCCTTAAAATACTTTTCATTTTCTTCATAATCAATTGAATAGCTAAGGATATTTGATTTGCCTTGTTTTTTATACACGTTTGCTGCAATTGCTGTTAGCGCACTAGAGTCAATTCCCCCCGAGAGAAACATACCAACGGGAACGTCTGCGAATAGCTGACGTTCAACAATGTCTTCCAGTAATTCGCGGATATGTGCTGCTGTTTCTTTTGTTGAAGCGATATGGGCGCCACTTTTTAATTGCCAGTATCGGTTAGTCACAACTCCATTTTTACTGTAGGTAAGATAGTGTGCCGGTTTTAACTCATTCACATGCTTAAAAATCCCATTCCCCGGTGTTCTAGATGGTCCAAGTCCCATCACATCAGCCAAACCACCGCGATCTACAACTGCATCAACATCACGATGTGCCAATAAACTTTTTAACTCAGAGCCAAACAATAAAAACCCATCACGAATTGTATAAAATAATGGCTTAACGCCTAGACGATCCCTTGCCATAAATAGACTTTGTTCATTGTTATCCCAAATTGCAAATGCAAAAATTCCGTTTATTTTTTCTAGGCAAGCCCCCCCCCACTCGATATAAGCTTTTAATAAAACCTCTGTATCAGAGTGGCCATTAAACGTATGACCAGATGCAAGCAATTCTTTTCGAATTTCCTCCGTATTATATAGTTCCCCATTGTAAACAATTGTGTATTCATTGTTTCTTACCGCGCGCGTCATCGGTTGTTTTCCGCCTTCTGGGTCTACAACAATTAATCGCGCATGACCAAAAGCCACCTGTTGTCTCACCCATGTCTCAAGAGCATCTGGTCCACGGCGGTTTAGCGTTTTTGCCATATCTGTTATTTGTTGTGTTTCTGTGCGCAAGTCCCTCCGCCAATCTATCCACTGTAATGCCACACATTGATTCCATCAGCCTTTCCAAGATGCAATACAAGCCCTACTGCCATACATCTCTTTCACTCCTAAGCTATGGTATTCATCCAAAAAGGCAAAAGTGCTTCTTTTTCGTCATTCAAAGAAAGCTTGGGTAAAAGAACTACTTTTCCACATACTAATAACAAACAAATAAATGAGGTGCAAGAATGTATCAACTTTTACGATTCGAACGTATGTATACACCAGTCCTTCTCGAATGGCTCTATTGGCTAGGTATTGGCTTATGTGTCGTTTTTGCGATTTACCTATTTGCTTATGGAACACCCTTTCCCGTTTTATCTGGTCTGTTAGTCTTAGTGGCTGGCCCGATTATATTAAGAGTTGCTAGCGAGTTGGTATTAACGATATTCCGTCTGTTAGATGAAGTTAACGCTATTAAAAATAAGTAAAAAGATCGAGCTTTTTAAGCTTCACCTTCAATTTATCGTTTTTTTATTAGAGAGACACTTTACCTAAAGCCCTTTTCTTATTATCTTTAATGTCGTTTTTGCCGGAAAGTGCAAAAAAGACTCTCGGCATATCGTTAACATTCTTTCCTATTTATTTATGCGATGTTGTGCTATCAAATTTGTAACAAACATTTAATAGCACACGCCTCCTTTTTAGACTTCTCCTTTATCCGTTATTTTTTTGATAAAAGAGGTCCAGCTATAGCTTCAAATAAATGAGGCGCAACAGCCTGCGCTTTTGCAGCAGCATTCATCCACCATGCATATTCACTTCCCTCTTAGGAGTCTCAATTAAGCGAACGACCCGTTCAGCTACCTTTTTAGGATCAAGCAACCATTTTTTAATCACTGCTTCATAGGAACCGCTTGGGTCAGCTTGCTTAAGAAAAGGGGTAGCAATTGGTCCGGGATTCACCGTTGAAACAGCAATATTAAAAGGCTTCAGCTCGAGACGAAGTGCATTTGAATATCCAATGACTGCATGTTTTGAAGCTGCATATACACTTGCTTTTGCTGTTGCAAGCTTTCCTGCTTGCGATCCAATTTGAATAATATGTCCAGATTGTTTTTCTTTCATTATCGGAATAACCGTTCTCGTCAGTGCAATCATTCCAAGGACATTTACTCTCATTATCTGTTCTGTCTCTTTTTGATCAATATCCCATACATGTTTAAATATTCCGA
>BAXC01000094.1 GCA_001310375.1 Bacillus sp. JCM 19041 | reverse complement strand
CTGACGGTGATAATAAGAGTGAAGAGAGTACAAATAAAGAAGGTGAAAGCAACGCTGATACTAGTAAGGGAGAAAACGAGGACAATGGGAATGAAGGATCTGATAGTGAAGACGAGATGAATGAGAGCGCTTCCGGTGGAGGTCAAGCAGATGACAATACTGAGTTAACACCAGAGACCATTATTGAAACGGCAATTGAGGCGCAAGAACAATTAGAGAGTTTCTCACTAGAGTGGACGTATCATGATATTGATGAAGACGGTGTTGTGCTCGAAGCTAGAGATTATGAACTTCTCCATTACTATCAGAATGACGAGGGGGCCGATTACTTTTATCGAAATACAACTGGCACAGATGAAGAGGGAAATACGTTTGTTGTTCAAGAAGCACAAACGCCAGAAGAAAGAATGTATTATCGGGACCTTGATGAAGAAGTCGTTATCATGGACGCTAGTGATGAGTATGCCCCACCGATTGCTCGTCTGCCGATAGAGAATCTTTTTTTAAGTGAGGATAGTGACTTTGAATTAACGTATGAAGGTGTATTTGAAATTGATGGGTATGAAGCGCATCATGTCCATGCTATTTCTGAGTCTGGAAACGTAGAGACAAACATGTGGTTTGATACTACAACAGGTTTACAAGTGAGACAAAGTGAATATTATGTTGGTCATGTGGGCACGGTATCCCGATTAACGATGATTGAAACAGACATGGAATTTGATGAATCACTGTTTGAATTTACCTTCCCAACAGGTGTTCCGGTCCGTGGAAATAATGAATGAGGAGGCAATTGCTCCTCATTTTTTCTTGTTTAATAATCATGTCCATCACTTTGCAAATAGGCTTTGTCTTTGAAAAACAATCGCCAAAACCAGATAAATACAGGGATAAGGATGGCAAGTCCGATGATAAAGCCGATAAGCAAGTAACGAAACATCGTCTCATTAGTGAAGGCATCATAAATCGTCACATCAGGATAAAGAAGGTAAGGTAGATGTGCCATTCCATAAGCAAGGCTCGCTAACCCAAATTGAACAATAATGAGTAAGAGCGCAGCTCTAGGTTGACCGAGTTCTTTATTTTTGGATGGCCACCAAAGGGCGCTATAACCAAGGGCAAAGGCAAAAAGAGATAAGGTGTACCAACCCCAGAGGTCGAGAAAATTCTCAAACATCCAAGGGGCTTCGGGGATTAACGTAAATATTGCAGCAATCGCAAATACAAGAGTTAATGGACCAAGCAACAAAGCATTTTTACGGTAAATCAGTGCTGTCTTCAAATCCCCAGATTCCTTTGAGTAATCCGCCATAAAAAGAGAAGAGATAAACAGCTCGGTCATTAGCCCAAACCCTAAATGTGTATAAAATGCAGGACTAGAAAAAAGTTCATTAACAAGGATGTACTGGCGGTCATCGGCGATGGTGACAAATCCACCAATTGCCGCAGGTAGAATACTGATCAAAATTGCTGGGATGACTAAGCCACACATCCCAGAAACAAAGGTAAGCAATCGTGAGTATTTCTCTGTACTAAAAGCATACACCATAAAAGCGCTGCGGATCGTTAAAAGCAGTAAGACAAGGCAAAAAGGGACGATCATTAACGTTCCAAGTGTTGGTGCTGCCCCAGGAAAGAGGGCAACAAAAGCAACAACAAGTAAAACGAGAAAAACGTTTGTTACTTTCCAAGCAGGAGAGAGGAAGTTATTTGCGATCGTCGTAGCCTCTAAATTATCGCGACGTTGGAAATACATTGCCCAGAAACCCGTACCGAAATCGATTGAACCAGCAACAGCATAAATAAACAACAACACCCAAATTAAAAGGGCAGCAATATAAACAGATTCCATAATTACCTCCTTATGTTATGAAGCCGATGCACCCATATCTTGGCTTAATGGGTTTCGTTTAAAATAGAAATAGAGCACCAGGCTTGTAATCACAAGAAGCACGGCGTATAGTACGGCAAACAAGAAGAAGATTAGACCAAGGTTGCCAGAACTCGTGGCAGCATCTGAAGTGCGCTGAACATCAAAAATTGTCCAAGGTTGGCGTCCTGTACAACTGAAGATCCAGCCCGTTTCAATTCCAATCATAGCCAAGGGACCAGATGCAACAAAGGCTGCTAAAAGCCACTTTGGAAAAATAAAGGTTTCTTTTTTTCGTTTAATAAACCAATACACGAGACCAAGACCTGAAATGGCAATAAGACCACCGCCGATAAAAACCATGACATTAAATAATGTATGTACGAATAAGGGGGGCCAATTTTCTTGTGGAAAGTCATTTAACCCTTGGATAACGGCGTCTGTATCGTACGTAGCTAACCAGCTTAACATAGCGGGGAACTCGATGCCGCCGATGACTTCGTTCGCTTCAGGACTCGGCGTACCAAATAAAGTAAGCGGTGCTTCTGATTGTGTCTCAAATAACCCTTCAGCTGCTGCTAATTTGATGGGGATTTCTTCATAAAGCATGACAGTTGTATCATGACCAGTTAGTCCAGTCCAAACTGACATCAAAAAAGCGAAAACAAGTGTTAAGAGCAATCCTTTATGATGGTAACTTCGTTCACGTTGTGAGATGTTTGGTTTCATTAACTTATAGGCAGCGACAGCAACCAAAACAAAAGCCCCAGCCATATAAGCTGTACTAACTACGTGAAAGGAAGTGGACCAAAAACTTGGTGATAATGCTGCGGCAAGAGGATCGACATTTTCAATAGAACCGTTAATGATCTCGAATCCTTGAGGTGTGTTCATCCATGAGTGGGCACTAGTAATAAGTACAGCAGAAGCGACAGCACCCAAGGCAATAAAGAAAGAGCTAACGATTCTCATTGGAGTAGTAAGACGATCTGCCGCATAAACATAAATCGCCAGAAAAAGTGATTCTAAAAAGAAGGCAAATATTTCAATTTGAAATGGTAAAGCAATTACTTGTCCTACAACTTCCATAAAACCAGGCCATAGTAAAGACAACATAACTGCAACAATTGTTCCGGTGGGAATAGCTACTCCGAGTAATATAGCAAGTCCCTTCGTTAATCGCTTAGCGAGTACTGCATAATCATTATCTTTTCGAATGACGCGCATTAACTCTGAAAAGAAAATAACTAGTGAGATTCCAACGGTTAAAGTAGCGAAGATAATGTGAAATGCCATTGACGTTCCAAATAACATTCTAGATAATAAAACGTTATCCATACAAAGCCCCATTTCCAAGTTTTATGAGGTTACTTTGCGCAAATAATGTGAACCTATACAAAAAAACGAGCCTAAAATCGGCTCGTTCTGTAATTTTTTGTTTTTTTACTTGGATCGTTCTTTTTTTGGGCACGTTCATAAAGTTTATCGTCAATCTTTATGAGTGCTTCTGGGTCGTTTAAAAGCTCATCACGATTTTGTGCAATTAAATCTTCGTAACGAACTAAATGTCGTTTTCGCATGCTATCACCTTTATTCTGAATATTTCTTATCATTAGTATACCATGTATTTTTTCGTTTACAAGCATAATTTGTTACAAATTTTTGATAAAGAGGAATTATGTCGAAGAAACTCGTAATTTTTTTATAATCCTTTTCAGGGAGACACTTTACATTCGTCGTGAACATTGATAGAATATTTTTAACTTATAAGATGCTACGTATGATTGAGCGCTTGTTCAGACAACCTAGAATAAGGGAGGAGTTTTCTAGATGAATCAAGAAGAAAAAAAACAATTGGCGGCCATGGAAAAGGAAATTAAGAAATTATCGTTTCAATTGCAGGAGCTAAAAGAAAAGAATGATGATACGTTCGAAATCCTTGAGACAGATGAAAGTTTAGTACAGATTTACAATTAATCAAAACTGCCAACCGTTAAAAACGTTGGCAGTTTTTTCATGTACCACTTTACAAATATGCGGTCATCTGGTTTAAAATAGAGACAGGATTAGACAAAATACATTTTTCGTACATATAAGGAGGTTTTATTGTGAGCAAGAAGAAATGGGTTTGGATCATTGCAGGTGCAACAATTGCTGTTGTATTGTCCAAAAAAGAATGGCGTGAGCGTGTTTGTAAAGAAGTAAAAGGCGCGAAACAACAAGCAGATGATGTTTATGTTTTTATTCGTGATAATCGAGAAAATATGGTTACCCAAGCGAAAGAAGCAATCGAAGATGTAAATCATTTATGGAAAGATATTTCAGATGATGTAAAAACACTAACTCGAACCGCTTCTCATATGCGTGAGACTTCAGAAGAAGCAATTCAAGCAGCAAAAGAAGCAGCTGATGAAATAAAATTCTTGAAAAAACAGCGAGAAGATGAATAAAGAATTATTTACCGGACATTCTATTTAGCAAGGACAGCAGCTGTCGCTGCAGTTCTTCCTATAGATCAACTGCACTTGGATTCGAGAAATTTGATTTGTCTACACATTTTTCTTTTTATTAAGAAGAGGTGGTTGCGTTGAGCAATGAAGATGTCTTTTCAGTCATGTAAGACCATACATGATTTGAAGTGAGGTGTTTCCAAAAGACAAAGATCGTCTCGGCCCCAGAAGCAAGGTCTTATTAGGTGAAAAAACAGCAGCCAAGCGCTGCTGTTTTTTTATATGCAAATATTTCTGTGACAATGGATAAAACAAAAAAAGATATCAAACACTAAGAGACAAACATATAGGGAGGAACTTTTCGTGAAACGTAAAATCATCATGTGTTTGCTTGTTTTTTTAATGACTTCTCCAACCATTGCTTTTGCTAATGAAGAACCAAAGGAGCAGGAAGAAAAGGCATATATGATTCCACAATCGGTCTTATCAATTTCGAAGGAAAACACATATAAAAACCCTACGCAGGATTTACCTTATTTACAACCAAGTGATTTAGCGAAACAACTTCTCGAATCGACGGATGAAACGATTGAAAATCCAGATCTTATCCGGATTATGAATGAATCAACGATTCAATTTGCAAAGCTTGGATTTGCTATGAAAGCGTCAATCTATTTGGGAGAGTGGCCTTTGGCGTACGAATCAGAAGGAACAGATGTAAATTGGGAATATCAAAAAGTAAATACAAATTATATTGATAATCGTGGTGGTAATGCACCTAAAACAATGTCTTACAACCAAGAACAACAGAAAAAGATCACAGGTGGTTTAACGGCAAAAAATTCCGAATGCCGAAGCTGTTGAAAAAATGATGATGATTCAAGCAGCCGAAAAAACAAGCCTTCCACTTTCATTTGATACAGTGGTTGGACAAGCGACAAAGAAAAACAATCAGTACAATGTCCCGGCACGTCAGGTAGGTTATTTATATGGCTATGTTCCAGCAGTTCAAGAAAAAGGGAATGTGACTTACGGGGAAGTTTACTTAACTCTCCGAGCTGGAAAACCAAAACTTGATGTGAAAAACGTAACACAGCAAGGTATTGGTGCATGGATTCCAGTACAGGACAATATATCTTTTACATTTATGACTTCAACTCAGCCTCGTTAATGATCATACGCCACTTAACCAGTGGCGTATTTTAGTTTATTAAAGATTGGAACGTCGTTTTAAAAAATCAACATCGGCATAATAAGCGTCTTTAACAAGCAAATTAGGACCAAGACAACTAACGGTTGGACAGTGGCACGAGATGCTTTTGTTTATGAAAGATTGTTGCCAAGTATGATAGGCTTCATCAAATCTTGTATCCTTGATGTTTCCGAGTTCTGGAACATCGCCGAAATCAGTCACAATAATATCGCCACTAAATAGATTGACATTTAATCTCGAACGTCCGTCTGGATCATTGCGAACTGTTACATTTGGTTCACTGTACAAACGTTTTTGTAACTTTAAGTCTGCTTCATCAGCAGAGCATGGGTAGAAGGCAATGTGCCAAAAAGCATCCAAGTCGAAGGGTTTCGGCAGTCTAATAGCCGATTAATTCCATCACGAATATCAGAAAGGCTAGCTGTCTCAAGTGCTGAAGCAAAATCACTTGGATACATTGGATGCACTTCATGACGCTGACAACCCATTTCAACGATTTGGTGGTGGATTTTTTCTAAATGAGGCAGTGTGCGCTTGTTTAACATTGTTTCAGCAGATACTAAGACACCTCGGGCTGTCAGACTCTTTGCATTTTCGACCATGCGGGTAAACATCATTTCCCGTTGTTCAATGCTAGGTTTCCTTTTTGAGTGTGCGAAGCCGATTAAGGCAAAGTCGTCGACACTTCCATAATTATGGGAAATATGCAAGACATCAAGGTATGGCAAAATAAGATCGTACCGTTCAAGAGGCATTGTCAAATTCGAATTAATTTGCGTTCTTGCGCCTCGCTCGCTGGCGTATTTCAGTAATGGAACAACATATTCTCGCACTGACTTTAATGACATCATAGGTTCGCCACCTGTTATGCTAAAAGCGCGCAAGACAGGAATTTCATCTAATCGCTTAATAAGTAACTCAAGTGGGAGTGGATTGGGATCTTTTGGTGACAACGTATAGCCAACAGCACAATGTTCACATCGCATATTACATAAAGTCGTTGTTGTCACTTCAATATTTGATAAAGTAAGTCGCCCAAAATCCTCGATGTCCCGGTAAGCTTCCCAAGGATCATTTTGCGGCGTAATTTGTGTTTTTGTTTCCAGCATCTTTTGATCAAACTCCTTTACTACAAGCTCTATCATAGCGCATATGTGTAAGAAACAAAAGACTATTTGAGACTATCTTAAGACTTTGTTACACTAAGACCATTGCGAAAAAAGGAGAGACTAAAATCCATGGGTGGAACAATTGAGACAAAAGATAGACAGTTAGATTATTTACAAAAACGATTTGAACTTCTTGCAGATGTTGTCGAAGGAATGGATGCTGATTCAGCATCAGTTGCAGAACTTGACTCCATTCTTTCAATGATTGAAGACATTGAAACCAAGTGCAAGCAATTCCGTAAAGATTGGCCAAGCGCTTAGGAGGAAAAGCTATGAAACTATATATGATTCGTCACGGTGAGTCAGAAGGAAATCGTGCTGGGAAAATTCAAGGTTCAATGGACTTTCCATTATCAGAACTTGGCGTAAAGCAAGCTGATGCAGTCGCGCAGTTCTGTAAAACAATTGGTGCTGATTATCTTTATTCAAGCGATTTGACAAGGGCATTTGACACCGCAAGTGCAATCGGTACGGAATTAGAACTTCCAGTGCGAAAGTGGGAAGCATTACGTGAAGTGGATCTCGGTCCACTTCAAGGTAAGACGAGGGAAGAAATCGCAGAACAATTTCCGGAGACAAAAGGCAAACAGTTGATTGCATCTGGAATTGAAGGGACCGAATCGGTTGAACAATTGACTGCGCGGTGTGAATCGCTTTTACACCAGTTAAAACAAGCGCACCGGAAAATGATTCAGTCATTGTTGTTTCACATGGCGGATTTATTAGCTGTTTGTTGACTTATTTAATAGCTGGAGATCATTGGTCTTCTGTGGAGCGTCCATTTGTGATAGGAAATACAAGTGTCACGCTGATAGAGTGGAACGATAAGGCGGATCGTTATTTGCTTCACTATACGAATCGTACGGCCCACTTGGAGACAGTAGCAGCTGACTTGAATGCCAGACATGGATTGTTATAAACAAAAACAGCTGCGCAATTGCGCAGCTGTTTTTGTTTTATGATCCGTAAGCCTGGTATTGATTCTCAAGGCTATCTTCTTCTTCGTTCTTTAAGACCTCAATTAGTTTGATTTGATATCCGTCAAAAGCTTTAACAGTAAATTGGTATTTACCAAATGTCATCATACCACCAACTTCGATATCGTACTTTTCGGTTAGCACCCATCCACCAATTGTATCTACTTCTTCTTCACTTAATTCAATGTTTAATAGTTTATTAACATCTGAAATGAGCGTTTTTCCATCAAGCAAATAGTGATCTTCATCAATCTTGCGGACTAAAGGATCTTCTTCAACATCAAACTCATCGCGAATTTCCCCTACGATTTCTTCAATAATGTCTTCAGCAGTAATCAATCCAGCCGTGCCACCATATTCATCGAAAAGAATGGACATATGAATTTGTTTTTTCTGCATTTCAACAAGTAAGTCATTAATCGGGATCGACTCAATTACACTTATAACTGGGCGTATATAGTTTTCAAGCGTAATCTCTTCTGTAACTTCTGGTGAGACAATATCTGTGAGGACTTCTCTCACATTCACAATGCCAAGGATGTTGTCTTTATCACCGTTTACAACAGGATAACGAGTAAACTTCTCTTCCCGCATAATTGCTAAATTATCTTCTAAGCTGTCTTCTATGGAAATCGCCGAGATTTCTGTACGAGGAACCATAATTTCTTTTGCGAGTCTGTCGTCGAAATCGAAAATTTTGCTTACATACTTGAATTCGGATTGATTGATTTCTCCGCCTTTGTAACTATCTGATATGATTAAACGTAGTTCTTCTTCAGAATGCGTTACTTCATGTTCGGACATCGGTTTAAAGCCAAGGATACGAATTAAGATTCGGGCTGAACCATTAAGAAGCCAAATGAATGGGTAAAGCAATCGATAAAACCAGACAAGTGGGCGGGCGATAAGCAATGTGACTTGTTCAGCTTTTTGAATGGCAATTGTTTTTGGTGCAAGTTCACCAATAACAACATGTAAAAAAGTTGCAAATGCAAAAGAAATGACAACTGCAAGTGTTGTGACCATTGATGCTGGTACAACATCTTCAAAAAATGGATGGAGCATTTGCTCGAATGTTGCTCTGCTAAACGCCCAATCCCGAGTGCAGTAATCGTAATACCTAACTGACAGGCAGATAAGTATTCATCTAGATGGCTAACAACTTTCTTCGCGTGAAATGCTGATTTTTTACCCTTTTCTAAATGTGGTTCAAGTTGTGTGCTTCGTATCTTAACAATAGCAAATTCCGATGCTACAAAAAAGGCAGTTAAGGCAATTAATACCGCCACCGCTAGTAAGCTCAGTCCCTGTTGTATGTCCAAATATTCCCCTCGTTACGAGGGAGTCACCTCCTGGTTATTGTTTCAAAATAGGATTTCCTAATTTGGAACTAGAGGCTTACGCTTATTCTTTCAAAAAAAACCACACATGATGTGTGATGCGCACAAGTTCATATAAGAGTAGATGGTTTCGCAAGAATAGCGGAAGCCCGACTCGATTGGAAAGCAATCGAGAAGTTCCAAACGGCGTGTACGCGTCGTGCCGTTTTTCTATCTACTTTGTACTCTCCACCATCGAATCACCCCGCTCTCATTGTTCAGTACTATTATTTTAGGGCAATTACAGGATAACGTCAAACATTTTATTTAAAATGATAAACAATTCAAAAAAATAGCTAACACAATTGTGTTAGCTATTAAGAGCGCTCTGCTTTTCCAAATGTTAAGGCAGTTGTTAGACCAAAAATAAATGCCATTACACAGACAAGCGCGTAAAGAAATGTACTTGGAAAGGTTCCAGGGAAAATAACGACTAAAGATCCTGCAACTAACCCAATCATTGCTGAATATGTTATTTGAGTATAATTACGTAGTAAATACCTTACAATTCGGCTTGTAATTAAAAGCCCAACAAGAACGCCTAATCCTATCGTTATGATTACTGGGATATTAAAATCATCAACGGCAGCAATTGCCGTATAATAAACACCTAAAATCATAAACATCAATGATCCGCTAATGCCTGGTAATACTAAAGCAGTGCTGGCGATCCAACCTGACACAAATAAATAAACATACGAACCAATTGTTAAATCAGTCATCACTTCTTGTCCTGATTCTCCAAAAAAACTTGTGGATGCAACTAATACGAAAGATGCAGCGATGATGATGTAATGAATGGGACGGAAAGAGCTGTTTGTTTCTGAATGAGCTGAGCGCCATAGGAAAGGTAAGATCCCCAGCACTAGTCCCATAAATAGAAACATCATTGGTTGGTTATGTTCACCAAGCAAATATCGTATAATACTTACAAATAACAGGACCGAGGCAACCATTCCAAGTCCTAGAGGAATGAGGAAACTTAACCCTCGCTTCCAATTTCCAGTCGTAAGGTCGCTAATAGCGGCTAATAACTTCTCATAAATCCCCATGAGCATGGCAATTGTACTAGAACTAACTCCAGGAACAAGTTCAGTAATACCCATAGCTGCACCTTGTAGAAGTATTCTTAATCTAATCATTTAGTATGTATCCTCCAGAATTGATATCAAATTTAATCAAACCATAGCCTAAACGAACATGCAAGTACCAAAAAAACGAAAGTTAACAAAAGGCGCTCATAGTTCACGAATAGATGACTCATACTAGGTTTATGACGTTGGACAAGGAAAAAGAAGGAGCGACTAACGATGAAGCGCATAATAGCAGGGTTCTTTTTATTATTTCTTATTCTTAGCATCAGCGGTAAACCTGCTTATGCTTATGACAACAAGACATATAACTGGAGTTATAAACCAGCACCAACCCATACACCTGCGGATACAGAGCCTCAATACAAAGACATGCTGCGTGAGTCTGGAGGTTATTTTATGGGCGATACAAATGAAAAAACATTGTATTTAACGTTTGATAATGGATATGAAAATGGCTACACGGAACAAGTACTTGACGTATTAGCAGAAAAACAAGTGCCAGGTGCTTTTTTTGTTACCGGACATTATTTGAAGACGGCTGGAGACTTAGTTAAGCGTATGGTCAATGAAGGACATATCGTTGGAAACCATTCCTTTCATCATCCGAGTTTGCCGCAATCAAATGATCGAAAATTAAAGGCAGAGTTGGACAGTGTGAAAGCTATGTTTACTGACCTTACTGGGGAACAAGAGATGCATTATCTACGTCCTCCAAGGGGGGAGTTCAGCGAACGTACCTTAATGAAATCCAAAGAACTTGGTTATACAAATGTATTTTGGTCCCTTGCATATAAGGATTGGGAAGTTGATAAACAAAAAGGGAAAGACTATGCATACGAACAAGTGATGAAACGAATTCATCCAGGAGCAATCATGTTAATTCATTCTGTTTCACCTGATAATGCGGCAGCTTTAGCCGATATTATTGATGAATGTGAGCGTCTTGGTTACACATTTAGAAGTTTGGATGAACTTGCTTTAACTCATACACTGCCTTAACAAAAAGCAGCCTGGGCGGCTGCTTTTTTGCTTAATTTAATGTGGATTCATAGCCAATTGCACTTGCAATCGTTTCAAGTGTTGATACATCTGTAACATCAAAAGCAATTGCTTCTTTTGTACGTACAACCATCATGCCAATTTCGGAACTTGATGCGTTTGTAACAGGGAATTTCAATTCACTATTGCAGTCCCAACGCAAGTCATTTTCAAAACAGGACGCTGCCACTAACTTGTGATTTAAATCCTCATACATATAAATTCCTACCCAATCAATATAAGGGACAGTGCTTACTAAACTTTCAACTGTTTTTGCGAATACCGAGTCAGTATCTTGTTTTTTGTAGACATGAGCCATGATTTTTAATGAAGCAATATCTGTAGGTATAGACAAACCGTTCACCACCTTCAAGCACAATTCTTTATCCATTCTATCAGAGTTGACCTTAGTTGAATTAGAAAGTTTAGGAAAGGACAAGAATTTGCTATACTTGGTAAAGCATCTTGGTACCAAAGAGGTATTAGCAGAAAGCAGGAGTGAAGTCATGAAAAAAGATTCAACCAAAAAAAATGAAAATAACCAAGGGGGAGTTGTCCAAAAAGGACAGAAATTTCCTCTTACTATAAAGCGGTTAGGAATTAATGGAGAAGGGGTTGGCTATTTTAAACGCCGTGTCGTCTTTGTGAAAGGAGCTTTGCCTGGCGAAGAAGCTGTAGTTGAAGTAATAAAAGCTGGCGATCGTTTTTCAGAAGCAAAGGTGAAGAAACTTCGGAAAAAATCATCGGACCGAGTAGAGGCTCCTTGCCCGATTTATGAAGAATGTGGAGGCTGTCAGCTTCAGCATATGAATTATTCTGCATCATTACGTGGAAAAAAAGACATTGTTTCGCAAGCTTTCTCAAGGTATACCAAACTACCTGAAGATAAATTGCCATTAAAAGATACGATCGGAATGGAAAACCCATGGTATTATCGAAATAAAAGTCAATTACAGACAAGAAAAAAAGGAGAAAAAGTTGCTGCGGGACTTTATAAAGAGGGAACGCATGAACTAATTGATTTGTCTGCGTGTCTTGTACAGCACAAACAATTAAATCATGTGACCCAAGTTGTAAAAGACGTATTAAGTGAGTTAAATATCCCGATTTATGATGAGAAAAAGCATCACGGAGAAGTGCGTACAATAGTAACCCGCATTGGTTTTGAAACGAAACAAGTCCAATTAGTTCTTGTAACGTTAACGGATAAGCTGACGAAGAAAGATGAACTTCTTGCAAAAATAAAAACACGGTTGCCAGAAGTAACGTCGTTAATGCAAAATGTAAACAGTGAAAAAACGTCTTTAATCTTTGGCGAAAAAACGGTCCATTTAGATGGTGAACAGACAATTAATGAACGGTTAGGTGAATTCAGTTTTGATTTGTCAGCACGTGCTTTTTTCCAACTTAACCCAAATCAAACCGTCCACCTTTATAATGAGCTAAAAGGCTGCACGATTAACAGGCAAGGAAAAAATTGTTGATGCCTATTGTGGTGTCGGAACAATTGGCCAATGGCTGGGAGATGGGGCAGCTGAAATAAGAGGAATGGACATTACAAAAGAAGCAATTGAAGATGCGCGGAAAAACGCAAAGGCCCATGGAGTGAAAGCCGTTTATGAAGTGGGTACTGCTGAAAAATGGTTGCCAATATGGTTGAAGCAAGGGTTCAGACCGGATGTTATTTTAGTTGATCCACCGCGCAGTGGCTGTGATCAGAAATTGCTTTCAAGCATGATACAAGCAAAACCAAAGAGAATTGTATATGTTTCGTGTAATCCATCTACACTTGCTAAAGACGTTCAGCAGCTCATTGAAACAGGCGGTTATCGAGTTAAATCGATTCAACCAGTTGATATGTTCCCGTGGACGGCACAAGTTGAAAGTGTGACGGAGCTAACCTTGAAATAACAGGGTTTCTGCTCCGTTTGTTGTCCGCTTGACCACAATGGTTAAGAGTTTAGGATTTCGCCGATCATATTTGCCGTTTTTCCTGCATTTCTTCAGTTACATGAGAGTAGACATCTAAGGTCATTTTTATACTAGAATGACCTAATTGTTCAGAAACGATTTTAGGATTTACTCCCATTCTTAATAGCAAAGTCGCATGAGTATGTCGCAAGTCGTGAATTCTAATCTTATTCAAACCAGCTTTTTTAGCTACCTGATCGAAGTGGTGAGCGACCATTCTTCCATAGAGTGGTCTGCCATCATTGTTCGCGCAAACTAAATTCCAATCATCATAGTCAAGACCAAAAAGATCGTGCATCTTTAATTGTCTTTTTCGATGCTCCTCAATTCGTTGACTAAATTATCATCAATTGAGATTTGCCAATACGATGATTGTGTTTTTTGGGCTAGTAAGAATATATTTGTGAGTCGGTTCATCATAAGCCAATAACTTCTTTTTTTAGCTGCCTTTGGTTCTTTGTATTCTTTTACCTGTGACGGGGTTCTTACCTATATCAATAGTAAAGCTCCATGTATTTCCTCTCTTACGAAAATATCCTTTCATTAATATTACCCTTTTCCAGTAACGATGAGGTTTTGAAATTCCGTAACAATCACCATTCCTTTTGGCATTCTGTCAAGTCGTAATATTTCCCTTTTCATTACAAAACCTCCTCGACTCCGGTCTTGTTTAATAAGAACAAATGTTCTTTTTTGGTTACCAGAAATACGAAGAGGCAACTTATTATTTCATTTTTGGGGTCATACGGATTTTTGTGCTAGATTGCACTATTGTTGATGGTGTAAACGGTGAAGAGTTCATTTGCACTTATGATGATTAATTCAAAGCTTATGGAGTGAAAGTACAGGCAATGGCTTGGGCGGAATATGAATGGGAAGATGTAGCATTCTTTTTCATTCGAGACGAAGCGGTTAAGTATTTGAAATATCAAAGCCACAACTTAACTAAGCGAAGAGTTTATACGCACGGGCTTGGTTATGTCAATCATGGAGATATGTCGTACTTTCGAGCGCTTTTAATGACGTTAGGAAATTGATCTATTAATACAGGGTGGCTACTGACCACCCTTCGAATTAACTTTCACCAAAGGTATCGTTAACATCAGCAATTACTTTTTCAACTTCACCAAAGACGGTTTCGATTTCGGCTTCCAACTCTTCACGTCTTGGGTCATCTTCTTTTAATCGACCGAAAAAAACAAACGGATTTTTCATTTTCACACCTCCTATTTCCAATAATAGGGTGTGACGTAAGGTGACTGTCAACTATAAAGTTGCGGCTCCTGCCGCTTAGTATCCATAAACAGCGCAAAGAACAAAATGGTCTGAAAAAAGAAAGTTAAGGATGAGTTAATCCTCCCAAAATTAATTACGGAGCAAAATTAATTACGGAGCAAAATCAATTGTTCCAGTAAAAAGCAAAACAATTAAGAGTAATAAAAAGATTGGAAGTGATAAAGAGAAAATTAAGGATACAATGGGCACAATTTTATTTTGTGATTTTAGTATTGAATAAATAGAAAGTGTGACTCCGATAGCTGTAAGTGCATAAATAATGTAATCTCCAAACATAGAACCGACTAGTGCTATTCTTGTAAAAGGAACGAAAGTCAAAAAAAAGCATGCGATACCGATAATTAAAGCTGCATATCTAATAAGACTCACTTTTCGTGTAGAAACTGCTTTACTGTCCACTGAATAACATCCTTTCAAAAAAATAAGAAAGTCGTTTTAATAATCTAGATTAACATTCTTTTAACAGATTATGTTAAGAATAACATGATTTTGCTTGAATTATTAATTAAGTTTAATTACCGCGGAGTGTGACCATACAATGCGGCTCTTGCCGCCAAATGAAGCTATAACTTGATAAGAGTCGAGAAGGTAACACAAAAGTATTTACGGTGTCAGTCTTGTCATTCAGAAGCAAAATTAAGGGTGATTTCGATAGGTTTTTCTGAAAAGCAGACAAGTTCATTTAGGCTTTGTAGCGCTTGCTCGGAAGTTCAAGAAGCTCATAACACTTTTTGCAGGAATCTGTTTGACGAATTCGTAACGGAGATATTAGAGAATGGTGTGAGCGGTAAAGACTTATCGGATTGCCTCTTAACGAAGGCTGACATTGCAAGAGCCGAACAAAACGGCATCAAGAAGAACACGATAATGAGTTACGTGTATCTTTACGGTATGGATGTGGAAGAGGCGATCCATACGCCATTGAAGAAACACAAGCGCTGGTCCTTACATGATATTGGACGAGCTGAACGCAATGGGATTAAGAAGAACACCTTTAAAAACGGGGTGAGAATGGGATTAGCGTTGAAGAAGCGACAAAAAGGTCGCTTTACAGTAGGGTTTGAGGATATAACCGGTTAAGGGGAGTAGGGAGAAAACCTACACCCCTTATATCTTACCCTTTATCTGAAAAAACGTTTTGTTTGTCACTAGAGGAATAGTAACAAAGGTAATAAACGACTGTGGATATAATTACAATTCCGAGGATCGATTGTGCGTTAAGACTTGAAGCGATTGCCAGAAAAACAGCTGCTACTATTGCTACAACAAAGGCATTACGAGCGCACTTATTACCGCCAAACATTTTGAATCCTCCTAAGGGTTTTTGTAGATCAATACCTCTTAGAAGAGATTTTAAAACTTCGATTTTTGAAGGGTTTTAATAGAAGGAAAATTACTGTTTTAAAACTGTATGGAGGAGAACGCTTCTCCCCATTAATTTTCGTCATAAAAGTAACGAACGTACTGTTAAAGTGTTCGCTTAAATCGATTCGCTAGGTTTGCGTCACTAAATTCAACAAAGACTGAAAGGCTCATATATTCATAACCTACAGTGCACTTGTTCGTAGAAAACTCTATGTTTTTAAGCCTCGCTTTAATAATTGTGCATTTCAGCTCTAACTGATAGCCATCTAATGAAAATGAGTATATATGATTGTCTGTTACGACAACTATATATTGTTTAAGCGAAATGTGGCAAGGTTCAGCAAAAAGAACAGTTTCACCTTTTGTGACGCGCTTGATTACATTGGATTGCTCTACAGGTTTCATTTTGTAGTACATATGCTTCACCTCGAAACTATAATACTACAAAATTCGACAAAGTAAACAAAAATAAAAGGAGCAGTATGTGCTGAGGGATGAGATAGCGGACCACATTGACTCCTTAGAAGGGCTATTCTACCAGATAGTTAAGAAAAAGATTACCGAGGGTAAATCAAGAAAATCGCAGAGGAATCAAATACAGATAAGCCGCCTAAATTACTTCTTCCGAGTGCATATCTATAATAGTACGTACCGTATGGTGGAACCCCACCTCCTTTGTCCGCTTACGCTGCGTGAAAAACCCCCAATAAAGAGCGTGTACGAGTTTAATAGCCGTATGCGATCTTTTTAATCATAATTCGTATGGGTGAGTAATCTTAATAGGAACTGATAACATGTATAACATAGTGAGGAGAAATGTACATTGATTAGTAGGATTGCATGTGTTATTGTAAATTCTAATTAATCATTAAGGTGCGTGAAGTTTTTAATGTTACTGGTAGTTCAGAACTAATTCGTAATTAAATAGGAGACCTACATGGAGAAAATCAACCCATTTGTTGGTTTATTTACGTGTGTGCAATTTCTGGTCTCTTGAATTAGTAGAGAACACCAGATAACTATGCCTTAATGTTCAAAATTGAACCTTAAGACCATGCTGTGTTCAAGCATGGTCTATTTGTATTAAGTCGACATATTTGAACACTTTGGCCTGTTATCATCAATTCTCTATTTCATGAGTGTTTTTTAAGCATTCTAGAAAGCGGAAGAAAATATGATAACTGGAGATTATAAAAATGAATATTATTGAAAAAGCAAGTTGTAACCTAAATCTTGATGAAGGCACCGAAATCATCGAAGATCTTTTAATAAATTGCTATCTCAAACCAGGGATTTCTACAAAGGTTTTGGCACGGAGTTTGTTTATTCCCGTTCCAATTGCGGTAGCAATAAAAAAAGAATTAATAAAAGGGGATCTTTTGATTCAAGACCGCGGTGTTCGTTGCACAGGTTTTGGTCAAGAATACGTTGAAGAGAAACTTGATTATAAACACATTGAAGTTTCTTTATATCATAAGATATTAGATTCTGATTTCAAGACCTTGCCCATAGAGTTAAATGAAATACTATCGAAACTTACAGAAATGTTTTCTACACGTCCCATTGTAAATGTGCAACTTGATCAATCTCATTGTACACCTGAAACTAGTTTGAAAAGAGCAGTTCTCTCCTTGAAACATCATTCTTTAATCGGAAAGAATATTCTTTGTGTAGGAGATGATGATTTAGTTAGTATAGCAAT
>BAXC01000093.1 GCA_001310375.1 Bacillus sp. JCM 19041 | reverse complement strand
TAATGATATCAGGTACTTGCTAGCGGACCACGCTGTGGCATCGGCGAAGTAATTATTCCAGCTAATGAACCGGCAGCTCGATTATGCCAGGAAAAGTAAACCCTACACAAAGTGAAGCACTCACAATGGTAGCTGCTCAAGTACTTGGTAATGATGCAACAATTGGTTTTGCAGCAAGTCAAGGCCATTTCCAATTAAACGTTTTTAAACCAGTTATTATTTATAACGTCATTCAATCGATGCGTCTCTTGGCAGACGGATTAAACAATTTCCATGACAAATGCTTAATTGGTCTTGAAGCGGACGAAGAAAAAATGACACAGCTATTAAACGAGTCGTTAATGCTTGTCACTGCGCTAAATCCGTATATCGGTTATGAAAATGCAGCCAAGATTGCTAAAAAAGTCATGCTGAGAACACCACTCTAAAAGAAGCGGCAATTGAAAGTGGGTTGTTAACAGAAGAACAGTTTAACGAATATGTTGTGCCAAAAGAAATGATCTCGCCTAAGTAAGAAACAAAAAGGACAGGCTATGCCTGTCCTTTTTAGTTATTGAAGAGAATCCCAAGGAGGCAGAAATGAATGTCCATCTTCAACGATTTTGTCGCTTTTATCGTCAGCCTTCGTTTCGGATTGCTTTAAAGCGTGTTGCTTCAAATAAGGATTCCAGCTTAACATGAAACAATTTCGCTAATTGGTAAGACACCTCTGCGCTCACTTGACGTTTTCCAGATTCTATTTGCGATAAGTAGCCAGCAGAGATTCCGACTTGCCGGGCTACTTCTTCTAAACTTAGTCCCTTTTGAATGCGCAATAACCGAATGTTGCTTTCACCCATTCCTATTTGCCCCCTTAGATCAACTACCTATTATTCAAAGAAAACACTTGTTCATCTTTATTCACTTACTAGTATGCGATTAAACATTATTTGTTTATTCCATTACTTTTTGAATAAAAGCAATTTACTTGCAAAAATCACTTTTACATTACTTCATCATACGTATAACGGACAACATATTTATTTGTCTTTAATCGTCTCACTTCTACAAGTGGACCAATTTCATATCCTCGTTGCCAATTATCTTCTAGTTTTGCTTTTAAACAACCCGCTTGGAATTTTGAACGAAAGACTTCTTTATAATAGACCCAATGAGGCTTGTGCCGCTTCATGTTCTTTCCTCCAGTTCTATGCAATTTCTAATTAGGCTATCCATAATCATCTATTTTATCATAGTAACAGTTTAAATAGATGAATCTACCAGGCATTATCTTAAATATGTTAAACTAATCAAAAGGCATTACAACAGAAAGGAAGTAGTCAACATGGCTGGGATTGAAGGAAGCTTGACAGAGCTTACAATTGAAAGTACATATTTAAATGAGACAATCTCGTTATCTGTCTATAAACCACCAAATTATACACCGCTTAAATCGTATCGCTTGCTTATTTGCCAAGACGGACAAGATTTCTTTAGGCTTGGGCGCATTCCTCGCCAGGCTGATTCATTAATAGAAGAGATGGAAATTGAAGAAACGATTATAGTTGGTGTGCCATACCCTTCCGTTTCCACTCGTAGAAAGTGGTATCACCCGGACGGAGAAAAGTCCGCAGAATACAGACGATTTCTCGCTTGTGAACTGCTCCCCTTTTTAGATGAGAACTTGGCAACGGAACCATTGGCCGAAGCTCGAATACTTGCGGGCGATTCTTTAGCAGCAACGATTTCCTTTCTAACAGCACTTGAATACCCAAGTTTATTTGCCAATGTCATTATGTTTTCACCATTAGTAAATGAAACGGTGATTCATAATATCTCCAGTTTTAATAAAAATGAGTCATTGACCTTATACCATATCATCGGAAAAGAAGAGTCAAATGTGAAGCTTACAAACGGAGAAAGAGCTGATTTTTTAACTCCTAATCGTAAATTAAACAATATATTAGAAAATCGCAAATTCAAATATGCTTATAAAGAATTTAGTGGAGACCACACTTGGACCCATTGGCAAAAAGCAGTACCTGAAGCACTCACATTCGTATTGCCGCTTTAATAGACAAGGGAGGGTTTTACATGAATTTTGGAATTGTGTTATTTCCATCAAAAGCTTTTCAAGATACAGCGAATGGATATCGCCGTCGTTACGACGCTCATTACGCGAATATTCCGCCTCACATAACAGTTAAAGAGAGCTTTTCACTCCTAACAGAAGACATTCCCGTTATTGTGGATGCTCTTTCACAAATCGCAATGAAGCATTCACCCATTTCGATTGATGTGTATAAGGTAGATACCTTTTACCCTCAATCAACGACTATTTTTTATAAAATACGTGAAAACAAACAGTTGAGTGAACTTAATCAAGTCTTATATGAAGCACCGTTTCCTAGTGAGTGCGCCCACTCTGTCTTTATTCCACATATTACAATCGCCCAAAAGTTGCCGCAAGCAGAGCATGCTGACATTGTTGGGCAATTAAAAATGATTGATGTGTCACATCAAGAAACAATAGACAAAATCCAATTGCTTCAGCAGCTTGATAATGATACATGGGCTGTGTACAAGACGTTTTTATTGCGGGGGGATGAATAAGAAATGGAGTTCAGAACCATTAATGGATCATCTGATGATTTATATACCCATTGCCTGCACATTCGTACAGACGTGTTTGTTCATGAACAAGGTGTTGATGCAGATATTGAACAAGATGAACATGATAAATCAGCTACACACATCGTTTTATATCTTGATGGTGATGCGGTTGGAACAGGTCGTATTCGCCTGCATAACTCAAAAGCAAAGATTGAGCGTGTCTGCATTCTTAAATCTTCCAGAAAAAAAGGCTTAGGAAAAAGACTCATTCAACAAATGGAATACAAAGCCAGTGATCTTGGAGCTAGCATGCTCTCACTGCATTCGCAAGAGCACGCCCTACCCTTTTACCTAAACCTTGGTTATTCAATTGTTTCTGAACGATTTTTTGACGCTGGAATTCCTCATTATGCTATGGAAAAACCAATCAAAAAAGCTAACGGTTAAACCGCTAGCTTTTTTCCTTATCTAATTGATCTTTAACAGACTTCCTTTTAGAATCGAGCGTTGACCTTTTATCTCGTCTATCATCAATTCGAATATTTGTTGCAACTCGGTTAGCGCCGTTCTCAAAAGGAAGTTCATGTATCTTTTGAATAACCTCAAATAATACAGGTAGCTCCGCTTCTATCAGCGTACTCATTGGTGTTAATTCAAATGACAATTTTCCATCTTGTTTAAACTCTTCTAAAACCAATTGTATTTTTGCTATATACGAACTTACACTTGGAGTACTAGTTCCAATAGGTATAATCGTCACATCTGCAATAGCCACTTTTTTAACCTCCTTACGTCTCGCTTTAAGTCTTTTATAAATGAGTTGCTCTGAAAACACTTGAAATCCTAGCTTCTCATATGATTCAACTGCACAAAGCAAATGCTCCCGACTTGGCTCTTTTGTCGTTACATGAACTTGCAGCCAATAGGAAATCAATAAAACGATCCGTTCTGGCCACCTCATCCAGCTCTTCCGGTGAAAAAGATGATAAAACAAAACAAATAACAATGAAAGATAAGAACTGATCATAAGTGAAGTGTTAACAGGAAACCAAATCAATAAAAAAATGATTAAACAAGCCAAACTAAGAAAATAGACCGTCACAAGACCTGTTGAACATCCTCGATTTTTTAATTGTCGCCCGTTTTATTGCCGCTAAACGAAAGCGATTAATTCTCCCTCTAGTACTAAAGACTTTATGCTCTGCACCATGATACTTTTTGAGTGATGTCGGAAAAATAAAGTGAGTACCAAATAGTAGATACAGAAAACAATAATACGGCAACCCGTCCCAACTGAAAGACCACACTTTTGGAACAAGAATCAGTAAGGCAACTCCAATTAAGACACACATTAACCATGGAGGTGATGTTTTGACAACTAGTCGAACGGCTTCTATATATGTACGACCATTCATCGGCTTTACCCACGAATGTAACTGCCCGTTTGAATCATGGTATGCACAAGAAATAGATCCTTCTGCAGTATAAAAAATTCCCGACTGAAAAGACATTCCGCTAATTCTCAAGCAAATCACTCAACTCTTTGTTCAGAACCCAATACTGTACGTTTTCGGCATTTCCAAATGACGGATCATTAAATAGCGCATCTTCGAACGTCAGTTCAGAGTGGCTTGTCCATGTATGCAAAAGAGAGACAGTTACTTCACTTACATCATCAGGGATATCTTGGACGATCTTCCCTTTTGTTCCTACACTTTGATGCTCTTCCATAACTGTAGGGAACGAGTAAATGAATCCATTACCTACGCGCTCACCGTCCATTGAACGTTCTGGTTCCACCAACAATGTAACTGTTCCAACATCATTGGCATCTGCCCCATCAAATGCAATACCAATATAGTCTGTTCCATAAATACCTTCCGCAGGCATCTTGGGCCATTCCCATTCAATTTCAACCAAGCCATCTTCAAGCTTCGTTGCTGTTATCTCAATTTCTTCTTTTAACTCTTCATTTGTCATTTCTTCATCTTGCTGCAAATAATAAAAACCGCTCAATGCAATCACAACCATTAAAATGGCTGGAAGCACCAACACTACCCAATGTTTTTTCAACGTGTTACTCCTCACTTGCCTTTTTTAGCTTATAGGCAGCATGATTCGTTGGACCTTTTCCTGCACCTAAAGAAAAACCACATTGGATGGCTTTTGTAATAAACGCTTTCGCTGTTTCAATTGCTTGAATCACATCTTCACCTTTTGCTAACTCTGCCGCGATTGCTGAAGCAAATGTGCAACCAGTACCGTGAGTATTCTTTTTCTCAATTCGCTTACTCACTAGAACCTTAAATCGCTGCCCATCATAAATAAGATCTGATGCATCTCCTTTTAAATGGCCACCTTTAAGTACAATATATTGAGGACCCAACTTATATAATTGTACCGCGGCTTCTTTCATTTCTGCAATTGTTTCTGGCTCTTTTCTGTTTAGAATCAGTGCAGCCTCTGGCAAGTTAGGTGTAAATACTGTTGTTTTTGGAAGTAGCTGTTCTTTTAATATATTGATACCTTCATCTTCTAACAAAGCCGTTCCACTAGTTGATGCAATCACCGGATCTACGACAACTTTCTTAAGCTCATATTTGTCAATTAAACGAGCCACCATTTCAATATGATACTTGCTAACAAGCATCCCCGTTTTTAAAGATTGCGCACCAATGTCCTTTAAAACGGCATCTGCTTGAGCATAAACAAGTTCTGGCTCAATTGCTGAGATTTCATGTACGCCTAATGTATTTTGAGCAGTAATGGCTGTAATCGCCGTAGTAGCAAACACATCTAGCTCTTGGCATGTTTTAATATCTGCTTGGATACCAGCCCCTCCTCCGGAATCGGAGCCTGCTATCGTTAACACAACTGGAATTGCCACTTTTGACCTCCTTATGTAAATCGTTCAGGGTGAAATGAGCTAAGGGGAACTGAAGGCTTTTTATCATCCAATATCTCTGCCACCAATTTAGCTGTTATCGCGCTTAATAAAATACCATTACGATAATGCCCGCATGCCATGTAAATATCTGGGTACTCTGTTAACGCACCAATAAAAGGATACCCGTCTTGCGTTGCTGGTCTTAGTCCTGCCCATGTATGGAACGGCTTTTCGTTTTTTAAAAACGGTAGGATCTTACCATTCCAATTCGTTAATCGATTTATTCCCTTCTCGGTCACATCTGTTTGAAAGCCAACAATGTCTTCGGAAGCGCCGTTCACAATCGTACCATTTGCTTTAGGTACTAAATAGCCCTGGCTTGTATATAAAATGTGATGTACCCGGTTCTGTTCAAGTGTATACGCACAGATTTGCCCGCGAATCGGAACAATTGGCAATGATACATTCAAAACATCGGCCTGTTCCAGTGCCCATGCCCCGGTTGCAATAACAAGCTTATCCGCTTCAAAAGACATACCATTAGTAGCCAATAACAAAGCTGGTTTTGTTGCTTTTTCAAGCTTTACATTTACAAGATGGTCGAAGATCTTCACTCCACACTTTCGACAAGCCACTTCAAGCGCCTTTACATAATCGGGCGCATACACATGTGCTTCCTCTGGATAATGGATTGCTCCAATAATTTCGTCAGCCAACTCCGGTTCTAGTTCTTTCAGTTCTTCTTTTCCAAGCACATTTGCTTGTGCACCAAATGATTCTTGCCAGGCTTTTCTTGTCTCTAAGGACAACAGATCTGCTTCATGGTAGACGCAGTGTAAACTTCCAGATTCTATATATTCAAATTCATAGCCAGATTCCTTTTTTACGATTGCCTGCCACGATTTAAACTCACGTAAACTAGCCAAGCAAAGCCGAAAAAAATCATCAGGATCTTCGGTAATCTCTGAATAAGGAGCGAGCATCCCAGCCGCCGCACCAGAAGCCTGTCCACCACATGCATTTTTTTCTAATAAGGTTACGGAAGCGCCATCTAACGCCAACTTAAGCGCAATCGACAATCCGATGACACCCCCGCCAAGAACAACGGTCTCCTCCATTTACTCTACCCCTTAAACGATGATATCAATGATTCATACTGGCTGCTTGCCGTAGCATACTTTTTCTTTGGTATACGACCCGCTTCATACGACATTCGTCCGGCATCAATTGCATACTTCATCGCCTTTGCCATTTTAACTGGGTCTTTTGCTTTCGCAACTGGCGTATTCATTAATATGCCATCGACCCCAATTTCCATCGCAAGAGCAACATCACTAGCTGAACCAAGACCTGCATCAACAATGATCGGAACATTAGCTTCTTCGGCTATTAACCCAATATTATATGGATTTAATATTCCAAGGCCTGTTCCAATTGGAGAAGCACCTGGCATAACGGCCGCTGCTCCGGCTTCCTCTAATCGTTTGCAAAGAATTGGATCATCTGATGTATATGGAAGTACTACAAATCCTTCTTTTACAAGCACTTCGGTCGCTTTAAGTGTTTCGATTGGATCCGGGAGAAGCGTTTTTTCTGATGCACTAATCTCTACTTTTATCCAATCACTTAACCCTGCAGCACGGGCTAGACGGGCAATGCGTGCCGCTTCTTCAGCATTACTCGCTCCTGATGTATTTGGCAAGTATTGCAGCGTTCTTCCCTCAAGATGCTGCAAGATTGAATCTTCCCCAGGTGCTTCTAAATTTACCCTACGAATCGCAAATGTTAACACTTCTGCTCCTGAAACTTTAATTGCCTCGTTTTGAACATAGGGATTTGGATACCTGCCTGTACCAAGAAAAAAGCGAGAAGACAACGTTTTTCCGCCGATCACCAATTGTTTTTGTTTCATTTCTTAACCACCTCCTACAAAATGGACAAGTTCAATCTGCATGTCTTCTTGAAGCGCCGTTTCTTTCCATTTAGAACGATCAATAATTTTACCATCTACTTCTGCAACAACAAGCTGGCTTGACAGCTCATATTCAACAACTAAATCATAAAGCGAAAAACTTTTGGAATTCAGTTGTTCTCCATTCACAATTATTTTCATTGTTTAGCCTCTTCTAATGCTTTTCGCATCGCAGCACTTGCCGCTTTCACATCATTCGCAGCAACAATTTCTGTGATGACACAAACTCTATCTGCACCTGCTTCAACAACTTCTTTTACATTATGCAATTTAATTCCGCCTATCGCGACAAAAGGAATTGAAACATGTTCTTTAACCTCTTGGATATAGGACGTTGTTACAGGGTCAACAACATCAACTTTACTTTTAGTCGGAAAAATTGGTCCAACACCGATATAATCGGCACCATTCTTTTCTGCCGCTAATGCTTCCTCCAATTTATGTGAAGAAACCCCAATCACTTTCGTTGGTCCAATCAGCTTTCTTACTTCTGCTAAAGGCATATCATCTTGTCCGATATGAACACCATCTGCGTCTACAGCCAAGGCTATGTCAATGTGATCATTCACAATAAACGGGACATCATACTTGCCGCATAATTCCTTTAAGTTTCTAGCCTTTTCAAGTACATCTATTTTGCTACTTGTCTTGTCACGAAGCTGAATGATATCTGCGCCTCCTTGAATGGCTTCTTCCATCACTTCAATCAAATTTCGTTCGGGATGAAATTCTTCTCCTGTAATAACATACAAATGAAAATCTTTCATTTCCTATTCCTCCTCTATACGTTAAAAAAGACCACAGCGAAGGGGCTGCGGCCTGCATGCAAAAACATAAGGTCCGACTTCCCTCCGCTGGCATCACCCAGATCAGGTCAAAAGGGTATAAGAAACAAGTTCCTATTCTCAGCCCGGCTTCTCCAGGCACCCCTAGTCATTTCAACATTCATTATGACATATCTTTATACTAGATTAAAACCAGTTTGTTTCATTTTATAATGGCAAAAACCTTGACCCTGCAATACCTGGTCTAGTCATCTCTTTTGGATCAAGAATCTCATTTAATTCTTCTTCTGATAATATACCACGTTCTAAGCAAATTTCGCGAACGGCTCGACCAGTCTCGATCGCTTCTTTTGCAATTCGTGTAGCCACTTCATATCCAACATGGGGATTAATAGCAGTAACAATACCAACACTCTTTTCAACCATCTCACGGCAGTGCTCTACATTAGCAGTAATTCCAGAAATCGCATACTCTTTAAATACACGCATGCCATTTTTTAAAATAGTCAATGATTGTAACAAGTTAAATACAAGTACTGGTTCCATTACATTTAGCTCCAACTGGCCTGCTTCTGAAGCCATGCTAATCGTGTGGTCATTTCCAATAACCTGAAACGATAATTGATTAATCACTTCACACATTACCGGGTTAACCTTACCTGGCATAATGGACGAGCCTGGCTGACGAGGCGGCAGATTAATTTCATTTAACCCCGTGCGAGGACCTGAACTCATCAATCGCAAATCATTTGCGATTTTACTTAAGTTGATTGCTAAAATCTTTAATGAACTTGAAAGCTCTGTATAAGCATCCGTATTTTGCGTGGCATCAACTAAATCTTCTGCTGTTTTAAAAGGCAGTTCAGTAATATCAGCTAAATGGATCGCTACTTTTTCGATATACTCTGGTTTCGCATTTAATCCTGTTCCAACCGCAGTAGCCCCCATATTTACTTCATGTAGGTGATCAGCAGAGCGACTAATTCGTTTCAGATCACGTACTAGCACTTTTCGGTAAGAACCAAATTCTTGTCCTAAACGAATTGGAACTGCATCTTGTAGATGGGTACGGCCCATTTTCAGCACATTATCAAACTCTTCTGCTTTGCTTGCCATTTCTTTTATTAATCCACGTAATTCATCGGTTAACTCCTGTGTCATATGAACTGCTGCAATGTGGATTGCAGTCGGAAACGCGTCATTTGTTGATTGCGCCATGTTTACGTGCGTATTTGGGCTTACTTTTAAATAATCCCCTTTTTCTCCACCTAACAGTTCAATTGCTCGGTTCGCAATCACTTCATTGGTATTCATATTAAATGACGTTCCTGCACCGCCCTGAATTGAATCAACAATAAAATGTTCATTCAACCGACCGGCGATCACATCATTACTTGCTTCTACAATTGCATCCGCAATATGTGGGCGCAGTACACCAACATCTTTATTAGCAAGTGCTGCCGCTTTTTTCACATACCCAAATGCCCGAATTAATTCAGGATGTGGAGGATAACCTGTAATTGGAAAATTGTCTTTTGCTCGTAATGATTGAATGCCATAATACGCATCCTTTGGTACTTGTTTTTCTCCTAATAAATCTCTTTCAACGCGGTACTCCGTCATCTTATGTTGACTCCTTTTAGTCTCTTTCAATTACCTCAATTATTCGCTTTGTTCACGAGCCTTAATCGCTAACCAAACCGCACCATATATGCCTGCATCATTTCCTAGAGATGCTTGTTTAATTTCTGCGCCTTCTGCAACTCTAGGCAACGCATACTGATTAAATACGCGCCGCAACGGCTCAAGCAATTGGTTGCCTGCCTTTGAAACGCCACCACCAATAACAATCTTTGCTGGATTTAAGGCATTCGCTAAGTTCGCTACTACAAAACCTAAATGTTCCGTCGCTTCAACCACAACATTAGTAGCGATTGCATCCCCTTGCATCGCAGCTTCAAAAATATCCTTTGTTGTTAATGCTTGTGACCCTACTTGATGAAGCAAGCTCGAAGGCTCTCTTTTCATTGCTTCTTGCGCTAACCTAACCATTCCAGTTGCTGACGATACTGTTTCCAAACAACCAGTTTTTCCGCAGTTGCACAATGCCCCTCCTTCACGAATGGATGTAATATGACCAATTTCACCACCCATTCCATTTTCACCATGAAGGATTTGACCACGTGTAATAATACCGCCACCAACTCCTGTTCCTAGCGTAACAAACAATTCTTCTTCTGTCCCGTCCCCTGCACCCTTCCATTTTTCACCTAGTGCAGCTAAATTCGCATCATTATCAATACGGACAACGACGCCTAATGCATTTTCTAATTCGTCTTTTAGCGGATAATCTCGCCACCCAATGTTAACTGCATGGTAAATAAATCCTGTTTCCATTTCAATAAAACCTGGGGCTCCCACACCAGCTCCTAACAAAACACTGTTTTCAGGTAGCTTTTCTGAAAGACTATTCGCGATATCTGAAACGATACGAACTCCATTTTCACTTGCATCCGTGGGGATCTCCCATTTACTGATCAGTTCCCCTTCTTCTGTTAGAAATGCTAACTTAACAGAAGTTCCACCAATATCAATGCCCGCATATACTTCTTGTTTCATATTCCCTTCTCCCCCATTAACTCGACTTCTCAAGTTCTTGCCTAATAATGAGTAACGCTTGCAAGTACTCCTCACGACCAATCATCCCATACTGATGCAGTTCCTTTATTTCTCCTTGCATGAGTTGGAGATCCGTTGCTCTATCTCTCGTATATATGAAAGCGCCATACCGTTTCAGCAATTGTTGAATGTCAAAAAGCGTTTTCATCAGTTCACCTCAAGCTTATTATAACAGTTTAATGACTGCAATAAAAAGAAATGACACGAGTGGGAGAAAAGCAGCCACATACATGTTTTTCACCCATAGCAAAATAGAATTATACAGCAATATCCCAAAAAATACTGCCCCTACAAATAAAATAGCCATACTTAGTGTAAAGAAAGTTCCTAATCCAAGCATCCCCCACTGAACGCCCATTAGAAAAAAGAGGGAGGCAAGAATAATTCCGTATGGTTTTATAAAAAGCCGATAGCCGAATGCTGGGTGATACGAACGAACGGTCGCAATAATAAATAGAAAAGAGCAAATCGCGATGATAATATCTAAAAAACGAAATCCAAGCCAGCTAGGTCCAATCAACGCGATAAACATTCCGGCATATGAGAAGAATAAAAAACAACAGCCCATAGTCACTAGCATGAGAATCGGCGGTACCAATCTCATTGCTGCCGCAATCCCACCAATCGTAACACCTAATGAAAGGACAAATAAGACTATGATAAACAAAAATCCCATCCAATCATCTCCTGTCTCAAAATTGTACTAGTTTAGCCTATGTTTTCATTTGAAAATTAAGGACACGTTTGACATGATAGAAAGAAGGAAAAGGAGTGAACACCATGGCTAGAGATGTAAATGAAGTCATTGATCGAGCAATTTACGGTGCGTTAGAGACAAAGCCGGGAGAGCGCCGTCTTTTTTTAACAACAATTCTCGAACGAGTGCATATAGCATTAACAAGAAAGCAAGTTAGTTCCCAAGGTATTTATCAAGAGGTCGAACAGGTTATGAAAACAAAACAAAACCTTCATCTTTATGTAAACGCAGAGTTGGGTTACCAAGCTTATGCGGATTACATTCGACTTGCAAATGTCAATCAGATCACATACACGATCGTTTCCCCAACTGGAGAAACACCGTTTGGTCTGGTCCTTGCTAATAAAGAGCAAGCTGTGAACGTTGCCGACCCTTTTGTAAAAGATGAAATGCATGATCGAGACATAAGCGCATATTAAAAAGGCAGACCTGCTACCTATCCGGATCTTGCGGATGGATAATAGCAGGTCTGCGATTTTTTAACGGCATAGAGATACGTAAAAACACATCTCGAAGTGCTTTTATATTAAATGGGATAAATGGCCACAGATATGGAACTTGTAATCCCTTTAAACGTACAAGTAAAATAAGCCATACTGTCGTTGACACAACAAAACCGACAACACCAAACGCTGCAGTTGCAATTAGAAAAACGATTCGCATAAATCGATTTGCAAGTGACAGTTCATAACTAGGTGTCGCAAAAGTCCCTACTGCTGCAATCGCTAAATATAAGATCACTTCTGGAGAAAACATTCCCACTTCTATAGCGATATCGCCTATTAAGAGAGCGGCCACCAGACCAAGCGCTTCTGCGACAGCGTTAGGCGTATGAATGGAAGCCATGCGCAACATTTCTATTCCTGCTTCTGCAATAATGAATTGCACAAACAAAGGAATAGTCCCATCTTCTTGAGTGCCTATAAATGAAAAAGCTTCCGGCAATAAATCAATTTGCGTTGCGAATAAATACCATAAAGGCAATAGAAATAACGAGACAAATACTGCTGCAAAACGAACTAGACGCAACATCGCACCGATAACCGGTTTTTGTCTGTATTCTTCTGCATGTTGAAGCAGATTCCAGAACGTAATAGGCGTAATCATTGCACTCGGTGAGCGTCAACTAATAGCAGGACATGCCCTTCAAACAAATGGGTTGCACATACGTCTGGACGCTCTGTGTATCGTACAAGAGGATAGGGATTATTGCTTTCCTTGAAGACAAATTCTTCAATTGTTTTATCAGCCATCGGTAAACCATCAGTATCAATTGCTTTTAATGAATCTCTCATTTGTTCAACATAATCAGGATCTGCAATATCAGCAATATAAACGAGGGCCATATCTGTTTTTGACCTACGTCCTGTTTGCATGAACTCAACACGCAATGTTCTGTCTCTCACACGCCTACGAATTAATGCCGCACTCATCACTAATGTTTCGACTAAACCATCCCTTGCTCCACGAACAACCTTTTCTGTATCTGGTTCTTCAGGACCTCTAACTGGATACTCTCTCGTATCAATTAATATACAGTAATCGAGTCCTTCCACAAGTAAAGCTGCAGGACCAGACAGGACTTGATCAACCACTTTATTTAAATCTTTTTCGCTTTCCACTTCAGCATAAGGAATCCTGCTTTGCATTAAAGCGTCGTACTCGTGATTTAATTCTTCTTCTGTTGTATGTGATAATTCTCGTTGTATTTGGGTTAAAGCTACATCTTTACCGAATCCATCCACTAAAAAAAGCGCCATTTTTCGGTTGGCATGCTCCATTTCTAAACAGATGATATCAAAGTTCTCATCAACTGCCAGCTCTTTGTTTAAGTAATTAAAGGCGCTCTTATAAGATGATATAATATGCTCATTGCCACCAGTCACCGCCATCACACCCCTTGTCTATCATAGAATGCACAAGAAGCAAAAATATATGTAGATAAGAATAGCCGGTGCAACCGCACCGGCTCAGACTAAAGACAAACGCTCGCATACGTCGTCGCTCGCCTCAGTCATATGCTCATGAACCCACGTTCTATTCACATCTTCCCTCGTCTTCGCTCCTAGTCTGACAAGCGTTTTCTTTTCAGTATGGGTCGGTTATCGACTTTGTCGACAACCTCAGCCGGTGCAACCGCACCGGCTATTCTTGTTGTTCTTCAATTTGATCCCTCACATCATAATACGGCTCTAAGTCTGGAACATTCAGTTCCTCTGCATGCTCAATCGCCTTATTAATTGCCTCAAGTGCTTGATCATTGGCCCCATTCTCAGCGTAAATAAGAGCTAAATTATGCCACGCTTCAAAGAATTGTGGTCTTACAGAAGTTGCGGTCTCTAGCCGGTCTTGTGCGTCTACTAAATTCCCATCTTGTATATCAAGATAGGCTTGTAAAAAGAGTAACTCTGGCTGTTCTTCATTCTCTTCCAAACCATCTCTAATAATAGGTCTAGCTTCTTCTATTTGATCATTTTCAAATAAACGATTAGCCTCAATCGCAGCCAACTCTGCTGATGATGAGCCTTGCTGCTGTCCAAAATAAAGTAAACTGACTGATGCAATTACTAGTCCAAGTAAAGATAGCAACGACCATATTCCACTCGTTTTCTTTTTTTCCTTAGGCATGCGCACGAGGACAGCCGTCAGAAAACCACCAATTAATCCACCTATATGAGCTCCATTGTCAATTCCAGGAACAATAAAACCAAGTACTAAGTTAAAAAGTAATAAGAAAAAAATATTCCGTCCAAGCGTTCTAAAAAACAAATTTGGCTGTTTAAGACCAAAGTATAGCAATGCTCCAAAACAACCAAATAACGCACCTGATGCCCCAGCAGACACCGAGTCATTAAAGGCAAAGCTGACAATTGAGCCAAAGATTCCAGCCAAAAAGTAAATCATTAGAAAACGAAATGAACCAAATAATTGTTCAACCGCACTACCAAGAAAATAAAGCGCCATGCCATTAAAGAGCAAATGGAGCATCCCTATGTGCAAGAACATTGAAGTGACGAGTCTCCACCACTCTCCTTCTATCATAAGGGGTTATATTTTGCCCCATAATCAATTAATATTTGAATATTTGTACTCCCACCATTTAACTCAAGTACTAAAAACATCGCGATAATGGCAATAAGAATGGCATAAATCATTCTGGGCTTTCCAAAAAACAATGTTTTTTCGTCCTGTTTTTGCCTACCAGCATTCATTTTCTGGACTTTTGTGCGGATTGATTCAATTTCTCGTTCCATGTGACCTTCGTCACTTATAGCGACGAAAGGCGGAATGTTGTCATTGGAAAGACGATCATTTGCAATTTGATTGTATGTAGCCGCGTCGGTATGAAGAGCGATATTCGTAACAGTTCCTTTTTTCCTGACTTGAAAAGGTTCCATTGCTTCTTCCCACGAATCAACCGGAGGATAACTCATCACATAAATATTGTCTCCCTGCAACTCCCAAACGCCTAATTGTTTGTAAATCGCGTCAAATTGCTGCTTAGCATGAGTCATATCACGTTTTAATCGGTTTGCCCAATCCACCTCTGTTTGAACGAGCCTAATAACTCTCCTAGGCTTCGCTTCATCATCTTCAAACCATGCTTGGGTTGCTTGTAGCGAAAGGACTCGAAATTGTTTCGTAATGGCGTAATGTTCAACCATTTTCCAAAAAAAGTATCGGTGCACAGAAGAATCCAATAAACTTCTCTCCTCTCTGTCAACTTATTATAGCAAGATTAGAGGTAAATGAAACGTAAAACACTTAGAAGCCCTGACAATCGTCAGAGCTTGTGTTTATCTATGTTATTCGTTTGTGATGCGTCTGGAAATGAAAAAAGCGTACCCATTATTCGTCTGCGAATAAATGGCAAACGCAGCACTGTTACGATCGCCATTCTTCGAAGCAACGGTTGCCTTAAAATAAGATTAACAATCCTGTAACGGTATTTAAACATACATCCAGCCATTAGTGCCATTAATAAAATGGCGATAGTTTGGCGCATATGACCACCTCCACTCTTACTATACCGAGTTGTGGTTCTTTTTATCCAAAGAAACAACACCAATCCCAACATAACCGAATACGATCGTTAGGATGGGCGACAAAAAGAGAAAAAAAGCATACGGCGCATAATCAACTACAGAAACACCTAAACTCTCCGCAAAGAATGCACCACTTACCCCCCATGGAATTAACGGATTTACTAAAGTCCCTGCATCTTCAAGCGTTCGCGATAAATTCTGCATTGGCTCTCCCGCTTTTTTATAATGTTGCTTAAAAAATTGTCCCGGCAACAAGATCGATAAGTACTGTTCACCAGTTGTTGCATTTACTCCAATTGAAGCAGCTGCGGTAGACGCTATTAGATGGCCTCTTTTGAGTAAAAATCGTTCAGCATTGGCAAAAAGAGCTTCAATCACGCCTATTTTTTGCACAACTCCTCCCAAGGCTAGTGCGAAAATAATAAGTGAAACAGCAAACATCATTGACTCTAATCCTCCAGATTGAACAATTCCATCAACCAATTCACTTCCAGTTGATAAATCTAAACCAGACTGCAAAGCATTAAAAATCGTACTAAGCGATTGTTGTCCTTGCACAAAAAAACTAACGAAAATACCCGCGACTATTCCCGCTACTAAAACAGGAAGAACCGGAAAACGCAGCATAACAAGTACAACGACAATTACAGGAGGAGTTAGAGCGAGCCAACTTATGACAAAACTTGATTCAAGCGCACTTAATACAGCAGGAATATCTGAATTACCACTAGCTCCCCACCACCAATAAATAGAAATAAAACATAGGTTAATGCGAGGGCCGGTATTGTTGTCCACATCAAATGCCTTATATGAGTAAACAAGTTCACACCTGCAACTGCAGGAGCGAAGTTCGTTGTGTCAGAGAGTGGCGACATTTTATCACCAAAACAGGCACCAGATACAATCGCTCCTGCAACTAATGGCGCTGGCACTTGAAGGGCAACACCAATCCCCATAAGAGCAACTCCCACTGTTCCTATTGTTGTAAATGAGCTGCCGGTAAAGGTTGATACAACTATACAAACCGTTAGTGCACTAATTGCAAACCATTCTGGCGATAGGAGCTGAACGCCATAAAACAATAGCGTAGGCACAGTCCCACTCATCATCCATACAGCAATAACAACACCCACTAACAGTAAGATTAATATCGGCTGAACACCCGCACGAACGCCATTTATTGCTGCCGTTTCCATGTCACTATAAGCAATTCCCAAAAAACGGCCCCAAATAATTGTTGTCGTTAACGCAATTAAGATTAACATGTGTGGAGGAGCCTGGATGATGAACATCCCGCCTACCATAATTAGAATAAAAACAATAAAATAAAGCAAAGCCATTAATGGATGAATTTTTTTTCATTAAGATCGAATCCTTTTCGTCTCACTTTAACGCGTCGACGTGAAATAGTTTTATTGATTCCGTTAGCTTATCGTTGTTTTTCGATTTCGTCAAGAAAAAAAGAGACCACAAGGTCCCCTCCTTTAATTACCAATATATTTACTATAAAGCGATTTTGCCCGAACGAGATCTTCAGTTCCCTGAACCAAGACCCGCCCATCAGGAAACAAGACTAACGTTTCTCCTTCAGTAAGAGTAGCTCGCAATAAAAAAGGTGTGGTTTTTATTTGAGCACTACGTTCTAGTTTTATTGCCCATTGTGATAAATCCATTGGTTCACGTCGAGCTATTTGAATTGTGTTTCGACCACATAAAGTTGTTTCTGCATCACTTTGAGCTTCAAGCGCTGGAAATTGCTGAAGCTGACAGGTTGGACAATCTTCCTTTGGTTGTTGAAACGCTAGTGAATGACTATAATTTGTCCAAACATCAAAGGAAGTGAGTGAACGCCGGTTTTTGCCGCTCTCAACTAGATATTTTATCGCTTCTACCGCTTGCAAAGAAGCAACAATATCAACGACTGGAGAAATGACACCAACCGTATCACATGTTTCCCCTGGGGAAGCGCCGCTTTGAATAAAACAACGAAGACAAGGGGTTTTACCAGGTTCTAAAAATGCGCTCATTCCCCTTGCGCTAACTGCACCACCGTAACTAAAGGGAACACCATACTTATAACTTGCATCATTTAATAAGAACCTTGTTTGAAAATTGTCGGTCCCATCTAAAACAACATCGACATCTTGCATGAACTTTTTTATGTTTTTTTCTGTTACATCTTCTACATAAGCTTCTATTT
>BAXC01000092.1 GCA_001310375.1 Bacillus sp. JCM 19041 | reverse complement strand
CCCTTTTTGTTCATTTCCAGCACCTGTAAAAAAGAAAGCGCCAGGTACATGTTGTAAATAGTAAGAGAAATCTTCTCCTCCCATGACGGGCTCTGTCTCGTACATGTTATCTTCTGGGTGAAAAGTTGCTGCTGCCTTCATCAACGCCTCGGTTTCTTCTGGATGGTTAATAACGGCAGGGTAGCCTTTAATATATTCAAACGAATAATCAGCCCCACTAGCTTCACAAACGCCTTTTACTGTTTCTTCCATCCTTTTAATTAATTGGTTTTGAACTGTTTCGTTAAACGTACGAACAGTCCCTTCTAGCCTTGCTGTATCACTAATAACATTAAATGCTCCTCCAGCATGAAACGAAGCAATTGTAACAACTGCTGGTTCCATGGGATTTGCGTTTCTACTCACAAGCTGTTGCAACATTAACGATATATTCGAACCAACACAACTGCATCAACAGTCTCGTGAGGCATGGCACCATGACCACCTCTGCCTTGAATATCAATAACAAATCGGTCCGCTGCAGCCATCAGACGTCCACGCGAATAGCCAATGTCTCCAACTGGTAAAGGGCTCCATAAATGTGTTCCATAAATAACATCAACGCCTTCAAGCGCCCCGTCTTCAATCATTGCAATAGCTCCACCAGGGGCCAACTCCTCAGCAAATTGATGAATAAAGACAATATTGCCTGCTAAATCACCCTTTAAACTAGTGAGCGCTTTAGCTAATACTAATAATGTTGCAGTATGCCCATCATGCCCGCATGCATGCATACGACCAGGAATTTTTGATGCAAACGGCAATCCTGTTTCTTCTTGAATAGGCAATGCATCAAAATCAGCACGCAAAGCAACTGTTTTCCCGGGAATTGCACCTTTCAATGTTGCTACGACACCTCTACCGCCAACTCCTTCACGGACTTCTAATCCTAAATCCTTTAAGTAAAGGCAATTTTTTTCGGCGTAATCACTTCCTCATAAGCCAATTCTGGTTCGGCATGGAATTGTCTACGCAATTCGACCATTTCTGGATAAAGAGAATCCAACTTTTCAAATAATTTCCTCTGTAAGATGTTATTCCCCTCCTCGTCTTATGTACAAAAAAGGTATCCCATACGGAATACCGGCAGTCAATTATGCAACTCAATCTGAATTCTGGGACATTTTTAAAAGCATTAATGCCATTAAGACAGCAAGCACTACCGCTGTTAATCCAATTCCGAGAATAGCGATTAGTTCTGAACCGCTCATTTTCGTTCACTCCTTGATATTATGCCTTATATAATGTGTATACAACTCTAGTATAGCATAAGCGCTTTCAGTTTCAAAGGCTTGGCTACCAGCTTATATAAGTTGTATTATTTTGCTGCCTGAATAGCCCATTCAACGGTTTCCACTTGATTATTTTGCTTCTCAATCGCAAAAATGGCTTTTGATTTATACAAATAATCTAAGCCTAATTCTCTTTTCCCCAATTCTAATAAGCACCGACCTTTTTGAAGGAGCAATGAACCTAATTTATACAATGTTTTATTTCTAATACACACCTCTTCACCTTGACTGCTATATACTAGTGACTCACGAGCAAGTCCAATTTTATGTGCACAGCTAGCTAATCCAAATAAGATGCGTAGCTCTATCACATGCGCTTCTCGTACATCTGTGTGATGATTAAATAATTCGAGCATTCGCAAATATACACGGTAAGCTTCATCATATCGCTTTAAATGACAATAAAAAGTGGCCATGCTATCTAACATTTCAATTTCTCTACCTGTATAACCTTTTTTACTAATAACCCCATATTCTAATGCGCTTTGCACTAATTCTAATGCAGCTTGCGCGTTATTCTCCAAATGATACACGCATAATGCATCATGCCAGAGGAGAAATTGCTCATCGTCAAGCGATACGAACAACAATCGATTTTGTTTTCGTTGAATAATTAAACAAATTTTTCGATAATCTCGTTTCTGTTTTAGCGAACAAATAATGCCTTTAATGCCGAGACTCTCCTTGTATCATTATCTTTTCGTTCAAAAAAATAATTCATATCAACTTTTAATTTTTGAGCAATTTGAAAAAGCGTCACACTTGAAGGTTCAGATTCCCCTTTTCAATATTACTAATCTGGGCTTGTGTGCAAATCCCCTTTGATAGTTCTGCTTGAGTCATAGAAGCACTCTTACGTAACAAGTGGATTTTTCGTGCAATCTCTTCCTTCATTCTTATGCCTCCAAGCTAATTATAATGAAAAAAATGAACCCTTCTTTTTGGTCAATTTTTTCCAGTAACTATTCGATTATAAATCGATTATCCAAATATTCCTATAAAAAAATCACTTTCTTTAGAAAAAGTTTAGAAATAATGCCTTATTCCGTATAAGTTATCGATTGTTCCTCTAAATAAAAAAACGCTTAGGCTTGTCACCTAAGCAATTTAAATATCACTTGCATCTATCTATTAAGTAGTCAATCCTCTTTTGGTAACACTTCATCAAAAAATAAGTCGTCTGGTTTCAACGAAAAAACCTTCGCTATCCGTACAGCAAGCTCATACGAGAGCCCTCGTTTCCCATTTTCAACTTGCCAATAAAATGGGGTACTTACATGGATCAGTTTTGCTACTTCTTCAAGAGTCATATGATTTTCCAAACGGACTTTTTTTAGTTTTGTTCGTTGCATATGCTCACCTCACTGGATTATTAACTAACGGTTAACTAGATTATACTAATGACAGAGTACGCTGTAAACAAAAATAGTTCCTATTTAGTTAATCGAATTTACGTTAGCTCATTGTTAACTTATAATAGTCATATGAAGATGTAGAAAGGGTGGTCACTGTGGCCATTGTTCCAGAACGGTTAAAGGCGTTGAGATCGAACGGAATTTAACCCAAGAACAATTAGGAGATTTACTTAATGTAACAAAAGTATCGGTTTCAGGCTACGAAAAAGGAAAGCGAACCCCTGATACAGATACACTTAATCGTATTGCCGATGTATTTCAGGTTTCTACAGATTATCTATTTGGACGTACAAGTCAAAAAAACCCTCTTTTTTTCTATGAGACTGATTTAACCTTAAAAGAAGAGCAATTATTGCGTGAACACCTCACTACATTACGGACAGAAAATACAAAAACATTTGATAAAAACAACCATAAGTGAAGTGATGACTGCTTTCTTGGTAGAAACAACCTGTGCAAGAGATCGTTGCACAGGCTGTTTTTGTTTATGTACTTCATTATTTTCCTCGATTTCCCAAGTACTAATCCAGTGTTTACAGCCCCCATTGTTAAAATTCTTCAATTTTTCTGAAGAATCGCCATGTTAATTGTAGTTACAAGCGCGATAATTCGTCATCACTTTCCCAATTCAAATTTATAACAACCCTGATACAATTAAAGTAAGCGCAAGCACATATTGCGCCAAAAAGGAGGAATTGAATTGCGAATAAATCGCAAGAATCTGTTGTCCATCAAGTATCTAGGTGTTTTAGCAATGGCGGCAATTTTCTTTTTATTTGCTGGAAGCGGTGTCGCAGAAGCTCATGGCTACATTGAAGCACCGAAATCTCGTGCGCTACTTTGTAAAGAGGGCATTAATCAAGATTGCGGAGCTGTTGTTTATGAGCCGCAGAGCCTAGAGGCGCCAAAAGGATTTCCAGGCGCAAGCATCCCTGACGGAAAAATCGCCTCTGCTGGGGGAGTGTTTCCAAAATTAGATGAACAATCCTCAACTCGTTGGTCTAAAGTTAATATGAGTAGTGGGCAACAAACATTCACTTGGCATTTGACTGCTATGCACTCAACAGCAAAGTGGCATTACTACATTACAAAACCAAACTGGAATCCGAATCAACCTCTAACTCGTGATCAATTTGAATTAGTACCATTTTACGAGCGCCATGACGGAGGGGCTCGGCCAGGTCAAAAGGTAAGCCATCAGCTTACCGTTCCGCAACGAACTGGCTACCATGTTATCTTAGGTGTTTGGGATGTTGCAGACACAGCCAATGCCTTTTACCAAGTAATTGACGTCCAATTTTCCGGCGGCTCAAACCCACCTTCAGAGCCTAATCCAGGGACACCAGAATATCCTGCATGGAATGCTGGCACCGCCTATATTGGTGGAGATCGGGTAACATATAATGGCAATGTTTATCAAGCGAAATGGTGGACTAGAGGAGAAACACCTGGCCGAGCCGATGTATGGCAATTAGTTCAAACGCCAACTCAAGCACATGCAATGCCTCTTTTACCAATCAATTAATCGTTTTATCTATTAAAAGAGAAACGCATCAGCCGATGCGTTTCTTTACTTAATGAAAATAATATAAATTAATTCCATAATGATCATTCATTTCTTTTAAAAAAGCCTCTTTTTCTTGAAGAGAACGTGAATTTGTCCAAAGATCGCCATCTCGGTCAATAAATTCATAACGCAGACTTTCAAATTCTTTTTCTTTTTTGGTTGCTTTTTTTGTTAATGCAATCAACCTTAAAACACATATGGCTAAAACCAACAGTAATAAGATACGTATTGGAGAAGCAAGAAGCTCTTCGTGTGGCAAAGACCTTGCATCAACTGTTTGGCTTAATAAAAATACAAGCATACAAGACGCACCTAGCGCAGACCAGCCATAAAATAGTTTCTTTCGTTCTACGTTTTCCCATCCTTGTTTTCTTGTTATTAATTCCTTCTTCATTTCTTCAATTGATGATTGACCGCCCATTCACGACCCTCCTATAATTAGAAACGTATGCATGGACGACCCGTTTAGAACATAAATACAAATGCTAATAATAGCACGAAAATCACTAACATAAAAAACAATGAAAAGAGCACTTGAGGCAATGTGACCATCTGAATCCGTTTCTTTTTTGTTCGTTTATTTTTATGATGATTAGCTCGTGCAGGTAGCTCTTCTTTAATCGCTTCATTTTGCTTCACCCTGCTCAAAGTTGGCTCATTCATTTTCATGCCTCCTAATCACTTTGCCTTCTTATATCTGAGAATAAAGCCCAAAACCGCGTTTATAAAAAATGGGCCCCTACTACGGCAGCAAAATTACCCGTTTCCTCAAAAATAAGCCTAATGAAATACTTAATATAAGTACGTAAGTAAATAAAACAGGTTTTTTTACATATCGGAAGTGAACAAAAGCAAACAACACACTTGCAATTGGTAGACCAAAGAACTGTTGTAAAACTGCACGAAATAGCCATTCTTCACAGAATGCAACCACTGCACAAAAAAATAGAATATGGAGTGGACTCATTTGCGCAAAAACGCGTTCGTTTAACCCACCGTCATCAAGTGACTTCTTTGAAAAAAGCATATACACTAGCGCATTGACTCCTAATGCGAATAAAGCAAAAACGCTTCCTTGCCATAAGCCATTATACCAATCTAGTGGTAGATCCGTCAGCATATTTCTAAACCCGTCACCTAAAACAAATGCGCAGATTGCACCGATGACAAACATAAGAATTTGTGACAAATACATGCTAATATACAAATCTTTATTGGTCATTCCATTTAATACATCACGATCAACACTCATACCCGCTTAACCCTTCAATTCCGAAGATCCGCTTCAATTCCTCTTTTGCATTAAGCGTTTCATTCTCTTTCTTCCTTAGCTTATCCTTTTGAAAGAAGCTCAAATTTAATCCACATACATTACAACATGGTTTTTGCATGATTGGCTCCTCGTTGAAATAACGTAATAACTGTGCCCTTTTACACTCTTCAGTTCCATAGGAGTAAGTGATGGCAGATTCTAACCGTTTTTTTTGCAGTTTTACAATTGCAGCAAAATGATTTTTTAACTTATTTGCAACTTCTGTAATCGCGAAGGATTGAACAATCCCATTCTTAATCACACCCCACTGTTCCAATAAAAAGATTGCAGTTCGTGCTTGATCAGCATTTATTGTTTCTATTATGGATTCAAATGACTCGCTTTTAAAAGGTTGTCCAACTTGAAGTGTTCCAAGCGCCCATTCCCAGTCTAATTCAGACAGTTTACTTCTTTCCACTAATTGTACTGCATGATATTTATCTTCAGGAGCTGTAAGTAACATAGCAAAACTAGGTTTTCCGTCTCGTCCAGCTCGACCAATTTCCTGTACATAAGAAGCAATATCAAGGGGACAATGCAAATGAATCACATAGCGGATATTTTCTTTATTGAGCCCCATTCCAAATGCACTTGTTGCGCAAACTACATCTAATTGACCTTGCATAAATTGTTGCTGAATGAGCATTCTCTCTGCGTTTTCCATTCCTCCATGATAAAACTAACACGCATAGTAGACTTTAATTTCAACTTGTTGCTGTAATATTCCGCTTGCGCTCTCGTCTGAACATAAACCAACGCAGGCGAATCATATAATTGGATATATTCAACTAGCCTGCTTATTTTCTCTGCTTGTGAATTCACTTCTTCTACCCCGAGTAGAATGTTTTCTCTATTTACACTTTCGATATACGAAAAGGGGTCTTTCAGAGCTAGCTCATCAATCATGTCTTGCCTTACTGAAGGAGAAGCGGTTGCTGTAATGGCTAGACATGGAGGCATTTTTAAATCTCTTCTCACATCTTTTAACCGTAAATAATCCGCTCGAAAGTCATGTCCCCAATAAGAGACGCAATGTGCCTCATCAATAATGAAGTAAGAAATGTGTATACTTTTCAATTGATTGATTAATTCGGCTGACTGTAACATTTCTGGTGATGTATAAAGTAATTTGATTTTTGATAAATGACTCATTAACCATTTTCTTTCTTCTCTATTTGTAAAGCTATTTAATGTTGCCACTCGTTTTATTCCTTGGCTTTTCAATTGTTGTACTTGATCTTCCATTAATGACAATAATGGCGATACAACAATGGTTAGCCCCTCAGATAACAAAGCCGGTAGCTGGTAACATAAGGACTTCCCTCTACCTGTTGGCAACATCGCCAATACATCATTACCTGCCATCAATTGCTCTATAATGTCTTTTTGACCCGGTTTAAAAGAATGGAACCCAAACAAGGAATAAAGCTCATCTTCTAACATTTGTATTCCAACCCTTTCGTGCAAGAACAAGCCGTATTTCAAAGTAACTGGCCTGTCTTTCTAGACGTTCATGTATTTTTTTTAGCTTTAAGGTTTGTTCTTTGTTACTAACTTGTTCAATTAATGCTTGCTTTAGTGGTTCAACATACGTACTAATTTGAAAGGATTCATTAAATAAAGCTAATTCAACCAAATGATCCTCTATGGTTGCTTTTTTTAACTTCCTAAACTTAGCCAGCTCATTCACATCACTAACCTGACCTAACAAACGAGCTGTTTTTTGTGCTGATACGGTCCCGTAAACGAGTGCATGCTCCACTTCTGTGAATAATTTTAATAAGGGGTAATTTAACGGATCTGCTTGAATCATATGAATGAGTCCGTGAACCATACTCGAATGTCGAATGGATACTTCTTCTATTGGTAAGCCCAATTCACTTGCTAATTGTGTTTTAGTAGAACCAACTCTCCCTGGTCTCGATAGCTGCCAGACAAATAATTCTTGTTGAAGCGACGATTGATTAGAAAGCAATTGAACACATTGACTATATAGTTCGCGACAGGTATTAACTCTTGCCTCTTTTGTCTTTGGCAAGTGCTGTTTCACAAAGCGTTGAACGGCAAGGTTATCGGTAACCGGAACAAACCGTTTCCCTTCCTCGATATGTGTGAGCGTTTGTATAAATAATGTAAACCTCTCCCAAAAAAGAGGAGCAATTCTCCCGTATTTCCACCCATTAAATTGTTCAATATAGTCATTTTTATTAAGCCAGTTCCGCAAAACCATTTTTCCCTTTTCCGTCAATAGATGCACATTCTCTTTTGACTCTATTAATTTCGTTTGCTCAAGCTTCTCCGCTAATCCTACTAACTCACTGTATTCCATATCCGGGATGATGCCAAAGAGTGACAGCGCTTCATAGAAGGCTGCATCTTGGATCGTCTGCGCAGATCGTTTCCCTTGAAGCAAATGGAAAGCGCCCGCCATTGAACGCTCTCCATTAAAGTGCAAACACGCAAGCATCAGCAACTTCAACTTCACTTCCGTCCCTCATTTCACCCTTGTATTTGTATGTTCATTGTATCAAATAAGAATGACATTTGTCCTTTTCCATTGTCAATTATCAACGTAAAGGCTACAATGGAGTGATACTTTTTTATACGTCATTTTAAAGAACAATCACTTTTTTCTAAAATGATATTTTGGCTAGACAGGGACTTAATTAATATGAAAAACTATTACTCAATTGTTGATATTGACACTTGTATTGCATGTGGCGCGTGTGGAGCCGTTGCACCGGATGTTTATGATTATAATGACGAGGGTTTAGCGTTTGTTTTTTAGATGATAACACCGGTTCGGTGCCTATCCCAGATGTTTTGATTGATGATATGTTGGATGCCAAAGATGGATGCCCAACCGACTCAATAAAATGTGCAGAGAAACCATTTGACGGGAACCCTTTAAAATACGAATAAATCGGGTTCCACCTTACTAATAATCCCTGTTTTTGACGAAATTTAATTTCGGATTTACTTAAATACAAAATAACAAGAATAAAATCCGAACAATCATTTTTCAAGGATTGACTTTCTTCTTTTATCATGATAAATTATCTTACAAATCAATACAATTAAATCTGCTTTGATGAAGACATGAAAAGGTTATGGCTGATACAGAGAGCTGGTGGATGGTGAAAACCAGTGAGGCCTTCTTGGATAGCACTTCTAAGCTGACGCATTGAAATGTAAAGTAAATGCGATCCGGTAAATTGCCGTTATAAATCAAGATGCGAGATCATCGTATAAATGAGGGTGGCACCGCGGACAATCCGCCCCTCACAGCAATTCTGCAGCTGTGAGGGGCTTTTTGTATTATTATTATTTAATTAGGAGTGGAATAGAGATGACAACAGTTAAAACAAGTACGGAGCTTCATCAAATATTAGTTGCTGATGCAATGAGCGAAGAAGGACTTCTTCCTTTACTTCAGTCATCCAACGTGACTGTTACGCAAGCAACAATTAATGAGGCTGGCGCTCTAGACAAATATGATGCACTGCTTATTCGAAGTGCTACTACTGTAAACGATGATTTAATGAAAAGAATGCCTAACTTAAAAATTATTGCTCGAGCTGGTGTAGGTGTAGACAATGTAGATGTACAAGCAGCAACTAAACATGGCGTTGTCGTAATAAATGCACCTGATGGCAACACAATTTCAACAGCGGAGCATACATTCGCAATGATTAGCTCCCTTGTCCGAAACATTCCACAAGCGAATGCTTCTGTAAAGCAAGGAAAATGGGACCGTAAATTATACCAAGGTGTAGAATTGCGTGGAAAAACGCTTGGAATTGTTGGATTTGGACGCATCGGTACTCAACTCGCAAAACGTGCTCAAGCATTTGAAATGAGTGTACTCGTTTACGATCCTTTTTTAACAACTGAACGCGCTGAAAAACTGGGGATTGAACAAGGGGATCTCCAACATGTATTATCAACAGCCGACATTATTACTGTTCATACACCACTTACTAAAGAAACAAAAGGTCTCCTAAATATGGAAACCATTCCAATGACAAAACCTGGCGTCTTTTTAATCAACTGTGCACGCGGTGGGATCATTGACGAACAAGCATTAAAACATTTCTTAAATAACGGCCATGTTGCCGGAGCAGCGCTAGACGTTTTTAGTGAAGAGCCCGCGACAGACCGTGAGCTAGTAGATCATCCTCGTGTAGTTGCAACACCTCATATTGCAGCTTCTACAAAAGAAGCACAATTAAATGTTGCTGCCCAAGTTTCTGAAGAGGTTTTACTGTTTTTAAATGGAGAGCCTGCCAAAAATTCTATTAACTTACCTGCGCTCTCCAAAGAAGTATATGAAAAAATTAAACCGCATTATGATCTTTCGCGGACAATGGGATCCGTATTATCACAACTCATGCGAGTCCCCGTTCAAGAAATTGAAGTGTTTTATAGCGGAACAGTGACAGAACGGGATACAAGTGTGCTAACCCGTAGTTTAATCTCTGGATTTTTACAACCTCGAGTAGATGCAGCAGTGAACGATGTTAACGCATCGCTTATTGCAAAAGAACGAGGGATCATTTTTGGAGAAAAACACTTAACGCGGAACTATGGTTACTCAAATTTAATTCAAGCTATCGTCTATGGTGAAGGTAGACAATTGGAAATGAAAGCAACTTATATTAATGAATACGGACCACGAATTGTCTCTGTTAATGATTTTTCTGTTGATATCGTCGCAGAAGGTCATATTCTTTACATCCAACATTACGATCGACCTGGGGTAATTGGGAAAATGGGCCAGCTTCTCGCAAAACATGACGTAAATATTGCAACAATGCAAGTTGGCCGTAAATCTGCAGGCGGTGAAGCAATCATGATGGTAAAAGTAGATAAACATGTAGAACAAGATGTGATTAACGAACTACTGACTTTCGACGAGATTGCACTAGCAAATGTAATCGATTTATAAAAAGGAACCTCTGTGTTCCACATAGACCATACTAAAAGCACCCCCGATTTTGAGTGACTCAAAAATCAGGGGTGCGATTCTTTAAATGGTTCGTTTAAAAATAATCATCCATCGTTAACTCTGGCAATTCCTGAACCAATACGGTCTCTGCTTTATTTATCTGCTCACTTTGTGTAGTTAGCTTTACACTAAAAAACAAAATACCAATCGCACAGGCTAGCAAAAACACAACGCTTATCCGGCGCATAAAATCACCAATTTCAGTCATAGCGTCCCCCTTCGGCATTCATTCCTGCCATCTATATGAGGAGAGATACGTTTTTATTCACTAATTATCTTGAAGCTTCCTTCATACGGCACATCTTTCACGCCTAATTGAGCATTTGCTAACCGAGCTACAGTAAAAAAATAATCGGACAATCGATTGATGTAAGGCCCTAAAGGACCATCATATACATCGAGCACACTCATTTTACGTTCTGCTCTTCGCGCATCCGTGCGACAGCGGTGCAAAGCACATGCTGATTCACTACCTCCAGGCAAAATAAATTGTTTTAAAGGTCCAACAGATTTCGTATAGTGATCAATTCGAATCTCAAGCATTTTTGTATGTTCTGGAGTCATTTTCATCTCCATTTCCATTGTGTTATTCGCCAAATCAGCTCCTACATCAAAAAGCTGATGAGAGATAATGAGTAATTCTTGTTGTAAGTCGTGTAGCCCCTCTTTTGTTACCAAGGCAACCGCCATGCCTAGAGAACTATTTAACTCATCAATTGCACCTATCGCTTCAATTCTAGCATCCGTTTTGTCGACCCGTTTACCTATTAGGCTGGTTCGACCTTTGTCTCCACCCTTAGTATATATTTTCATTGCCTTCCCACCTTCTCTTATCATTATGTAATCGTAGGTCTAATTGAAAATTGTTTAAACCCCGTAATTGGTTCGTGCCAACTAGTAAAAGGGGTTCCATACAATTTCTCTAATTGTACAGAATTCATCACTTCTTGCGTAGGACCGTGGTTTTGGATCTTCCCATCCTTTAACATCATAACTGTATCACAATAAAGACTTGTTATATTTACATCATGAAGAATACACACAACAGTCAGCTGTTTTAATTGGACGAGTTTTTTCACATGATCCATTAATGCAACTTGATGCGCTAAATCCAAATGATTTGTTGGTTCATCAAGTAATAAGCAGTCCGGTTGTTGCGCCAAGCCCGCGCAAGCCAAACTCGTTGTTTTTCCCCTCCACTTAATGCTATTAATGAACGTTTTGCTAAGTGGGAAATATTCGTTTCTTCCATCACTTCTTTTACGATTTGTTTGTCTTCTAGACTTTCTCTTGAAAAAAGACCGCTCCAATATGCATACCTTCCGAGCATAACTGCCTCTTCAACAGTAGAATGAAATGAAACACTGCTTTCCTGAGAAAGTACAGCCAATCTGCGGGCCCGTTGTTTATAAGATAGCTTCGTTAATCTATCTCCACCTATACGTATCGTACCTGCTTCCAATGTCATAGAACCAGATATTGCTTGCAAAAGAGTTGTTTTCCCACTTCCATTTGCTCCCAAGATTCCTAACACTTGACCTTTTTCAATACGAAAAGACAGATTGTCAAGGACTATTCTACGCCCCCGTTTAACAATTAAACCTTCTGTATCAATCATCAATCATTTCCCCTTCTATTGATTGCGCTTTGACGATACAACATCCATGCAAAAATCGGAGAGCCAACAAGCGCAGTCACAACACCGATTGGCAATTCAATGGGCGCAGCTACAGTTCTAGCCATTAAATCCGTAAGAACTAAAAAACCTCCCCCAACAATAGCAGATAACGGCAATAGCGAACCGTGATTTGGTCCCCATACCGTTCGTACCATATGAGGAACAACTAAACCAACAAACCCAATTGTTCCAGAAACAGCTACAGCGCTTCCGGTTAAAATTGTCGCTGCTCCTAAAATTATATATTTCTTTTTCTGTACAGACACCCCAAGGTATTGGGCAGTCTCTTCTCCATACATAAACGCATTTAATTCGCGTCTACATAAGAAAAGCAGGATAAATCCACTAATAAAAAATGGGATGATTAAACCAACATAGGGCCAACCTCTCATCCCAACACTACCCATAAGCCAATTGATCACATGTCGCAGTTCTTCTTGGGAAAGAGCGACAATGAGAGAAAGCCAAGCTCCTAAAAAAGCACTCATAATAATTCCAGTTAAAATAACTGTTTCATTTGATAGTGTTCGCTGAATCAATCGTGTAAAAAAAATGACAGCTAGTAGTGTTAAAAAACCACTCACCATCGAAACAAGTGGCAATGTCCATATGCCAATAAATGAAATCTGAAAAAACAACACAGTTACTGCGCCTAACGCAGAACCAGAAGACACACCAAGTGTAAATGGATCTGCTAAAGGGTTTCTGAGCAAGCTTGAAAAGCCGCTCCTGCTATAGCGAGTGAGGCTCCCACAAAAAGTGTAAGCAACACTCTTGGAAGACGGACATTTAAAACAATTTGGACATGAGCGGGTAGAATGTCCACCCCCATAGGCAAACCTAAACCTTCTTGTACAATCGCATAAAAAATTGTACTTACCGGAATATTAACACTTCCAAAACGGATAGCTAAAACAACAATGATTAAAACACTTATACAAGATAAGAGATAAGCCACATATGTTGGAATATGAGTATGATTCTTCGTCAATCGCACCTTCGTTTTTCCCCTTTTTTCTTGCCCTGCAATTTAAATTTAAAAGACCATTCTTTTAAATTAAAAAAGCGCACTTTCACAAGAAAGCGCGCTTCCAATAGAAGCCATTAAGCCTCCAGAAAACAGTTGTTTCTCCAATCCGCGAAAGAGAACGAGTGCTCATTTAGTACGGCAGGTAATCTGGCTCCCACGTCTAAGTAAACGTGGTTACAGTGGTGGGTCCGCGCTGGTTTTTAACCAACTTCCCCTGTTAAGCAACGAGTGCATCCGTTCAAGCTACTATTTTATTAATTGACGTAGCATTCCTTAGTAATAAAAATGTTCCGTATGAAACAAGATTTATCGATTGGTTTCGCCAAGACTTTTTCCCTTTCGCGGTAAACTAAAGCGGAACGTTGTCCCTTCTTCAACTTTACTTTGGACACTCATTATTCCTGAATGAGCATCAATGATGTTTTTGGCAATCGCTAATCCAAGCCCCGTTCCTCCGCGTTGACGTGTACGAGCCTTATCCGCTTTATAAAAACGTTCAAACACATATGGTAGGTCTTCCTCTGGGATTCCACTTCCCGTATCTACTACTGTAAAGGTATCCTGACCATTTTCAATCGCATGACAGACACGGACATGCCCTCCAGGTTCAGTGTACCTAATCGCATTTGAAATCAAGTTTGTTAATACTTGTTCAATTCGATCCGCATCAAAATGAGCGACTTCTCCATCACGTTGTTGTTCAAGCTCGATTGTTAAACCATCGTCTTTGGCGTAGCTTGAGAACTTACGTACAATTCGTTCTAAATAAGAATCAAGATCAACTGCTCCATGTGTAGGTCAACATAGCCTGCTTCCATTCGAGCTAAATCCAACAGTTCATTTACAAGTCTGCCCATACGTAGCGATTCATCATAAATAATTTGGGCAACCTCTTTGCGCTCTTCTTCACTTGACGTAACACCATCAACCATCGCTTCACTGTATCCTTGAAGCATCGATATCGGGGTTCTCAATTCATGTGATACATTTGCAATAAAATCTTTACGTAGTTTGTCATGACGTCGCTCCTCTGTTACATCACGAACAACAGCCACTGCACCGCGTATATGATTTTCCTCATATAGTGGTGCCATTAAAACAGCCATGCTTCTACCTTGCACCGTTTGTTCTTTTAATTCTTCTTTTTCTGTTTGTACAACACGTTCAAACAAAGGTTGCAATGAAGGTGGTAGCTTTGCTAGTTCCGTCTCATGCTCTTTGCCTTCTTCATAAAAAAGCATATCAAGAAAACGCTTTGCCTGCGGGTTCGTCAATAGAACGTTTCCTTGGCGATTTAGTGTCAGCACTCCATCTGCCATACTCACCAAAATTCGTGAAAGTTGTTCTTTTTCCTGGTTTAACTCGGAAATATTTCTGTTAAGTTCTCTCCTCATACGGTTGAATGCAATCGCTAGCTGTCCAATCTCATCTTGAGTTAATATCGGAACTTTTGTATGAAACTTTCCTTGAGCAACTTCCAATGCAGCTTGTCTCATTTTTCTAAGTGGAGCTGTAATTCTCGTCGAAAGAAAAAAAGCAAAGACTGTCGTTAATACCAACGCAATTCCTGCAGACAAATAAATCAAACGTCTCGTTTCTGCTGAAGCTTCTTCAACTGCAGATAAAGGTTGATATAAGATAATGCCACTGTTCGGATCGTTATTTAAACGTTCGCCAACAATAATAAAGTCCAATTGTTCTTCTGGATTACCTTCTAATGGGTACCGTTGAACCGGATCAACTTGCCTTCATCTTGCAGCAAGGACAGAAATTTGTCCGCCTCTACTTCTCCAGTCAATTGTCCTGTAGCACTCCAGCTTGGTTCACCATCTTCAATAATCATAATATTAATGCCAAATTCATTACTTATCGTTTGCAAGTAATCAAATGTACCTTCTGGTTCATCATGGCTCTCATATGTCGAGATCGCCATGTTCGCATAACTATTTAAACGTGATTCAGCATCTTCCAAATTAGAGCCTTCGGTAAATCTTAACTGCATGACCATTAATACGGTCAGCACAACTGTTACAAGAAGCAAGATCGTTAACCATAATTTCCCTACTACGCTTTGCCATAACATTAGCCACGCGTCGCCTCAAATTTATAGCCAACACCCCAAACAGTGGATATGATCGCTGAAACTTCTGGCGATACGCGATTCAATTTCTCACGCAATCGTTTTATATGTGTATCAACAGTTCGTAAATCTCCAAAAAACTCATAATTCCAGACGTCTTTTAATAACTGTTCTCGTGAAAACACTTTATCTGGAGATTGAGCTAAATAAAACAGTAATTCATATTCTTTTGGTGTTAAACCAATTTCTTCATTATCCACACTAACGCGATGAGCATCATTGTCAATCGTTAAAGGACCAAATACGAGCACATCTTTTGTTTGAGTATCCGTCTGCAAAAACTTAGTAGCAGAAGCTCTTCGCAATAACGCTTTTACACGTAACACAACTTCTCTTGGACTAAATGGCTTCACAATATAATCATCAGCCTACTTCAAACCCTTGGACTCTGTTCGCTTCTTCTCCTTTCGCAGTCAACATCATAACAGGCGTAGCTTTTGTTTTACGTAATTCCTGACACATTTCAATACCATCCATACCTGGCATCATTACATCTAATAAAATCAAATCATATTCTTCTGATAAAGCAAGTTCAAGCGCGCCTTCACCATCACTTGCCTCTTCAATGATATAATCTTCCCGCTCTAGATACATTTTTAATAGACGACGAATACGGTCTTCATCATCTACAACTAAAAGCTTTGGTTGATAATCCATTGTCACCCTCCTAATCAAGTGAAACTCTTTTGTTTAAAAGAATATCACTACCTTCTATAGTAGTGTACCATGTATTAAAAATTAGTCGCCAATTATACACAAAGACCAAAACAAAAAAAACGAAATTGTCACAGCTTCACTGTAACAATTCCGTCATATTCTAAGAAGCGTAAGAGTGAAGCCCAGCAATTACTAAGTTTACAAAAACAAGGTTAAACATAATAATTGCAAATCCAATCACGCAGAGCCATGCTGATTTTTCACCATGCCACCCTTTGTTCAAACGCAAATGGAGATAAGCGGCATAAAATAAAAACGTGATTAATGCCCATACTTCTTTAGGATCCCATCCCCAGAATCTAGACCATGCAATTTGCGCCCAAATCATCGCAAAAATCAATCCTCCAGAGCAAATACTGGGAAACCAATCGCAATCGCACGATAACTAAATTCATCCAGCGTAAGCGGCTTGAGCCTTTCACAAGTGGTTGAATAAATAAAGAAAGTCGTTTACGTAAGAGTAAGCGCAACAAACCATACAAAATGAAACCAAATGCGAATGACCAAATAAGCGTATTAAAATCTCCGGCTTCGATATTCCCCGGCACCGACACAATTGGATCCATCGCACCCTTGGTAAGGTTTACCCATTCGTTTGGTCCAATAATTGGTGGTAAATTATAAGTCATCGGCACTTCAGATTGTTCGCCGTTTTCATTAACATAATCAAACTCAATTTCGTAACCTGCTGCCGAAAACCCATGGGATAGGATCACATGGGCAACAACGCAAAGAAGTCCATACATAATGACTTCAAGTACCCTTGGCTTCCAACTCTTTTGTGTTAAGTCAAGTGTTCGAATTAAGTAAGCCAATCCAGCAGCAAAACCAATTGCAAGCAACCCTTGTCCGATTGCAGTTGTAATGATATGAAGTTTTAACATTAACGGCATTTGCAACGACGGAACGAGCGGTGCAATTGCTGTCGAGAATGTTGATGCATAAACAATTAATAACATAACTGTTGGCATTGTAAACAATCCGATAACATCGGCACGAGTTGGATATATAAAATAGATAATCGCAAATGCGAGAGCCATCGCAATTCCAAGCGTAGTCATGTATTCAAACATATTACTGACCGGAGCGTGTCCCGCAGCCGACCATCTTGCGAAGAAATAGCCAAATGATAGCCCTAAACCTAGAAGCACAAAACCAATGCCCCATTTACTTGAATTAGTCTGAACTTGGACCGATTCCTTTCGCTGTTTCGATAATGAAAATACAAAAAAGATTGTCGCGGTTAAATACGCAAAAAAAGCTAAAAGCAATAAATTTAAACTTAAATTGGCCATGATGTCCCCCTTTGCCGTTAAGCGCCCTTCGTATCTTGATCAGTCTCATCTTCTTGATCCGTTGGAGGCGTGAGAGTTGTATCCTTTACACTTTGTTCAATTTCACGTTGAAATGACATCCAATTTCGATTTGTATGCGCTGCGATCAGCACGTCTTCCCCGCTTTTCTGTAGCCACACACGTCGATGAGCCCAGTATGATCCTTGTACAAGCCCAATAATAAAAATGGTTCCTCCAGCGATTAACAATGGCATTGTAAGGTCTTTACGAACCGTTAAAATACTTACATTTACTAAATCAACATCAATAAATGTCATTTTATAATCGTTGTCTCCCAAAGGTTCTAGATTTTGCTGAATACCAACAAAACTTGTTTCTCCTTCAGGCGTTTCTGGTGTAATCATATTAAAAATAAAATATGGATTATCAGGTATTTGATTAAGAGTAGATGGTTCATTATTCGAATTCATATAGAAATTAGGATAATAATTTTCTAGAATAACTGAATAGCCATCTCCTAAATCGTAATGCTTTTCAGGATCAATTAAATTAATTGTCATTTCTCCAAATGTTTCGTTCGTTTCCTTATTTTCGAGCGTAAACGTCATTTGGTTCAACTCATTTAATCGATAATCAGTTTGGTAGAGTGATAATGAATCAAAAGTTAGAGGATCATTAACACGTATCAA
>BAXC01000091.1 GCA_001310375.1 Bacillus sp. JCM 19041 | reverse complement strand
AGAGGGAGTTCGCGAACCTCTTCTTTTATCATTATTTTAAACCAACCTGTATTGTACCATCTCTTTAACCTGATTTGTTTGCAAATGCAAGGATTGTTATGTATTCTACAAAAGAGTATTATTACATAAATCTTCAGAAAGAAGGCGTTCTTTGTGAATTTCCAAGAAAAACTTGAAAACTATGCTGACCTAGCAGTCCGTGTTGGAGTAAATATTCAACCAGGGCAAACACTATTTGTCCGTACCCCTCTATTTGCTGCTCCTTTTGTAAGAGCGGTCGCAAAAAAAGCCTATGAAGCAGGAGCAAAACATGTACGAGTTGAATGGGCTGATGAGGAATTAACAAGACTTAAATATAAACTTGCTCCTGAAGAAGCCTTCTCTGAATATCCTGAATGGCAAGCAAATACGCTCGTTCAAGAAGCAGAAAACAATGCTGCTTTCTTAAGCATCACTGGAGGAAACCCTGATTTACTTAAAGATGTAAATCCAGAGCGGGTTGCTACAGCTAATAAAACGGCTGGTGCTGCAAACAGCACATTCCGTAGTTACATCCAATCAGATAAAGTAAGTTGGTCCATCGTTGCTGTTCCATCGGTTGGCTGGGCAGAAAAAGTATTTCCAGAAGCCACAGGAGAAGAAGCGGTTTCGAAATTATGGGAAGCAATCTTTGCAGCGACACGTATGAACGAGAAAGATCCAGTAGCAGCATGGAAAAAACATTTAGCTACATTAGATGAAAAAATGACATTATTAAACGAAAAACATTTTTATGCTCTTCATTACACAGCAAAAGGAACGGACTTGACAATCGAATTACCTCAGACACATATTTGGGCTTCTGGCGGTAGCACTAGCAAAGCAGGCACTGACTTTGTTGCGAATATGCCAACAGAAGAAGTCTTCTCTGCAGCTAAGAAAGATGGCGTTAACGGCACAGTAACAAGTACAAAGCCACTTAACTATGGTGGTACACTTATTACAAACTTTACATTAACGTTTGAAAATGGGAAAGTTGTTAACTTTAGCGCTGAACAAGGAGAGGAAACGCTAAAACGTTTACTTGATACAGACGAAGGTGCTCGGTCAATTGGGGAAGTTGCTCTTGTTCCACATCGTTCACCTATCTCTGATACAAATATCATTTTTTATAATACGTTATTTGATGAGAATGCTTCCAATCACCTTGCCTTGGTAGCGCCTACGCCTTTAATATTGAAGGCGGTAAAGACATGAGCTCTGAAGAACTTGAGAAGAATGGCTTAAATCAGAGCATCACTCACGTCGATTTCATGATGGGGTCTGCTGATATGAATATTGATGGAATTGATAAAGACGGAAACCGCGAACCAGTATTTCGCAACGGCGGTTGGGCGCTTTAATCATGAAAAGAGCTGGTTCCTTTGCAGGAACCAGCTTCTCTTAATTCTTTATTTTCTTCCATACATCCCATTCGCCAGAATGACTCGGATTCTCACCTTCGGTCCACCATTTTGCTTCATATAAAACACCTCCATAAATAACCTGATCCCCTTTCATATAAGTCGTAGTCGCAGACCAATTCGGGGTACCCGGCTCATCCTCTATACAGTTAGCTGCTTTCTTCCACACACCCCACTCTCCAGAATTCACTGGATTCTCACCTTTGGTCCACCATTCGCTTCATAAACCACATCGTTTACTTTAACTCTATCTCCTTTTGTATACACAGCGTTAGAAGACCAAGCTCCCGCTTTACATACAAGATTGTCACCTTTTAACACATTTGCAATAGCGCCAACTAACTCACTATCTCTATTGTTGCTTGCCTCCCAAAACATTGCACCGGCAAGCTCGTTCTCCTTTACATATTGTGCTTTATGAGAAATGGACTCGGGATCATCATACGTAATAAATGTTCCGTCACTCTCATTAAATAAGAACGGTACTTTTGCCGCATCATTCCAATAACGTGTATACCCGTTTTGATTCACATAATTATCTTTTAAATCTTGATAATCAAATGTTGCGTTTGTCCATGTTCCTACATCAGCAGGACCCGTACATGTTGAATACTCGCCATTGTTTTCCGTGTCACAATTAGTCCATCCATATCCATAAAAGGGCATGCCGACAACCAACTTCTCTTTAGGCACACCGGCATTCAAATGCCCATTCACAGCCGCGTCTACATTTAAGACGTCCGCCCACGGAACAGTTGCTTCTTCATCATAATAGAGCGGTGCATTATGCCCGTTTTGCGCTTGCCACGTTCCATTTAAATCATAAGTCATTATTTGAATCCATCTAAAATCCCTGCTAGTTTGTCTAATTCATTGTTTTGTAGATAGCTTGGGGATGCGGACGAAGCAATTGTTAAGAGATACTCTTTTCCATCCTCTTCTCCCGCCTCATCGAGCGCTGCTCTTGTTGCTTCTAATAACAATGTATGATTTTCTTTATCGGAAGGGTCGCGCTCATTTTCTGGCATGCCCCCACTAACCGGATACTCCCAATCAAGGTCAACACCGTCAAAGCCATAAGAGCGAACAAAATCGACTGCCGACTGAGCAAAGTTTTCACGAGTTTCTTCTGTTGCCGCAACAAGAGAGAGACGATTGGACCATGTCCATCCACCAACTGAGATCACCGTTTTTAAATGAGGATTTTCTTCCTTCAAAAGCTGAAGTTGTTTAATATTCCCTTTAATTTGCTCACCTTCTGAATTCCCCGGATAACGCTTATGCACATCTTGTTCCGGATCACCAAGCACGATTGAACCATTAGGAACATCAATAGGTCCATTTTCATCCTCACAAACCCACTCCTTGGGATTGGGACCACTTGGATCAAGGTTTCCGTGAACACCATCCCAACATACATTTGCAAACGCATACATAACATGTGTCATTTGCTCTGCCGGTAGATCCATCACTTCATAACCACGTTCCTCTGCAACCCATGATGGATAGTAACCAACTACTTTAAAATCCTCGCTTGCTGAATCCACCTGGGCAAATGTTGGAGTTCCACATAAGAGAAAAGCAAGTACGAGCACATAAAGACTAAAGGTTATCTTTTTCATAAACGTTCCTCCTTATTTGGATTATTGATACAACAAATTTTCATTTGTCATTACAAAACAATTCGTTACAGGAAGACTTTTTCCTACTTTTTTAGTCAAAATAATCAGAAAGACTCATTTTCTTGTCTCTTATTCTCTCTTCAGGACTAAAGAATCAAAAGGCGTTTGATGGACAAGCCGATTTATCAATTGTATGGTGATAAAAGGTCCTGCCTCACCCCCACCACCAATAATGTTGGCAAGTATATTTCTGTCGTGAAAAAGCCAATGCATAGTGAACCTATCCAAGATCATAGATAGCAGTTGTACAAAGTTGTGTGCTGAAAATAAGTTTCCGCCGAATAGCGAATATCTTGACATAAAGTCAAAAAAGCCTCAAGAAGTTAAAAATCTTCTCGAGGCTCTCTTCATCATTTAAAGGCTTTTGAGACAGTCCTTTTTTATGTTCGTATTCCAGAAAACAACATGTCAAAAACAGCATTGGCCCATTCTTCGGTTGTTTCTTGCTTGCGAGCCTTATTTAAAGATATCGCCTGAAATAATGCCGCTTCAATTAGTTTCACAGGTAGATCAGATCGAATTTCCCCACATTTAATTCCTGCAACAACTAACTCTTTTATTTGATCAAACACGATATAATGATGCTTCCATAGATGGTTGAGTATTTGTTGTACGTTATCGCTGCTACTTTTTTGAACGTGTGGTGTTAATTCGATTGCAAGTAGGATGCGGTCATGCTTCATAAAAAGCTTCAATAGCCCGCGTATCTGCTCAAGTGGTCGCGCAGACCGATCCAGTTTATCACGATCTTCAATAAACGCTTCCATAATATGAAGCATGTAAGCTGTAATCAAATCTTCTTTGCTACGGTAGTCTCATAGATCGTACTCCGCCCTACACCAAGTTGATCAGCTAATGCTTTAAAATGAAATCCTTCATAGCCTAATTCATGTAACAATGTATCCGTTACAATAAAAATATCTTCTTTGTTTAATTTCCTTCTTGCCATCCGTCCGTACCTCTCCTTCGCTCCACTTTATCATAGCATGAGTGAAAGAAGAACAAAAACGTTAACTGGCGGCCCTTTGCTTTTCTTGCTGTTTTTCTTGCAGGCGTACATGACGGAATTTTTTCGTTTCACTCACAATGACACCGGAGAAGAATAATAAACCAATTAAGTTCGGAATCGCCATTAAACCATTAAAAATATCCGCTATATCCCAAACGATTCTTGCTTCTACACCAGCACCAATCATAACCACGAATACAAAAATCACTTTATAAACAATCGTGTTTCGATCTCCAAACAGATAACCAAAGCATTTCTCCCCATAATATGACCAACCAATAATGGTTGAATAAGCAAACAAAATAATCGCGAATATAACAATGTAATTCCCGAATCCTGGTAAAAAGTGTTCAAATGCTTCTCCAGTTAACACCTTTGAAACGATTCAATCTCATCTGGGTCAACTCACACGTATAATTGGCTCATTACAATTGTTAATCCTGTAATTGTACAAACAATCATTGTATCAAGAAACGTTCCTGTCATTGACACCAATGCTTGACGCCCTGGATAATCCGTTTTTGCAGCCGCTGCAGCGATTGGTGCTGAACCGAGACCAGCTTCATTGGAAAACACACCACGAGCAATCCCATAACGAATTGCAAGACCTATTGTGCCCCCAATAGCAGCATATTAACAATTCCAAGTGTTGCAGCCATTGCCGTCATAAGTGATTGAAAATGAGAAATATCTCCTTGATCTGGCTTGTCTTTTTTACTCCTGCTAAAAGTCAGTTTCAACGCGTACGGCAAATCACGAACTTGCAAAAAACCTAGCCTGAATGTTAAAAAGACCCCTGTACCGACAATCAGAAAAAGCGTAACCGGTCCCAAGACTATTTTATTTATTGCACCTACAATCTCAGCAAAACTCAATACGATGCCCATTTCTTAATCTCTATACGTAAGTATAAAAAGATTATACATAGTTTAGTGAATTTTTGTACGAAAGTCTATCATTAAAAATGACCAATTTCGTTTTTTTTAGCGAAATTGGTCATTTGAACTAATAGAATGTTAAAAAACGTGACTCGTTCTTATCAATTGCTATTCTTTCGTCGTAAAATTTTCCACTTTAGAAAACCGATTGCCTTTTTCTATTATTTTCATAAAAGAACATACTTGATTTACTTCTCCCTGTACATAGATTAAGACATTTCCATTGTCAATATTTTTCACTTTACCTGTCACGTCCCAATTCAACGATTCTCGATCTACAAATGAACGGAAGCCGACACCTTGAACACGGCCACTTACTTCTATTTCATAGCGCTTCATTTAAAAATCACTCCCTATATAAACATTACCCATGTAAAAAAAGAAAAAACAGCGCCCATTTTAAGGAAACCGCTTTCAAATGTGTCTAAAATGTGATAGTATAAAAAGACACAAAAAAGACACAATGTTGACAAAATCTATTCACACTTTTACTACAAACAAAAGGAGTGCCCATTATGGATCTATTTTTTGCTTATATGTTCGTTGCGAGTGCTACTCCGCTATTCTTATGGTTAGAGCACCGGAAGATTGCCGTACTTAGTATCCCGTTTATTGTGGTTATGTGGTTATTATCAATTGCCTTTTTATTCGAGGCTTTATGTTCCATATTACCGAATCAGCTTTTATTACTGCGTTCCTTGTTAATGTGGTTATTGCTCACATTGCGGCGTTTATTCTTTATGCTTCTCCACATATTCAAACAAAAACAAAACGAACAAAAGAAACAGCTGAATAACAAAAAACGCATTCCAAAATTGGAATGCGTTTTTTGTTTAAACGTGACCCGTCATAATAACAAAGTACGTACCTAGTACAATGATAATCGCAATCACAATGGCAAATAATGTATGACCAATTTGCCATTTGCCATCTTTTCCTTCACCAATATGCATGAACATAAACAACTGAACAGACATTTGAATGAAAGCAAAAACAAAAACGATAATCACTCGAACGCTCCAAGCTAAATTTGTTTGAGTCATAACCCAAACAGCAAGTAACGTTAAAACAATTGACAGTAAGAAGCCAATTAAATGCTGCCATGGAAACCCGTGGTGATTATTGGCCGATGTTTCATTGTTGTTTGCCATCTAAATCCACTCCATTCCAAGCAAGTAAACGCCTGTAAAGATAATGATCCAAATAACATCAAGAAAGTGCCAATACAAGCTTGCAATAAAAAACTTCGATGTTGTACGTGGCGTTAACCCTCTTTGTTTAATTTGAATCGCAAGCAAGAGCATCCAAACAACACCAACACTTACGTGCAAACCATGTGTTCCTAATAAGACAAAGAATGTAGACCAGTGGCACTTGCAGATAATGTAGCCCCTTCATGAGCGTAATGAACAAACTCATAAATCTCAAAGCCTAAGAAACCAAGCCCAAGTAAAAGCGTTAAACCGACCCAAACGAGCATCCGGTTTACTCTTCCTGCCCTCATTTCATGAATGGCTATTCCTGCTGTAAATGAACTTGTTAGAAGCAAGAATGTCATTGTTAACACAAGGCTCAAGTCAAATAGTTCACCAGTCGAAATCGCTCCAGCATTTCTGTCCACCAAGACGAAATAAGAAGCAAATAATGTCGAGAACAAGGCGAATTCAGCGCCGATAAAGATCCAAAAACCAAGGATATTGTTTTTGCCTTCAGATGATTGATACTCAAGTGGTGCATTTGGATTAATTGATTCATGTGAAGCCATCGTTACGCCTCCTTCGCTTTGTTTTCGATTTCTTCAATTTCTTCTACACTTACATAGTAACCGTCATTGTAATCAAATGAGCGGATTATCATACAAGCAAAGATCCCGATTGCACCGATGATTGCAATTGTAAACCAACTAAACACAAGTGCAAATGATGCAATAAACATAAACAGAGCCATGATTGGTGATAACACGTGTTGCTCGGCATATGAATTTTTTCGTAATTCTTATCGGCATTTGGGTCAATACCTTTTTCTTTCATATCCCAAAGCGCATCTCTTTCAGATACTTCAGGGACTTTCGCGAAATTATAAAACGGAGGTGCTGCTGAAGATGTCGCCCACTCAAGTGTACGTCCATCCCATGGGTCTCCTGTTGTATCACGTTTCTCATAACGCCAGCTGTAGTAAATGTTATAGACAAACAGTGCAAAACCTGCAGCCATCATAAATGCACCAATTGTTGATATAAAGTTAAGAGAGAACCATCCATCAGATTCTAAATACGTGTAGATTCGACGTGGCATGCCATCTAACCCTAAGAAATATTGCGGGAAGAAGCATACATTAAAGCCGATCATAAAGATCCAGAATACCCATTTTCCAATTCGCTCATTCATACGGTGACAAACATTTTTGGATACCAGTAGATAAGACCAGCGAAACAAGAGAATACGGTAGCGGCAATCAACACATAGTGGAAATGCGAAACTAGAAAATACGTGTTGTGATACTGATAGTCAGCGGCTGCCATGGCAAGCATGACACCAGTCACTCCACCGACAACGAAGTTCGGAATAAAACCTAATGACCAAAGCATCGGTGTTGTAAAACGAATTTTTCCTTTGTGTAGCGTAAAGAGCCAGTTAAAGATCTTAACACCTGTTGGAATCGAAATCGCCATTGTTGAAATGGAGAAGAACGAGTTCACGGCAGCACTATTCCCCATTGTGAAGAAATGGTGTACCCATACAAGGAAACTTAAGAATGAGATGATAACAATAGATGCAACCATCGCATTGTAACCAAATAGCTTTTTACGGGCAAAGGTGGAAATAATCTCTGAAAAGATACCAAATGCCGGCAAGGCAACAATATATACTTCAGGGTGTCCCCAAATCCAGAACAAGTTCGCCCATAACATATCGAGCCCTTCACCTTGCAATGTAAAGAACGCTGAACCAAATAATAAGTCAAAGGTCATCATTGCAAGTGCAACTGTTAAAACAGGGAACGCGAGCACAATAATTAATGAAGTAATAAAAACAGTCCAAGTAAACATTGGCATCTTCATCAATGACATGCCTTTTGTGCGCATTCTAAGAATCGTTACGATAAAGTTAATACCTGTTGCAAGGGTACCAATACCTGACAATTGAATACCTAATGCGTAATAATTCTGTCCGACACCCGGGCTAAAATCATTCGAAGCCAGCGGGAAATACGATGTCCAACCTGCTGATGGTGAACCACCGATAATAAACGACAGGTTAAAGAGTGCCATCCCGAAAAAGAATGTCCAAAAACTTAAGTTGTTTAAAAACGGGAATGCTACGTCGCGCGCACCAATTTGCAGTGGTACAACAACGTTCATTAGACCAATCAAAAATGGCATTGCCATAAAGATAATCATGATTGTTCCATGCGTTGTAAAGATCTCATTATAATGCTGTCCACTTAGAAACTCCATCTCTGGAGCTGCTAATTGCACTCGCATCATCATGCATCTACGCCACCACGGAAAAGCATTAAAAGTGCGCAGGCAATATACATAATACCAATTTTTTTATGGTCAACGGTTGTGATCCAATCAGTCCAAACCATTTTCCATTTTTTAAAGTATGTGAGGGCAACAATTGCGATTATGCTGGTAAGCGCGATCGAAATTTGCGCACCTAGTATAAACGGGTCACCCGTTACTATAAATTCATCCCATCTCAACGGTATATCCCCTCTCTTCCATTGTAAATACCATTATTCATCCTCTAATTCCACCTCATATGTTTTAGAAGTATCAATAGGTTGTGATAACAATGGCATTTCAAATGCTTTGCCTTCTCTTGAGTGAGGGCTCCAAGCTTCATAACCAAGTTCAGCACGTTTTTCGAGTGAGTAAGTTGCATCATAAACATGATTAACAAACTCAAGGTGCGTTGATGAGAAGGTCATCTCTTCTGCATGCCCAGGAACCATTAAATGAGCATATTCTTCTTCAGAAAGACTAGGTGCCTCTTCTTGCACTTCCGTCACCCAATCATCATAGGATTCGTCAGTCATTGCATTTACAAGAAAACGTTGTTCAGCAAAACCTTCTCCTGTAAAGTTTGCATTACGTCCATCATAAGTGCCAACTTCCGTTGCTGCTAAAAACAGTTCTGTTTCCATACCCGACATGCTGTATTTTTGTCCACCCAGCTGTGGTACCCAGAATGATGCCATTGAATCAGCTGACGTTAATTTAAACAAAACAGGACGATCTACAGGGATATTGATGTAATTAACGGTTTCAATATTCTCTTCAGGATAGCTGAAAATCCATTTCCAGTTGGCGCTTGTTGCATGAATAACCAATGGATCAGTTTGTACGGTTCCTTCAGCGATCTCTGGTGCTTCCTCCAGATTGTAAATCGTAATTACTGTTGGAACAGAAAGAATCGTAACGATTATAATAGGGATAATCGTCCATGTTAGCTCCAACTTATGACTTCCTTCAATTGATGGATCATAATTGTCATTGTTCGCTCTGTCACGATATTTCACAAGCATAATTGTTAACATCACGAATACGACAAGAACAATAAAAATCATAAACCAAATGGATAACATGATCAGGCTTTTCTGCTGATCCGCTACGGGACCTTGTGGGTCAAGTACTGTTAAATTCCCACAGCCACTCAGAAAGAGAGCGACCATCGCAAAAGTAATCCATTTCATGTAAGTGGATGGTGTACTCAATAAAAATCACCTTTCTTTTGGCATAATAAAATAAATGGTTGCGCAAAACTATGTGAAATGATGAACGTGTAACATAGCTGCTTACATCCTACCACTTTCCTGCAAAAAAATGCTCCAAAATCATGGCACGTACAATCAATTATCATAAATTCGACAAAAAAAAAGTTACGAAGCAGACACATCTTTACCATTCATTTCTTGTTAGCGCAATCATGAAATACCCTAAATTGGTCGACACTAAACAAAAAGGAGGTATATTAATGACTAGTCCCTATTTATGTCCGAAATGCAAGTCTAATCGCACAAGATTTCATCAAATCAAACAAGAAGCTTTACCAGTTAAGCTAGATCCTAAAAGTGGTGAAATAGCTGAAACATATGAAGAGGATCATCTAGATGCATTCCACCTTCACTATAATGGACCAGAAATACGCATCCAATGTGGAGCCTGTGGATTAAATGAATCTGAACAAGCATTTATTGCTTATGCTCAAAACAGCCCCCTTTCATAAGGAGGCTGTTTCATATATTAAAACCAACTTTGAATGTGGCGACCGATTAAGTATAACCCCATTACATACGCTTCAACTTCATCTCGCCAAGAATCTTGCTCTTGTTTGATACTTACATTAAAAGTCTCTGTTTTATCAACCATTAAAGCATTTGAAAATGACCGGCGCATAAAATCAGCAATCAATTGCATACCTTCCTCGCCTCTCCCCATTACTTCGTAAAAGGAAATAAACCCGTGCATCACGCCATCAAAACGAACAGCCTCAACATATGATCCCGCATCATGGAGACGATAAGCAAAGGCTTCTCCCTCATCCTCAAAGGGTCGAATTCACCTGTAATGATAAGTGTATCTGGCATATTAGATAAATCTTCGGTACGCAAGGGAGAGGAATATGGAGAGAGCCAATCGAGCTTATTTGGCGTATAAATCTCTCTTGCTCGTTCCATAACTGAGCGGGATAAAAAATAATATCCACTTGAAAAACGATCTCGAGAATTAAGCTCAATGTCTTCAAATGTTGTTAACGGATAAAGTAATGCTGTACTTGTTATTTCTGGTCCATTAAGTTGCTTTGCTTTTAATGCCACCGCAGCAGCAAGATTACCTCCAGCGCTATCTCCGGCAACTGCAATTTTCTCAACATTAGCATCAAGCTGTTCAGACTCTGTAACAACCCATTCTAACGTTTCATAACTATCGTTTACAGCAGTAGGGAAAACATGCTCTGGTGCCAAGCGATAACCTGGTGCTACGACAATTGCTTTTGTCCGAGCAGCTAGGGAACGAATGATATTGTCATGTGTTCGATGTTTCCAAACCCCTCCATAAATGCCCCGCCGTGATAATAGACAATAACAGGATGTGGACCATCCACAACTGGCTTATAAACTCGTACTGGTATTGTATCTCCATCTTTTGTATCCATTATCATATCAAGACGTTGGATTGTTGGTGGTGCCTTACTTGCTAGAAAAGAAGGTGTTTTTAAACCTTCAGGCAATAGTTGCTTATTCACGGCATGTAACATGACGGCAGTTTTTGGTGGCACTTTACCGGCTTCCGTATACCGTAAACTTTGCACAAAAAAAATAGAAAGCAAACTAACCAACACTAGCACTAACAAACCCGACATGGAAATACGTACTAGCAAAGACCAATTGTGCTTCATCTTTTCAGCGACCTATATCCCAGTTTTTCACAATAAACTCATCTCTTCCACTTTCTTTTCTGTCTTTTTTATACGCTTCTGGTTGTTTTTTATAAAAATCTTGATGGTCCTCCTCAGCACAATGAAATGGTTCTGCTGGACGTATTGATGTAACAATAGGTTGTTGGAAGCGTCCACTTTCTTCAACATCTTTTCTGGACGATTCAGCCAGCTTTTTTTGTTCCTCTGTATGAAAAAAGATAGCCGTCGTATATTGACTCCCTCTATCTTGGAACTGACCACCGGCGTCAGTTGGGTCAATTTGTGGCCAGTATAGCTCAAGCAATTGTTTGTAAGAAAATAACTCTGTATCATATGTAATTTGAACAACTTCCAAATGGCCAGACTGTCCCGTCTTCACTTGTTCATAAGTAGGCTGATCAATTGTGCCACCCATATAACCTGACTTAACTTCCACGATGCCTGGAAGTTGGTCAAATGGCTGCACCATGCACCAAAAACAGCCACCAGCAAAAGTCGCTTTCTCAATCGTCATCTTACATCTCCCCCAATTCATTTATTTCCACTCTTAGATTCAATAATGCCTTTTCTTTTTGCTTTCGCCTCAATCATTATATCAACATCATGAGTTTGTACTACGCGCATGAGCAGTTTAAAGTCTTCTAGATCTATATAATCAGCATGGCTCCGGTCACTCTTACTTGTTTTTCCTGAACTAATATGCACTTTAGGCAAGGTGTTCCAAGTAGCAGCAACTTGTTTAAATAACGTTCTCATTTCTTCTTCTGTCGTATGAAACATCGCTCATGATGAATATCAAAACAAATTGGAACACTGCATGATGAGTGAATCTCAAGCACATCTTTTAAATGAAATGTTTTGTCATCATTTTCAAGCCTTAGTTTTTGTTTAATTGATTTTGGTAAGGTCTTGTAAACTTCAGCAAATGCTTGTTTCGCCTTTTCTTTATCGCCATATGCGCCACCCGTATGAATAATAATATCCTCACCATTGACCAGATCCAAAAAGTCACTATGGTAGTGTAAATCTTTAATTGCATTCTCAACCACTTGCTCTTTAGGGGAATTTAAGACGGAGTACTGACCAGGATGCATTGAAAAACGTAACCCTTGTTCTTGTTGCTGTTTCTTTAGCCAATTCGTTAGCTCCAATACATCCTCATCTTCTTGCCACTCCCACGTCATCTCTTGGTGAGTTGCAAATGGCACAAGTTCACTCGACAATCGTAAGAAGCGGATATCATGACTTAAATTCCACTTAACAATCGCTTTAACCTGACGCAAATTATGAATCGTCAGCTCTTTTATCGTTTCCATTCCTTCAAGCCTCATTGTTTGAAGACGGCATGTCTTAAAACGGCTTGGGATCGTTGTATTCAAACAGGCATAGCCAAGTCTCATCATGTACTCCTATTCTAGTGTCGCTTAATTATTACTTTTCGTCAGAGTCTTCATATTCGAATTGAATTTCATCTAATTTGCGGCTGTACTTTATTTTGACGTTGTGGTGATCGAAATACCAACTATCTTGTTCCTCAATAAAGAATCGAAATCCTTCTTCTTCTTTTATCGCCACGGGCTGAAGAGGTTCTGTTTGACTGATGCCTAATGAAAAGCCACTTTGCAATGACCCACAACCTCCATATCGACCAAATAAACGGATTGGCACCATGCTTTCTCCTTTTTCAAATTCTTCTTTAAACCAAGCTAGCGCTGGTTTTGTTATATGTATATTCATGGTATTTTACTCCCCTTATCTCGAATCCATTTGTGCTTATCATATCAATAATGGTTGTTCACGTCCAAAATGTTGATTTTATTTCCCAAGGGAAACTTTTTTTTCATCAGTGCATATATTATAAAAAAAAAGGAAGTGTGAAGGATGTTTGTGAAAAAGAACCTTATGCGTATGCCTCACTTTTATATAAATTACGATTAATCTCATTTGAACAACTAGAAAAAACAAATCAAAAAAGCCGATCAATTAAATAGCTGATCAGCTTTTTTCTATTAAGTATGTATCAAGTTTTTCAATTAAAAGTGGAATATCAGGTTTAGCGACATGAAAAGTTACACCTACAGATTCTCCTCTTTTTGCCATTACAGAAGCCTCTAGTGACGAGAACGAAAGAATAGGTGTCGCTTCATAGCGCTTTGTCTGTCTAATTCGCTTTGTAAATTCAAGGCCATTTAAAAATGGCATATCGATGTCGGTTACAATTGCTTCATACTCAATAAATGCATCGTCTTCTCGCAAATACTTAACTGCGTCAAGTCCGTTGCTGAATGTTGTCACATCATCATAGCCAGCATCATGTAATGCCTCGACGATCAATTGGCGTATCGTTACAGAATCTTCTAGCAAGATGATGGGATAGTCGCCTCTCTTGCTAGAGAAGCCTTTTGAAAAGTCAGTATCGAAATGGATTGGATGAATAAAGTGAATCACTTTTTCTAGATCAAGTAAATATGCAAACTGTCTTTCTTCAAGAGGCATCATGCCCGAAACGAATGTTTCCTTGCCTTGACTTATGTGATGTACGTTCTTCATCTCTTCTGAATGTGCCTGTACGATTCGCAAAACATTAGATACTTTTAATGCAATTGTACGTTGCCCGACTTCCGCAATGATAAAATATAAGCTTTCTTCTTCAGGCATATCCATTAACTGATACGTATTTATAACGGGAATTGCTTCATCACGAAAACGAATCACACCTTCGATGACTGCATGACGGTTTGGAGAAGCGCTTATTGGAAGCGGGCGGATAATTTCTTTTACTTTTAAAACATTTAATGCAAAATATTCTTCATTTAGTATGAACAAGATGAGTTCTTGATCACAACTTTTCTCTTCTACTTGAAATATAGATAATGCCATACTAACCTCCTTTAAGCTGACCACTTTACCTTCTTATCGGCCAGCCTAAGAGAGATGTTTAGTCTCGTTCAATAAATAGTTTAATTGAAGCTTCTTCACGAAGACGCTCAAAAAAGTGCCGCAGCTCCATATTGTCTGTAATCCGCTTCAAGTTCAGCTATAATAACGTTTCTCACTTCATCTAATTCAATGTCTGTCCCTTCGTAATTTGTTTCGTACATTTCATTGATTTGTTCTTCAGTAACATCTGGCGAACCTTGCTCTGAGTCTAAGAATTTAAATCGCAATAAATCTTCTTTTATTTGTTCTTCATATTCTTCAACTGTTGTGTTACCAGCACGAATCACTTCTTCATATTCTTCATCAGACTCGATCCCCTCTCTAAACGAAGATCAACAATCGCCTCTTGAAGCTCATCATCAGTAACGTAAATCTCTTCTGTCTCTGCCGCCTGTAAAAGTAACTCTGTCTCAATTTCACTTGTTAATAATTGAGTTAGAATACGCTCATAAACCACAAGCTGTTCTTCTTCTGAACTAGATGCAACCTGTCCATAGGCGTTCGTATAATCTACAAAGTCTTCTTCGATCTGGCTTTTATGTATCTCTTCACCGTTTACCGATGCAACTATCTCCGGCCACTCTTCAGGATTAACTGATTCATACATTTGTGAATATGATTCTTCACCAGAATCATCACTGCAAGCTGCAAGTAACATGATTAAAGCTACCGCTGCTGTTTTTTTTACCACTTCTATGCCCCTCCGATACTTATCTCTTTTTCAGTTCGCTACTAATAACGACTTAGACAAGAAATTACCATGACAAAACCCTTTTACTTCATCCTCACTAAAGGTTTTGCACAATTCGTTTATTAATTGATCATACATGCCGGAGTGCTCTAACCGTGTAACATGAGTCTTGATCCCATCAAAATCTGATCCAAACCCAATATGAGAAACACCACCTCTGCCAGCTATATAATCAATGTGCTTAATCAAATCAGTAATGCTAGCCTCTTGTTCACATTTAACAAAAGTAGGAAAAAAAACCGTACCAATAAAACAATTTTGTTTAATTAGTACATCTATTTGTTCGTCACGTAAATTACGATCATGCTGACAGATTGCAAATGCATTTGAATGGCTTGCTATTGTGTGTGAAGACCGCTCAATTACTTCCCAAAAAGCACGTATGCTTAAATGCGATACATCATTTGTTACGCCTTGTTCATTATTCATTGCAACCACTTTTCTACCAAGCTCAGTCAAACCCGCGCCTCTGGCTCGCAATCCCATCAGCACATAAATTAGCATCATTCCAAGTTAAACCAATTGAACAAACCCCTTGTTCATATAGCCAAGCTAATTTGCCTAAATCACTTCCTACTGCATCCATACCCTCCAACGTCAAAACAGCACCAATCTCACCTTCCTTCAATTGACTTATTTGCGAATAGGAGCGAATATGTTTCATATTCGGAAGGCTTAAAACCCTTTCATAAAATGCATTAACTTGGTCCAATACCACTTGAAACTTTAATTCATGAGGTATACGATCAGGCACCCATATGGCAAAAAACTGCACATACACATTCCCCGCTTTTAAACGGCTTGCATTCGTATCAATTTCTGGGTCATTAGCAAATGATTTTGTTTCGTCTCTCCATAATTTTAGCAATGCGTCACAATGCGTATCGATTACTTTCATTCACATTTACCCTCCTTTTTTCATACGATAAAGCAATCATCATCACACATAATTAGGACTATACGGATGGAGGTTATACGATGTCTGACTATTCACCAAAGAAACAAGGCACTACTAATTTCATGGCATCGATTGATCAATTTTTTCAATCAACATTTAAACATTTTCCCACACAGTTATTTGGCCAAGCAATTCCCGTGCGTGTTAAAGAAGAAAGCAATGAATTTATTATAGAAGCTGAACTTCCAGGAATTAAACGAGAACAAATCGAGCTTGAAGCATATCATCAGTCACTAATCATTCGTCTCCAAAATGTTGGTGAGCTTACGACTCTCGACGAAGAATCAAATCTAATCAGTCGCCAAAGTTCAAGCATACGGAAAGAACGTATCGTTCCAGTCCCATTTCCTTTTCAAGACCATGATATTCATGCCCATCATCAAAATGGTCTTCTTCGAATTAAGATTACTGGTCACCGTAAAACCATAGCTATAAAGTAAAGGAGGTGATACAGATGTTTCCACCTAACAGGCGACAGTCTCACTTCAATCCACAAATGCACGGCCGACCGAACCAGCCAAATAGAGGACATAGACTACAGGCTCAACACCCTCAACGGTTTTACCATCAAGGACATCAACCGCCGCCTGCGCCCAAAAGAAGATCGATGTGGGCAGCTCCATTTACAAATGAAAATGGGAATTTTGATTTCTCACGCACCGCAACTTCTGTAGACCAATTTGTAAAAACCGTTAGACAAGTTTCTCCTTATGTAGCTAAAATAAGCAACTTTTTTATTAAGTAAAGGGCAGGCAGATACTGCCCTTTTTAACACATTCCTCCAGTGTCTGGTTTCCAATCTAGGGCTTTACTCTTTGCGCATAAGCGAGCGTCCCTCGAGGAGCAAGCAACTTTAATCCTTGTGATGATACATAATCAACTTTAATGACTGTTCCTATCTCTTCCTCTGCTTTCTCATCATATAGAAACGTTAATTCGTTAACTTCAAGCACTTGATCGCCTTCTTTAACTTCACCTTCTTGTAAGTAAAACTCAACCATTGTACTACATTCAAATGTATCTCTAGCAGCAACGCGAATCGTCGAATAGTTATGGTCCTTTAAGTGATTGGCTGCTTCTTCTGTAATGTTTATTTGCATTGTTTACTCCTTTCAAACTATAGCAACCCATCTTGTTCAAACAAATATGCATATGGTATGTCAATAAAAACATACAACGTATTTGTTAATGGGTACGAATACGTTCGAATTTGTTCATCTCGTTCGATGTCTGTATAAAGATCGGATAAGATCCCTTTTTTCTCCACGTTCATCCGAACGATATTTTCTAAAAAATATGGGCGCCAACTCCAGTTCTTTGCCCTTCCCTCTTTATGAAGTTCCCATTTCCCATTTTCATTTTTTTCCGCATTAGCAGATTCTTGAAAACCGTTTTCATTACAAATGTACACTCGAAATGTGAATGCATCTAACATATTCGCCACTTTCAAGATCACTTCATCATACTCTTGCGAAGACTCAATTGTTTTCATAGCTTGTTTAATCGTTGTTGTTAGCGCATTTGAAAGTTGAAACTGCGCCTCCATCTTCTGACGTTCAAAATGAATAAAATGATTCATATCCTTCGTCAATTTGCTTTTACATTCGTTTTCATCAATAAACGTTTTCTCGCCATGCCTTAAATACGATCCTTGATAATAACGACCACCGCTTCTCCAAGCATAATTAAGCTGTTTAAATGTCTCAACACCTTCAAATAATAAGGTTGCTCCAATTTTTCTCGCCAATTGTGAGAGCGGTTGATGCACGTCTCGATACATACCTGGCAGTACATTTTCTTCTAAAAACTGGCAATTAACACGAATAACATTTGGACGGAGCTGAGTAAACAACTCAAATTGATTTGGTGTTGATGAATCTGCATCAATCGCAATTTGCACCCCTAGGCTCTGCATATACACCATTGTGTGTTTAACCTCTAACAATTCCTCCAAAGAATGCCTGCAACCAATGATCATAATAATCCGATTCAAAGGAATTCCTAAACCGTCTATTGTTTCAAGCCTTGCAAGTAGTTCTTCACCTGCATTTTTTCTCAATAAGTTTGCACTGTAATGAAAACAAAGTACATTCGACTGGTTTTCTTTTGCATAGAGAGAAATGGCTTTTTCTTGCAAATCATCCTCTAATTCAAGCAAATAATCACTTGGAATATCTCGGTCTTCGAAGAACCAATTTAAATTAATCTTCTCATCTCCATCGACAA
>BAXC01000090.1 GCA_001310375.1 Bacillus sp. JCM 19041 | reverse complement strand
TGAAAAAAGGGAAATATAGGAATTGTAAAAAGGGAGATGAAAAATAATGAAATCAACTGGAATTGTGAGGAAATTAGATCAATTAGGAAGGATCGTGATTCCTAAAGAACTGCGTAGTATGTTGAACATTGAAATCAAGACACCACTTGCGATTTTAATTGATGGAGACCAAATCGTGCTAGAAAAATATCAACCGTACAAAGCTTGCATGGTGACCGGAGAAAGCTCCGACGAGAATCTAGCACTAGCTAATGGGAACATTGTATTAAGTAAAGAAGGTGCGGAGGCGCTCATTAAGGAACTGCAAGATAAAATTGAACCGAGGCACCGTTAGCCAAAATAGGCTGCGGTGTTTTACATGTAAAGTAAAAATTGATAGAATGTAGATGAGGAGGATGATAGATGAGAAAAGCAATCGTAAACGGAATTGTTTGGACAGCAACAGGGGAAAAACCAAAAGCTCAAACAGTAATCATCGAAGGGAACCGGATTAAAGCGGTAGGTTCTGATCTTGCTATTCCAGATGATGCGACAGTGGTTGACGCCCGAGGGTGCTGGGTCACTCCTGGTTTTATTGATGTGCATACACATCTGGGGGTGCACACGCAGGACATAGGTGGAGCCGGCCATGACTTTAATGAAACAGTCAATCCTTGTACACCTGAAGTAAGAGCGATTGATGCAATTAATCCTCTTGATAGTGGTTTTGCCGATGCAAGAAAAGCAGGGATTACTACTGTCCAAGTGTTGCCAGGAAGTGCAAACGTCATTGGCGGAGAAACATGTGTCATTAAAACGGTAGGTAATACTGTAGATGAAATGGTCGTGCAAGCGCCGTCGGCAATGAAGGCTGCACTTGGTGAGAATCCAAAACAAGTGTACGGGGCAAAAGGGAAATCACCTGCCACAAGAATGGGTGTGGCAGCTGTACTTCGGCAAGAATTAATGAAAGCGCAAGATTATGCAATGAAAAAGAGACAGGGCAAGGTTGAAGTTCGTGATTTAGGGATGGAACAACTAGTACCTGTTGTTGAAGGAACATTGCCTATGCGAGTTCATGTTCATCGCGCTGATGATATTATAACGATTCTTCGTATTGCGAAGGAATTCTCTATTCAAATGACACTTGAACATGTAACAGAAGGGCATCTAGTTGCAAAAGAGCTCACAGAAAGCGGCTTTCGATTTACGATTGGTCCTACCTTTTCAGCACGTTCTAAACAAGAACTGGCGCAGAAAAGCTGGAAGACTGTTCAATGTTTTGCAGAAAGAGAAGTTCCTTTTTCAATTACAACCGATCATCCAGTCATTCCAATTGAGCATCTCATTACAACCGCTTCCCATGCGTTGAAGTATGGAATTTCAGAAGAGAAAATGATGGAAGCCGTGACAATAAGAGCGGCTGAACATTTACAATTGGACTCTCGTTTAGGAACAATAGAAGTAGGTAAAGATGCTGACATTGTTATTTGGACAGCTGCTCCTCTGGCGGCAGGTACTTCGGTTAAGCAAACGTTTATAAATGGCGAAGCTGTCTATACTAAAGATGGTTTGTTTACTTAAGAAGAGGAAGTGAGGCAATTGTGCTTTACTAAGGACGAGCAAAGAGAGATGGAACGACTAAATCATGTAATTGCTTGGCCGGAAACAGAAAAAGAGAGAAAACAAAGCATTACGCAACTGGCGTTAATATTTGAACATATTCGGATACGAGAAGAAAAAAGCAGTTATTATGATTAATGCAGAGCTAATCAAGCATTGCCAAGAGCGACTTAAGCCATATCCATGTGAAGGTTTTTTACTTGGGGGAGGAAATAGGAACGCTGATCTTTTGTTTGTTGGAGAAGCTCCAGGCAGAGACGAGCTAACTACACAGAAACCTTTCACTGGGAAAGCAGGGGCGAGCTTAAATAGGTATTTATCAGAGTTGGAATTAACGAGAGATGATATTTACGTAACAAGTACTGTCAGAAGTCGTCCCTATAAGCATGACGAAAAAAGCAAGCTCAAGCCTGTTGAACAAAGGGGTAATCGAACGCCTACACAAAAAGAAGTACTTGCCCACGCCCCTTTATTAGATGAAACAATTGCAATTATAAAGCCGAAAGTGATTGTTGTGCTAGGCGCAATAGCTTTAAAGCGATTAACAGGAAACGAATTATCTCTTAAGAAAGTTCATGGGCAAGCCTTTTGTACACAGTTATTAAGATTACCATCATTAGAAGCAACTAGATTGGAAAGGGTTGGGGAAAAGCATGTGTTGTTTCCAACGTTCCATCCAGCAGCTATTTTTTATAATCCATCATTAAAGCAGGTCATTAAAAATGATATGCTAGCTTTGAAAGAGTTAATAACGTTCCAAGGGGTGTATCAGCCTAACTTGCGCTGATGCGCTTTTTTCTTTTTAAAATAAACTAAGATCCACTTTTTCTCGAAAAATGAAGCGGACTTAACTTTTTCTGTATCGATTACACGCTCATTTACATCTCCGTTTTTATTTTACGTTCAGCCAGGATAAGTTGCATAACGTTTTAAGCGAGTATAATCCATCTGCAAAAATTTATGAGTCATATTCATTCCAACACAGTCGTCATCTTCTTTATATGTACAATACATTTTAAAAATTTCTTCGGATGCCTCTTTGGCAATAGCGGCCGTTTTAAATTACCGGTGTTGAAGAATGTCGCTTTTATATGGTTCAACCATTAGAACCCCTTGCTCACTTCGAAAACTCGGTATTTATGAGGTTCTTTACGGAAATCAGTGTTGGTATCAATATCATCATAAAAGCCCATTAAAGGCACCTCCTAGTATTGTAAGAAGGATACCCATAGATGGGCGAAACGACCCTAAATAATTGAGGATACATCATAGGAGGTTTGATTAAGTGGGATCGATTGACCACTAATGAGATTCGCAAGCAATGCCCCGATATACGGACCAGTTGTTAACCCACTTGATCCAAGACCATTTGCGAACCAAACGTTTTGATAGTTTGGTAGCTCACCAAAAACGGGTAAAAAGTGAGGAACGACGGGGCGGAACCCCACTCGAGTTTCAGTCCATTCCGCATCAGTTAGTCCTGGTGCAATATCAAGCAACTTATTAAAGATGTCATGCATTCCCCCTGCCGTGACGGCGGAGTTAAAGTTTGTATCATCTTCATGAGTGGCTCCTGCAACAATCTTTCCGCCTTCAAAAGCTAATAAATATTGATTTCCAGGTGGAATAATAACTGGCCAATTTGATGTATCCGCATTTGTTTGCAAATGAACGATTTGTGCTTTCTGTTCTTTCACTTCGATTTGTAGTCCGATAGGGTCAAGCAATTCTTTTGCCCATGCCCCTGCAGCTATAACGATGCCATCACATGAGATAGGTTCGTCATTTACGCATACAGTCAATGCATCTGATTGGCTCCGTAATAACGTTGCTTTCCCTTTTACCGTTTTGGCTCCGTGCTTTTTAGCTGCTTCTTGAAGTGAATGGTTAAGAGCTCTTCCATCCACTCTAGCTGCGCCACTAACATGTACGGCGCAAACCGCTTTGCTAAAGGGGGGAACTGTTCGCGTACTTGCTCAGAGTTTAATATCGCCAATTCGCCAATTTCAGGAGCATCTAATCGTTTTGATTGTGCACGTTCGAGTGCGTCGGTTAATGAACGTGAGTTATCGTGAAGCCAAAGAGCGCCCGATTTTTTATAACCTGTTTTATCCTGCCCATTATCGGCAAGTTTTTGAATGAGGGTGGGTAATAAGCTGCCCCGGCTTTAACAAGTTGATACCAAGCTTGATTACGACGTTTTGAAAGCATGGACATACAATACCTGCGGCAGCAGCTGTTGCTTTTCCTAAATGATTTTCGTCGATTTGGGTAACGGCCATGCTTGATTTGCTAAATGAAAAGAGGTAGAACTCCCAAGAATTCCTCCCCCAATTACTACGATATGTTTCATTCATGAAAATCCCTTCTATTGAGCTTCTTCCGTTCAAAGCGTAGCGAAACCACTTATGAATGTCAACTTTAGGAGTGCAATTAAGATGATCCAAATGCATAATATAATAAATAGATTAGAAGGGAGCTGAGGAGCAAATGAGCATAACAATCGGTATAACATCCTCGATCGTTGATGAAGGAAGGTTAAGTACTGCATTGGACAATATAGCGGCGGTTAACAAAATGGATGCTTTACCGTTTGTTTTACCGAACATCGAACCGGAAAAGGCATATAGCTATGTTTCTATTCTTGATGGTCTTTTGCTCACAGGAGGTGGAGATATTAATCCTGCCTTGTTTAATGAAGATCCTCATCCTGCGCTTGGAAATATTACACCGGAACGAGATGTATTTGAGTACGCTTTAGCGAAAGTAGCAATTGATTTGAAGAAACCAATTCTTGCGATTTGTCGTGGAATGCAAGTGTTAGCAATTGCGGCAGGAGGAGGTATGTATCAGGATTTACCAGCACAACACACAGGAACGTTGATTCAACATAAGCAACTTGCTCCACGTTCATATGGTAGTCATAAAATTCACTTCGCAAAACATTCATTAATTGAACAAATCGCGGGAAGTGAAGAGGCTTATGTGAATAGTTTTCACCACCAGGCTGTTAGTCACGTGCCGGCGACATTTAAGGTCTCTGCATGGACAAATGATACTGTAATCGAAGCAATTGAGGCGACGGAATCGACTTTTCAGCTAGGAGTGCAATGGCATCCAGAAAATATGAATGATCAATTCTCAAGAAATCTTTTTCGAACTTTTTTGCAAGCTTGTGTAATTGAAAAGAAGAATTGAGGCACGCCGTCTGCATGTCGGCGTTTTCTTCTTTATACTTATAGTGAGGATGGTGGTACGAATGAAGTATGCTGAATATAAAGGATACGACGCAGTGGGGTTATCAGAACTAATTAAGGCGAGAAAAATTCATCCAAATGAGTTGTTGGATGCTACTTTTGATGCGATGAGTACATGGTCAACCTTAAACGCCATCGTATCAACTCGACCAGAAGCTGTTTATAGAGAGGCACAGCATGTGAATGTCAATTACTCTTTTGCAGGAGTTCCGTTTTTATTAAAAGATTCCTCGCAAGCACTGAAAAACGAGCCGATGACATCGGGAACGGCATTGTTCAAACATACACTTGCCAAAAAGACAAGCTTATACACAAGTGCGTTACAAAAAGCTGGATTTCTAATGGCTGGGCATACAAATGCTCCAGAATTCGGCTTAAAAAATATTACAGAATCGAAATTACATGGACCAGCGAAAAACCCGAAAAATTTAATCTATTCGCCAGGGGGATCAAGTGGTGGTGCGGCAGCAGCGGTGGCAAGTGGGATTGTGCCAATTGCTGGTGCCAGTGATGGCGGTGGCTCTATTCGAATTCCTGCCTCATTTACAGGTATTTTAGGGTTAAAACCAACTCGGGGAAGAACACCGGTAGGACCGGGGGCTGGGCGTCAGTGGCAAGGTGCTGCAATTGATTTTGTATTAACGAGAACGGTCCGAGATAGTGCCAGAGCCCTTGATGTATTACAAGTACACCAACCGGAAGCCGCTTTCCACACTCCTCTATTTCGAGAAGGGTATGAAAATGTGCTTAACCAGCAACTTAGCAAACTTCGAATTGCCTATTCAGTTGAGTCCCCTGTTGGAACGGATGTTGATCGAAGTGCGAAAGAAGCAGTATTGAGTGCAGTGCGTTTTTTAGAAGAGCAAGGACATGAGCTGGAAGAAAAAGCTCCAAAAATAGATGGTATGGAGTTAATGAGACAATATTATCTAATGAATGCAGGAGAAATGGCGAGCTTAAAGGTAAAGATCGAAGAAACAATCGGCCGCACATTACAGGCGGAAGAGTTTGAAACTGAATCGTGGGTTCTTGCATCATGTGGTCAAAACGTGCGTGCTGCTTCATATGCAAGAAGCTTAACAGCATGGGATGAGGCTGCAGCTATTACCACACGTTTTCATGAGGATTATGACCTTTATTTGACACCAGCGACTGCAAAGACGGCACCGCGAATAGGAGAGCTTACGCCAAGTGCTGAAAATGAACAAGCTTTAAAAGAAACAGTGGAACGGTTGAATGTGTCTGAACAACTCGATTTGGTTTATGAGATGTTTCTTCCTAGTCTAAGCTATACACCGTTTACGCAGCTTGCTAATTTAACCGGGCAACCAGCGGTCTCTCTTCCGCTTTATACAAGTGAAGAAGGTCTTCCAATCGGGGTTCAAGCAATGGCAGCGAAAGGTCAAGAGCAATTATTGTTACGCTTAGCAAAGTTATTCGAACAAAGTAATTTGTGGCAGAAGATCGGTTAGTTGCAACTGTGCCTGCGGTTTTATATACTTAAAAGTGTATTAGCTAAAAGGGAGATGATCGAGATGTATCGTCAAGTAAATGATTTTTTACAAGAATGGAAACAAGAAGTAGCGCAAACGCAGGCTGTACTTAATGCAGTGACGGACGAGAAATTAGGACAAGCCATTGAAGAAGGTCATAATACTCTTGGTTGGCTAGGCTGGCATTTAACAACAGCACCTTTATTCTTCACTGGAGAAGCTGGGCTTAAACTAGACGTAGAACTTGCAGAGACACAACCGAGCTCTGCAGAAGTTATTTCAGCTTCATATCGAAAAATAAGTGAAGCCGTTGCGCAAGCAGTTGAAAATCAAGAAGATGACAAATCCATTGTTGAACTAGTTGACTCATTTGGAACAAAGATGCCAAAGGGAGCGATTCTACGTTTATTGATTAGTCACCAAACGCATCACCGAGGTCAAATGACAGTATTACTACGTCAAGCAGGATTAACTGTTCCCGGTGTATACGGTCCGACAAAAGAACAATCGTAAAAAGCCGGGAGCGAAGACAAAGAGGCAAAAGCACCGTCTACTTACACATCAGAAAAAAACTTGTTCACGGTCTCATCATTTTAGGACATCGACAAACCGAGCAGCGCAATAAGCGCTGCTTTTTTATATGCATGAATCAACTCATTTACAAAAGCTTAACACTTCCTATAAATGAGCTTAATACATGGGCCCTATACTTAGGCTTGTAAGACCGAAAACGGTTAGATATAGGGGGAGAAACGAAAATGAAAAAAATAAAATTAGGTACAATTTTTGCAGCGTTTCTACTAACAGCGACAGCTTGTGGTGGTTCAGATGAAGATACAAATACAGGTGGCAATAACGATAATGGAAGCGGTGAAGAAGTATCTGGTAGTATCCTTGTTGCTGGATCAAGTGCGATGGAACCTCTAATCGCGGCTGCAAGTGAAGAATTTATGAATGAGAATATGGAAGCAAGTATTTCTGTGCAAGCGGGTGGATCTGGTCAAGGGCTTTCTTCGATTGCAAGTGGACAAGTGCAAATTGGGAATTCTGACGTGTTCGCTGAAGAAAAAGAAGATATTCCAGCTGAAGACTTAGTTGATCACCGTGTTGCCGTTGTTGGTATGGGACCAGCTGCCCATCCAGAGGTTGGTGTAGATGACATTACTACAGAAGAATTAATTGACATTTTTACTGGAGAGATTACGAACTGGAGTGAGCTTGGCGGGGAAGATCAAGAGATTGTTTTAGTGAATCGTCCTGACTCTTCTGGGACGCGTGATACATTTGTAAATTATGGACTAGAAGGAAATGAGCCAGCGGCAGGTGCGATTACAGAGGATTCTTCAAGTACAGTTAAACAAATCCTCAGTGAGACTCCAGGCGCGATTGGTTATCTTGCTTTCTCTTACTATGATGAAGAGGGTACGGTGCTGCCACTTTCAGTAGATGGTGTTGAACAGACGGATGAGAACGTCATGAGTGGAGACTATCCAATTTGGGCTTACATGCATTCGTATACGAACGGAGAGCCAGAAGGATTAACGAAAGCATTTATCGATTATTTGATGGGGGATGAAGTTCAAGGAACAATTATTCCTAAAATGGGCTATATCCCAGAAACAGGTATGGAAATTGAACGGAACGCTGCAGGAGAAGAATCTGCAAGATAAAAATAGAGAGGGCTGCTGGCGAATGAGGGAGCCGTAGCCCTTGCTTAAATAAAGTTAACTCACATAGGGCGAGAAATTTGATTGAGGGGGAAAAGTCGCATGCCATCTTCTTTAACTGTGGCTGACCGTTTGCTTGATAAGAAAAAAACAAAGAAAAAAGAAAGAACAGGCAAGCTAATTGTATACACTTGTGCTTCGTTAATCATTTTAACAACATTATCGATTACACTATTTTTAATTATTAGAGGAATACAGGCTTTTACAATCGATGGCGTGAGCCCGATTGAATTTTTAACTAGTTTGGATTGGAATCCAACTAGAAGTGCTGAACAAGGCGGCCCTTCTTATGGGGCACTTCCATTTATCGTTGGATCATTTGCTGTAACGATTTTAGCTGCTCTTGTTGCAGCACCGCTCGGCATTGGAGCTGCGATTTATATGACTGAAATCGCTCCAAGCTGGGGACGGAAAATCCTTCAACCCGCTGTTGAGCTACTTGTAGGAATTCCGTCAGTCGTTTATGGGTTTATTGGTTTAACGTTATTTGTTCCGTTTATTCGAGAACATGTTGGGGGACAAGGATTTGGATTACTGGCGGGGATGGTTGTTCTTTCTATAATGATACTGCCAACGGTCACAAGTATTGCAACAGACGCTTTGCGAACAATTCCCGGGGGGTTACGTGAGTCATCGCTTGCGCTTGGAGCAACAAGATGGCAAACGATTCGCCGTGTGATTGTTCCGGCTGCTGGACCAATGCTATTAACAGCTGTTGTGCTTGGAATGGCGCGTGCCTTTGGTGAAGCTCTTGCTGTTCAAATGGTAATTGGAAATGCGAGAACAATTGCAGAGTCTTTCACAGACCCGACAGCTACTTTAACGACGATTATAACACTGAATATGGGACATACAGTGCCAGGAAGTACAGAGAACAATGTGCTTTGGTCACTTGGTTTAATTCTTTTATTAATGTCTTATCTATTCATTATACTCGTTCGGTTCTTGTCATCTAGGAGGAAGTTTTCATGAATAAAAAATGGACTGATAAAATTGCGACTGGTATGTTTACCGTTATTGCCGCCATTATCGTTGCAGTATTGGCAGGCTTAATTGGATACATTGTATATAGAGGGTTTGGTCAGGTTAGTTGGAGCTTTCTTACAAGTCCGCCAAGCTCATACCTTGAAGGCGGTGGAATTGGACCGCAACTCTTCAATTCATTTTACATTCTGTTCTTAACAATGCTCTTTACGGTCCATTAGCCTTGGTGGCGGAATCTATATGGCTGAGTACGCGAAACCGGGAAGAATAACGAATTTTATCCGGACGTGTATTGAAGTACTTGCTTCCCTCCCTTCCATCGTTGTTGGTCTGTTTGGATTGCTCGTATTTGTTCAGTTAACGGGCTGGAGCTACTCGATTTTAGGCGGGGCACTCGCTCTAACAGTCTTTAATTTGCCAGTAATGGTGCGTGTTGTAGAAGATTCGATTACAAGTGTTCCACGAGAGCAAAAAGAAGCGAGTTTGGCACTTGGGATTACACATTGGGACACGATCCGGACAATCATTTTGCCGGCTGCATTTCCAGGGATTTTAACAGGTGTTATCTTATCTGCTGGACGTGTATTCGGTGAAGCTGCAGCTTTACTGTTTACATCTGGTGTCACAACGCCTCGTTTGGATTGGATGGATTTTAATCCACTTTCAGAAACATCACCACTAAATATGTTTAGACCTGCTGAAACGCTAGCTGTACACATTTGGAAAGTAAATACGCAAGGCTTATTCCAGATGCAAGGGAAGTCGCAGATGGTGCATCTCTTGTTTTAATCTTGGCTGTACTATTATTTAACTTGTTAGCGCGTGTACTTGGTCGATACGTCCATCGTAAATTGACAGCTTCAAAATAAGAGGGAGGAATGAATATGTCGACACTAACCGTTCAAAGAGAGATCGAACAACCTAAAAAGACGCATAAGTCAAAAGGCATCCTTCAAGCTGAAGATATTAATATTTATTATGGGGATAACCATGCTGTAAAGAATTTGTCGCTTGATATTCATAAAAATGAGATTTTAGCGTTAATTGGCCCTTCAGGTTGTGGGAAGTCAACATTTCTGCGCAGTATTAATCGCATGAATGATTTGATACCAAGCGCGCGAGTAACGGGGACATTTCAGTACGAAGGCGTTAATCTTTTAAGTGATGAAATAAACGTTGTTGCACTTCGTAAAGAAATCGGAATGGTTTTCCAAAAAGCAAATCCATTTCCGAAGTCAATCTATGAAAATATAACCCATGGCTTGCGATTTCATGGAGTTCCGAAAAAAGAATGGGCAGGCGTTGTTGAACAATCATTACTAAAAGCAGCTTTATGGAACGAGGTCAAAGATCGCTTACATGAATCTGCACTGGCATTATCAGGTGGTCAGCAGCAAAGACTGTGTATTGCAAGGACTTTAGCTCTTAAACCAGAGATTATTCTCCTCGATGAGCCGGCATCAGCACTTGATCCAATTGCGACCGCAAGGTGGAAGAATTAATGGTTGAATTAAAACGGGATTATACAGTTGTCGTTGTAACCCATAACATGCAACAAGCATCTAGGTTTCTGATCAAACCGCATTTTTCTATAATGGTGAACTAATTGAACTGAATGCCACTGATAAATTGTTTCGTAATCCTGATCATGAACAAACAGAAGCTTATATTTCAGGCCGTTTTGGTTAAGGGGGAATATGATGTTATTGACGCTCGAAAAAACGCAGAATGTTTATGAGGTAAAGGATTTTAGTTTATGGTATGGTGCAAACCAAGCTTTAAAAAACATTACGCTTGATTTAAAGGAAAAGCATGTGACGGCCATTATTGGTCCATCTGGATGTGGAAAATCGACATTTATTAAAACGTTAAATCTTATGTCGAAATTAAATCCAGATATTCGTATGGCGGGAGAACTTAATTACAAAGGCGATAATCTACTTAACACATCTATGGATCTTGCGGATCTACGTAAAACGGTTGGTATGGTTTTTCAAAAGCCAAATCCTTTTCCAAAATCAATCTATGAAAATGTCGCTTATGGACCGAGAGTACACGGTATTCGAAATAAAAAAGAGCTTGATGAGATTGTGGAGTCCAGTTTGAAAGGCGCTTTCTTATGGAATGAAGTGAAAGATCGTTTAAACAAAAGTGCAATGGGTCTGTCGGGCGGCCAACAACAACGTCTATGTATTGCAAGAGCTCTGGCGACAAAACCTGAAGTACTCTTAATGGACGAACCTACAAGTGCGTTAGACCCACTGTCTACAACAAAAGTAGAAGAGTTAATCACGTCTTTACGTGAATCGTATACGATTGTCATTGTGACGCATAACATGCAACAAGCTGCACGAATTTCGGATGAAACAGCATTCTTTTATATGGGAGAGCTTGTTGAGATTGGTGCAACAAATCGTATATTCTCTAACCTGAACACCAGCGTACGGAAGATTATGTTTCTGGCCAATTTGGCTAATTCCATTACTGGAGGGTTAATATGTTAAGAAGTGTATTTCATCAGCAGCTAGAACAAGCTGCGGAGCATATTCAAGAACTTGGGAATAATACTCTTGTGCAGCTTGATAAGGCAATTGACAGTTTTGAACAAGGTGACGACAGTCAGATTGACGAAATTATAAAGAATGATGCTTCGATTAAATAAAAATGAATTGGAGTTAAATGAACGGGTATTTGATATCATCGCCAGGCAGCAACCAGTGGCTTCTGATTTGCGGCGGCTGATCGTCGTGATGAAGATTGCGGGTGACCTTGAGCGAGTCGCCGACCTTGCTGTTGATATGGCAAAAGTATCAAGACGGTTAATTCACTATGATGCCTCAGGTGTTCGAAGCGAACTCGTTCAACTTGCAAAAGATGCGCGACAAATGGTGGCGAAGGCACTAGTTGCTTATCAAAATAAGGACGTGCTCGCAGCTCAACAATTGGCAAGATTAGATGATGAAATCGATGAACGGTTTGGAAGGTTTATAAAGAAAATTTTCAGGCAGGAAGTAGAGGAACAAGACGTCGAGATGATTACCCAGCTTGCATTTATCGCTCGATATGTCGAGAGGATAGCAGATTACGCAACCAATCTTTCAGAATGGATTATTTATGAAGCGAATGGACAACATTTCGATCTAAATTAACGAAGGCCAAAAAGGGCCTTCTTTTTTTATGGAGGAAAGCTCTATGCTATAATGGCGATAGTTTTTTAGTAGAATTGAAGTCTTTTTGCTTGGAATTTAACAAAGGAATAAAAACAGTTTATACACGTGTATGTTACTTATTACAGAAAAGGAAGTCGTTTAAATGATATCTGCCCAAACGTTTCGAGTGATCGCCTCTTTTCATGGCGCTGTCTGGGTCTTGTTTTTTATAGGCGCCGCGGTTTGGTTGCTGTATAGTTGGCGGGATTTACGGACGGGAAGGCTGGTAATTGCCTCATTTGTCCGTGTGTCACAAGTGATTTTAGTAATGACCGGAATAATCGTCCTTTATGCGTATCAATTCATGGCATATTACACAATGAAAGGGATCATTGCGTTATTGATGTTTTTTTTCTATGAACGAGTTCGGATTGCATTAAAAAGAAAACAGCATTATTTGCTTTTCCCTTACGGTACGTTGTTGCTGTTTACGGCAATTGTCGTTTGGCTAATGGGGTTAAATGGACGATAGGAGGGTTTGGTATGACCATAGCACAGTTGAATCTAATTCCATCAAGTGATTTGCTTGAGGCGAAGCGCTTAAATCAATTTGCAATTGAACAAAATGAACGGAATTTATATTATATTACACCGACAGCTATTGGGTAAGACAAGTATCAACTATAGCACCCAGTGTCTCTGTTACGACATTTGATGGGTTTGTTCGCTCCTATATAAAAAAATCCGAGTGTAGGGTAAAAGAATGGCAAACAAAACAGTGGAAACTTTTTATGGCAGGAGAACTAAGTGGCACGTATCGCTCGAAGCAGCAAACGCTTGATACGTATACTCAGCTGAAACGATTTGGACGAATGGATCCCCCAGAAAGCTTGTCTTTTCTAAAGGAAGATTTTAAGAAAATAAGGAATGCAGAGCAATCGCAACAAATTGGAACGATTGATGATCTTTACTGGCATGCTACACAAATTAAACCACCGATGCCAATTGATGAAGTGGTTTTTGAGGGGTTTGTCGATTTTACTGTGCTGCAGTTTGAGCTCATTTCCTATTTAAAAGCTCAAGGAATTCGTTGTACGATTTATTTGGATGCACATATGTTTTCTACCATTGACGAATTAATCGAACTCGGTTTTATATTAAGTGGAACAAAAGAAGAACGGAAGAATATGGAGCAATATACACTTTCTACGGCAAGTACAAAAGAAGAAGAACTGCTAGGAATGATCGAGCATGTGCTAGAGAAAAAACAGGAGCCTTCAGAAATTGCTGTTTTGTTGCCTACTTCCGAAGAACGATTCGACTTTAAGGCAAAGGCTATAAAAGCGGGCTTGCCGATTGCTGGTAAAAAGAAAACCCATTTAAAAGAAACGTTGTTATATAAATGGGTTAATGAAGGATTATTTGCATTTTCTCCATCTAGAGAAACACTGGCGGCAAGTGCTGATTTGTTGTTTCCGTTAATTGGTTTAACTGGAAGAGCGTATATTCGTGCCAAACAAAGCCTTATTCGCACTGGAAAAACAGGAATGGTTACAGTAGATCGGTTGCTTGCTGATTGTACTTCATTTCAACTGCAAACAAAAGGATCATTTTCTGACCAGTTGGAACAACTACTTGATGCCCTTCGATCAGTAGAAGAGTTAGAGGTACTTCCGTATTTTGCGCAAATAGAGGAGTGTTTAAATGAAGAGTTCGATCAATTAAAGACATACAAGGCAATGGAGAAAGAAGCCTTTTACGATTGGTTTGAATCAGTGGCTGAAAATATCGTAGTAGATGTGGAAGAAGAAAAAGCTGGTATAGCAATCCTTTCATGGTCAGATATTGGAGCGTTCAAAGGAACGACTGTTTATATCGGAGGAATGGAAGCAGGTTCATTTCCTGCACCCTATCATTATTTAGGTTTTGTTGTGGAAGAAGATTTGATCAAAGTTAATAATCGTGGATTGCCATTCAAAGAGAAAACGAGAGCAGCGCAATTGGCTTTGTTTGATCGCGTGTTTAATCGGCATCAGGTAGTTTTAACAAGTTATGTTGTTGGAGTAAATCCTGAAGACCAAGCCAGCCCATCTCCATTTGTTCAGTCATTTAGTCCAGGCGAACATTGGAGCTTTCATACTCGTTTGAAAACAGGACGAAGCTGCTTTGCAATTGAAGATGCTAAGGCGTTGAATGCAGAAGATCAAGTTATTGCTGAACGGTTAAGCCGACTTGAATCTGGTAAAGAACCATTGATGGAATCTCAATCAACCAGAATGAGAAATAGAGAAATGATCAATGTAACGGAACTTGAGGCCTACGCTCAATGTCCTTTTCGTTACGGGGTTGAGCGATTATTAAATGTTAAAAAACCGTTAGAATTCGATGAGAGCTTTCCGTTTCATTTAATAGGAAGCGCCATTCATTCGATTATGGAGAATCTTTACAAAAACTACCTAAAGGTAATTGGTAAACGATTTGGGAGCTTGACGAAAAAAGAAAAAGAGGCAGTACCTGCTTGGTTAACGAATGAATGGCACAAATCCTTTAACGAAGAAATTAAATCAGCTGCACCGTATATGAATGAACTAGAACTCCAACTTGAATATGAGCGCTGGGAAAAGCAATTGCAAAAATGGTGGAAAGCTGAGCGAACAAATTTTTGGGACCGCGAAGAGCTTAGTGAGGCCCATATTGAGTCCCTTGAAGTCCCTGTAAAGATAGAAGGGTATCGATTAGGAAAGAGTCATGTGACGATTGTAGGAAAAATTGACCGAGTTGATTCTGTCTATGGAGAACGGGTTTTATATGATTATAAAACAGGACGAGCAAGTTTAAAGATGGTGGAGATTCAAGCTGGTTTGAAGCTGCAACTTCCTTTATATGCGTATATGTTAGGAAAACAAACACCTATAGCTGGGGCAAGTTATATTTCTTTTAAAGAACCAGAAAAACGATCAAGTAACGGTTTATGGGCGAAACAACATGTAGGAAAAGGTTCTATTTTTGCAGTGAGTTCACAATGTCGCAACACAGATGATACAGTTGGTGATGAACTGTTTATGGAGCGTTGGGGATTGCATAAAAGGATTAACGTATTATGGGAAGGAATGACAACCGATGCTTCCGTGGCTCCTCTTAATTGTCCTCCAACATGCCCACATAAAGCAACATGCCGGGTGACTGAAGCGATGAAAAAGGAGGTTAACGATGCTGTTCAACAGTGAACAAGAAAAAGCAATTCATTCAAGAGAACCATTTATTGTTGTTGCGGCAGGCGCTGGGTCAGGGAAAACAAGAGTCCTAACAGAACGTATGGTCACAATTATAGAAGAAAGGTTCCATAATCCGTCTTCTTCCTATGGTGCTTCTGTAAGCGAAATAGCTGCGATTACGTTTACTGAAAAGGCAGCAAAAGAAATGAGGGAAAGGCTCTCGGCAAGAATGGAAGAAAAAGCAGAATTGGCAAAAACAAGTACCGAGAAGTCTTTTTGGCTCATGCAAATAGAACAGGTAGAATCGGCAATGATCGCTACCTTTCATCGTTTTTCCTTACAGCTGCTTAAACGATATTCCCGGTATATAGAGGCAAGGGCTGCCCATTTTCGCGTATTGGATGAAACAGAATCTGCTCTCTTAAAGACAAGCTTATTGGATTCGATCGTAAAAGACCATCATTATGCAGAACAGCTACGTTTATTGCTTAATGTTATGTCAAAACAAACACTGATAAACTCTGTGCAACAAATCCATAGTTCGATGCTCGAACAACTTCCAATTGAAGAAGCGTTGCCGTTATTAACTTCAAAAAAAGACGTGGGAACTTCAAAAAAGAGTATCGGAAGAAGAGACAAATCGGAAAATAAAACAGCTTTACGATGCTGTAGTCGATGCTGCAAAAGAGCTTCCGGAAACAGGTGGACTCACAAAAGCAATGGAAAAGAATGTACAAAATCTGCATAATTTGGCGAAAGAGATTCAAGATATACCATTAGGAGCAGAGCTGATTGAAAAGATTGCTTCTTTAATGCCGAGTCGTGTATCAAAAGCTTGGGAAGAAAAAATACCCTCGTTATTTCGACTATACGAAGGCTATTGGAAACCATTTAAAAAAGAGACATGGCCGAAAATGTCTACAAATTGGGATAAAAGTTTTTCAATCCACGAAGCTTTTTGTGTCTTAGTAAAGGCATTTCTGCAACGGTATGATGAAAAGAAGCAGAAACTGAGTGCATGGGATTTTGGTGATCTTCAGCAAAAAGCTCTTGACTTATTAAAACATCAGTCTATTGAATTGGGCTTTAAGCATATACTTGTTGATGAATTTCAAGATACAAACCATTTACAATTAGCTCTTATTGAACACATTCAGCCTAATTATGTTTTTTATGTTGGGGATGAAAAGCAATCCATTTACCGTTTTAGAGGATCAGATGTAACAATTATGAACAATCTAGCTGAAAAAGCCGCCTTGCAAGGAGAGGAAGCTTTTATTGAGCTAAGTGAGAATTATCGAACAGCTCCCCAACTTGTCTCATTTGTTAATAGCTTATTTGCGGTTGCGATGGAGAGGCAAGAAAACGGACCTGCATACGCAACTGGCTATTCTAATTTGTCTGCTGGTCGCCCCTCATTTATTGATTCAGAAGCATTAGCGTCGATGCACGTCCTTAATGAAGAAGAACCAATGCAATCATTTGCAAGCTTGCTTAAAGAAAAGCTTCAAGCGGGTACAATAATTGTAGAAGATCAGTCCGCTGTTCGAACTGCAAAGTGGAGTGATGTATGTGTGCTTTTGCCATCTCGTACGGTATTGCCTGACCTAGAAGAAGCTTTTCTTAACTCAGGAATTCCATATCGTGTAAATGGGGGAGTAGGTTTTTTTGAGAAGCAAGAAGTGATTGATTTTTTAGCGTTACTTAATTGGCTCCGCCGTCCATATGAAGATGCGTATGTAATTGCATTACTTCGATCTCCACTATTTGGATTGACTTTCAGTGATTTGCTAGAAATAAATAATGAAAAGAGCGAGGATCTATCATTAGCAAGTTTTCTGTCACTTGAAGGGGTTTATCAATCTTTTAAATCAAATAACCGCATCTATGAAGGGTTGCGTCAATATGATGACTGGTTAGGCATTTTCTTACCATTTGTCCCAACTGGATCTATTACTGATGCTTTACAAAAATTATTTGAGGAAACAGGACTACGTTATGTTGTGTTAAGTCAGCAAAATGGGCTGCAAAAGGTAAAGAATATTGAGAAGTTGATCCGTATTTTTTCACAAATGAATGTAAGTTCGCTTGAAGCAATGTGTACGCAAATCAACTTATATATTGGGGCAAGTACGTATACAGCAGAAGCAGAGTCTGAACGTAGCATAGACGAGGCTGTGACCATTATGACTGTTCATGCTTCGAAAGGGCTAGAGTTTCCAGTTGTTTGTCTGCCGCAAATGGACCGTAAGAGGCGCCCGGATACAGATGCATTTCGTTTCCATCCTCAAATGGGGATTGTTTTTCAGTTAAAAGGGAATGAAACAACGTACGAATCTCCACTGTTTATGCAGATTAAAAAAGAAATGGACGAGCGAGGGGAAGAAGAAGCGAAGCGCTTATTGTATGTTGCTTTAACAAGGGCCGAAGATTATTGTCTGTTAGCAGCAGCTGATTTGGATCGTTCTCGTTCCTGGATGGAATTGATTGTAACAGCAAAGGAAAAGAATGCCATGTCGACAATTGAGTGGCCAGAAATCGTTTTAGATGATAGAACGGTATCAACATAATAAGAAAAAGTGCCGATAAAGAATACGAGGGATATCCCTCGTATTCTTTTTTGACCTGAGGTGGCTGGATAGTGAATCACTATGATTATTTAGAGATGTTTCTGGAAGAGAGCAATGATCATCTGAAAACGATGAATGAGCAGCTTTTTTTGTTGGAACAGGCACCAGAAGATAAACAGATATTGGCAGAGATTTTTCGATCAGCTCATACATTAAAAGGAATGTCTGCATCTATGGGGTTTGAAGAGATGGCAAACCTTACTCACTCTCTAGAAAATGTGCTAGATCAAATGAGAGAAGAAGTGATTGAAGCAGATGAACAATGGATTGATTTATTTCTTAAAGTGGTGGATATTTTAGAGCAGTCTCTTAATGAGAATTCGCATTACGGGGAAAGAGA
>BAXC01000089.1 GCA_001310375.1 Bacillus sp. JCM 19041 | reverse complement strand
CTTGGGAAAACTCCTGGAGAAGCTTTAGCTAAGATAAGTGCACCATTTGAAGAGCTGCCATCGTTATTTAAAGGAGGTACCGAAAGATCGATTTATATCGAGATTGGTACTGAACAAAAAGCGCAAGCAGAGCCGATTTTAGAACAGTTACAAGAGCACGGGTTTACTTTAGTGATGACAAACTTTGATGAGTGGGTTGAAAGCGAGCATGCAAGAGCTTTGATGATGATAATGTCTCCAGGTGAAAGAGAGGGTGGAGAAAAGCGAATGCGAGCACTTTCAAAGCATGTAACAGTGCTGACAGAGATTGAAACTGTTGAAGCGATGATGTCTTATTTTACAGTGAAGCATAAGCCAGTTGTTTCAATACATGAGTGGTACGCTAAATCAAAGGAGGAAATGACATGCAAGGAACTGCACTCGATTTAACAGGTAGAGATCTATTAACTTTACTTGATTATTCGCCGGAAGAAGTAGCTTATTTACTCGAACAAGCAAAACAATTAAAAGAGGATCTTAAAAGTGGGGTGAGCGATACAAGATTAGCGGGCAAATCGTTAGGCATGATTTTTGAAAATGCATCAACAGAACCCGTGTCTCATTTGAAGTAGGGATGACACAGCTCGGAGGGCATTCATTATTTTTAAACCTCGGGATCTACAAATAGGTAGAGGGGAACCAATTAAAGATACTGCTAATGTTTTATCTCGTTATGTTGACGCCATTATGATTCGAACAAACTCACATGAGGTAGTGTCTGAATTTGCTACCCATGCAACTGTTCCAGTTATTAATGCTCTGACGGATGCATTTCATCCCTGCCAGGCGCTTGCTGATGGATTAACCATACTTGAACATAAAGGGGCTTTCACAGGAATAAAACTCGTTTATATTGGAGATGGCAATAACGTTGCCCACTCGTTGCTTGCACTTGGAGCAAAAACAGGAATGGATGTGACAATTGTGAGCCCTGCAGGTCATGAAGTAGACAGCGAAATCTATAGCAAGGCAAAAAAAGCAGCAGAGAAAACAGGAGCTAAGCTTGAGCTATGTCAAGACCCACAATTGGCAGTGGTAGGTGCAGATGTCATTTATACCGATGTTTGGGCAAGTATGGGATTTGAATCAGAGCAATCTGAACGTTTGAGTTCTTTTGCTGCTTTTCAAGTAAACGAAGAATTGCTGCAAAAGGCAAAGCCAGATTACTTGTTTTTACACTGTTTGCCGGCGCATCGAGGAGAAGAGGTGACTGCAGAAGTGATTGATGGCACCCACTCTGCCGTATATGATCAAGCAGAAAACCGGTTGCATGTTCAAAAAGCTGTGCTCGCTGCCATCATGTCATCTTCATAAAGTTGTAGTGATGTTGAAACTCCAAAAACGATAGGATTATCGTTTTTGGAGTTTTTTTGGTTGCTCCGTCATTTGTATACATAAGATTTAAAATTTTTATCGCTTTTCATGAGTGAACAACATAAACTAAACAGAATAATCTTTTGGCAGGAGCGATGGACAATGCCTGTTTATGTCCGCTACATCGATTTAAATGGATGCAAGAATAGTTATTGTTTACCAGAACAGCCGAATGGATTTGCTGTTTTTGTCATTTCTGATTCGTCTATATTGACGAAAGCCGAAGTAAAAAGGCTTATCAACTATTTAGTTCATAGTGGATATACTGTTTTTTCTACTTCTTTATTAAATGCGCACTGGGGATCGCCAAAAGCAGTAAACCATGCAAGAAATTTAATTCAACTATTTTTAAAAAAAGAAACGGTTAATAAACGGATCTTTCTTTATGTTGAAGGTTCCGGAGCGTTGATTGCCAGGCAATTGTTGAATGATAACGACATTTCTATTCGGGCTGCTGCAGTCATGAAACCGTTTTTTACTTTAGAATCTGTTTTAAAAGAAAAGCAAGCCGATGATTTAGCAAGAAAGAGATTTCAAAAAGAAGTGAAAGAAGCTTATGAATTAACAGCCGATGCTACAATTGAGCGAATAAAACTACTAGATCAAGCGTACCAGAATCGTTTAAAAAACAAATTGCCGCCGATGAGGGTCTATGGCTATTTAGATGAAGGCCGAGCGAATATTTCATGCTTGTCAACAACGCAATACGTAGACTATTTTTTTCTAGCAAAACGGACAGATGTAAATGAATTACCTAAGCAAATAGAACGTTTTTACAAACATTTTCACGGTGATAGTCAAATTAAAAGCGATATGTAGAAATCTTTTAGAGAATAGATATTTTTAAGATGTTAGGCGCATGATCAAATTGTGCGCCTTTACATTGTATTTAAGGAGTGGTTGGATTGGAAAAAATAACAATTATCGGTGGTCTCGGCTTTCTAGGCTCTCATTTGGTTAGATACTTTCTGGAAGAAGGCTATCAAGTGACAGCGGTGGATTCGCTAGAAACTAAATTTAAAAAAGACCAATTAGAATTAGAGATGGGTTTTGGAAGAAATGCTTCTTTTTCATTTGTGCATAAGCGGTTAGAATCTTACTTACTAGATCCTAAAGGGGAAACGGTTATCTATGTAGCCAATAATGAAGACGAAGGAACAGTAAATGCATTTTTTGAAAAGGTACCGCAACATTCATTTATACTATTCATATCGACAACAGACGTCTATAAAGATCATACTGCGACGGAACTTGTTCCAGTTACGACGTACGGTCAGAACATGCTCAAGAATGAAAAAAATGTTTTGGAAGCGGCGAAGGAAAGACATTTTTCAGTAATTGTGCTACGTTTACCAACTATTTATGGTATTCATCATAAGCTTGATCTGGAAATAGGAGATGCATCAATTGCTTACGGGGAAGCAATTGGAAAAAGAGAGTCAGCTTTTGATTTATTGTATATAGACGATGTTTTGGAAGCGATAAGATTAGCTTTAAAGAAAGACACCGGAACTCACATACTCCACTTGGGGAGCAATGAGAAAAACCCCTGGAGCGACGCTGATGAAGGCCGATACGGCTTGCCTACTGATAAAGCAGAAACGATCTTAGGATTTGTGCCACAAATCCCGCTAGTTGAAGGACTACAACGTTATAAGGAAGAACAAAAAAAGTGGATCCGACAAAAAAATATGAAATCCTTCTAATTCCAGTATTGTTGGGTGGGGCTGATGAGTGGACATTTTAGTGGAGGTGCTGCTTGTCGGAAATGAGAAGAACAACTTACGATATTTTCTGAATTTTTGATGCTGACCACAGTAGCATATGACTAGATGAGAATCTTTTCACTAGGGCGCTCGTCCATATTAAATGGTTGTGCATGTAACCTTGAGGTATACGGAAGGGATGGTCAACCAGGTTACTTGGAGCGTGTCTCTTTTGAACAAGCCAAAAGCAGGATAGTTATTGTTGGCAGCCTTACGGAATTGGCAACATGGTAATGAAATCAATTGGATGGTGTGAGTGTGAATCCCTGATCCTGAACATTTGTCGGTACCCTATTTTGAGCTTAATTAAGAATATAATACGATGCGTTGTTCAGAATTAGCTTCTCGCCATGCTCACAGAACTGATTCTTGATAGGTGACAGAGGCGATTAGACTCAAAGTAATTGGAAAATCGAACTAAAAATGATTTCAATTGATGCTTCTTTTGTTTTGCATCACATGCATAGTAAGTGGAAAGCGTATAGAGATCATGGCAGAAATGATTAGAAAACATATCTAAATTTAGATACAAACAAACCGTGCCCCTAATAATGGGACACGGTTTGTTTTATTCAACGGTTTTTTGGTAAAAGGAATTCTCATAAAATTGTAGTTCTGGGTATTTCTCTTTTGCAGTCCTCATTTGGAATTCATTTTCAAATAAAGCGACTAACCTGTTCTCACGATCTGTAACAAGGTTTCTTTGCTTTTCTTTAAATACTTTTAAAGCAGCTTCTTCTCCGTCAATCCATCGAGCAAAAGAGAAAGGCTGACGGTCCATTTGAATGTCGACGTTGTACTCGCCTTTTAAGCGATGTTCAAGTACTTCAAATTGAAGCACTCCAACAACACCAACAATTTGCTGTTCGACAAATTTATTATATGTGCGGAACAGTTGAATCGCGCCTTCTTCCGTTAATTGCTGCAATCCTTTTTCATAGGATTTATGTTTTAATGCTTCTTTTACAGTAATAGCTGCAAAATGCTCTGGTGAAAAGTGAGGCATTTCACTGAACTCAAAAGCATCACCTTCTACAAGTGTATCACCGATGCGAAAAGTACCTGGATCAAATAGTCCAATAATATCACCAGCATATGCCTCGTCAATAATACTACGGCTTTGAGCAAGGAATTGTGTAGGCTGGGAGAGTTTAAGAGGTTTATTGGTGCGGACATGTTTAACGCTCATGCCACGCTTAAATGTGCCAGAAGTAATTCTCAAAAATGCTACGCGATCACGGTGTTTTGCATTCATATTTGCTTGTACTTTAAATATGAAGCCGGAAAAGCTTTCTCTTTCCATTGGATTAATAGGCCCAATGGAGCTTTCTCTTGTTGTAGGTGCTGGAGAAAGGTTTAAATAATGTTCAAGAAAAGTTTGCACACCAAAGCTTGAAATAGCAGAGCCAAAAAAGATCGGTGTTAAGTCACCTCTATCAATTCGGTCTTTATCGTATGCATCTCCCGCAACATCAAGTAACTCCAATTCTTCACGGAACTGTGAGACAAGTTGTTCGTCTTGAATGACATCATCAAGTTTTGGATCATCAGGTCCAGTTAGTTGAATAATGTCAATTTCTTTAGGGTTGTTTGGATTATACAGTTCTAATTTCTTATTAACACGATCGTAAACAGCTTTAAAAGATTGCCCCATACCGATTGGCCAGCCCATTGGATAAGAACGAATACCAAGTAGGTTTTCGAGTTCTTCCATCAAGTCAAAAGGGTCACGTCCTTGGCGGTCCAATTTATTAATAAAAGTGAAGATCGGAATGCCACGTAGTTTACACACTTTAAACAATTTCTTAGTTTGTGCTTCTACACCTTTCGCGGCATCAATTAACATGGCGGCGGAATCTGCCGCAGTTAAAGTCCGGTACGTATCTTCGGAAAAATCCTCGTGTCCAGGTGTATCTAAAATATTTACGTGATAACCATCATATAAGAATTCTAGAACGGAACTTGTTACAGAAATCCCCCGTTGTTTTTCAATTTCCATCCAATCACTCATCGCGTGCTTGGCGTTTTTTCGCCCTTTAACCGTCCCTGCTTCGCGAATGGCACCGCCAAAAAGAAGTAACTTTTCTGTGAGAGTTGTTTTCCCGGCATCTGGGTGCGATATAATTGCAAATGTTCGTCGTGATTGTATCTGGTCTTTTAATGTCGTATCCATTGTCATCCTCATTTCCAACATCGATTTGTCTATTATAGCAAGAAATGGAGTCTGTTTCATCCGAACTAAATAAAATCACTCAACTTGCCATTAAGTAATCGTTCAGTTATGTTTAAAGGGAATCTGTAAAAAGGAGTTTCTAACATGGATAATCAAGAGCGAAATATGCAATTTATGCAAATTGCTATGAAACATATTCCGGAGGCCAAAGTCTTATTGGAAAACAAAGGGATTGAACTAAGTATGGAAGATATACAACCAATGCTTACTTTGTTAATGAACGTAATGAATGAAGCCTATGATCTTGGCAAAGAGGATGCAAAAACAAATGAGTGACAAAAAACAAGCATTGCAAGGGTTTGTAAAGCAAATGCAAACAGGAATTCAATTAATAAAAGACAACAAATATGAAGAAGGAATGAACAATTAAAACCATATGTGGCTTTAATGGAAGAAGCGAATACATACCCAATTCGAATGTTTGCTTATTACGCGATGGCGCAATTTAAAACAGGTGATATTGATGGTTTTATTCAGACGTATGAAAAGATACAAAGCATCGATGCAGTGGATGAAGAAGATGAAAAAGTAAAACAAATAATCCACCAATGGTTCGTGGCATTGATGGATCAAATGGGTAAGCATTAATCGTTTTTTTTGTTATCTAGGGAACTTATGAGCGACATAAGCATGGGTTTGATCTGTTCAAAAATTGGTTGAATCGCTTGAATAAGAGCAAGAATAAGTAAGAGCTGATCAGTTCCTGCTAAGTCTTGTTCTTCTTCCCGTTGCTCATTTTTTAAGTTGTCGGAAGTTGGCTCTCGATGGCCAAACATCATCGAAGAAAAGAAATCATGTGGTTCTTCGTTTGCTTTCAACAGTGAGCACCCCCTATTCGTTCTACTATTAGTTTATCCAACTCAAGGAAAAGTGGTATAGTAGCATCCGCCCTTTTCTAGGGTGGGAAAAGATGCTGGACAATAATGCGAGTTATTTGCTAATATTAGTATCAGGTACTAATTGATCGAATCGTTTTTAAAGTGGGAAAGGGGATAGATTAATGGCAAAAGCAGGGATGCTTGGCATGGGACGCTGTGTGCCGAATAAACGGGTGACTAATCATGATCTTGAACAATTTTTAGATACATCGGATGAATGGATAAGAACGCGGACTGGGATTGAAGAAAGACGTTTTGCCGAAGAGATGGAAACGTCAGATATGGCTTTTTACGCAGCAGTAAAAGCACTAGAATCTGCAAAAGTAAAGGCTGAAGAGATTGATTTGATTTTAGTAGCAACCGTTACGCCAGACATGCCTTTTCCTAGCGTGTCTTCGATGGTTCAACATCGCCTTGAGGCAAAAAATGCAGCAGCGATGGATATAAGTGCTGCGTGCGCGGGTTTTATATATGGCGTGGCGACAGCGCAACAGTTTATCGAAACGGGTGCGTATAAACATGTCCTGGTTATTGGTGTTGAAAAATTGACGAAGTTTGTGGATATGGATGATCGCAATACCGCCGTTTTATTTGGAGATGGCGCGGGAGCGTGTGTGATAGTCCTGTATCAGAAGATAAAGGAATTCTAGCATTTGATCTTGGCTCTGACGGATCTGGTGGGAAGCATATTAATAAACAAGGTGAATTTCTCGAAATGAATGGGCGTGAAGTCTTTAAGTTTGCTGTAAGGCAAATGGGAGATGCTTCAATGCGTGTTCTTGACAAAGCAGGCTTAACTAAAGAAGATGTTGATTTTCTTGTTCCTCATCAAGCAAACATCCGAATTATGGAAGCTTCGCGGGAACGGTTAGAGTTACCGAAGGAGAAAATGTCAGTAACCGTTAATAAATTTGGGAATACATCCTCTGCATCTATACCAATGGCTATGGTGGAGGAATTAGAAAATGGAAAAATAAAAGATGGCGACGTTCTTGTATTAGTTGGTTTTGGTGCAGGTCTCGTCTGGGGTTCATTAGCTTTACGCTGGGGCCGTTAAGAGAATAACAGATTTTATTTAAAAGGAGCGATATAATAGTGGAAAAGCGACGTGTAGTAGTTACAGGAATTGGCGCAGTAACTCCGCTTGGACTAGATGCTTCTTCATCTTGGGAAGGAGCCATCTCGGGCAAGTCAGGAGTAGGAATGTTGACACGCTTAGATGCTGAAGCCTTTCCAATGAAAGTGGCGGCAGAAATTAATGATTTTGAGCCTGCTGACTATCTTGATCGAAAAGAAGCAAGGAAAATGGATCGATTTACACAATTTGCTGTAGTTTCAGCAAAAGAAGCACTTAAAGACTCCGGTCTTACAATTACAGAAGAAAATGCAAACCGGATTGGTGTTTGGATCGGCTCTGGAATTGGCGGCATGGAAACGTATGAAAATCAATTTCGTACATTTTTAGAAAAAGGTCAGCGCAGAGTCAGTCCTTTCTTTGTCCCAATGATGATCCCAGATATGGCAAGTGGTCAAGTGTCAATCTACACTGGAGCAAAAGGTCCCAACTCATGTTCAGTGACTGCCTGTGCATCGGGAACAAACTCAATTGGTGATGCATTTAAAGTGATACAACGTGGTGATGCAGACGCCATGATTGCAGGAGGAAGTGAAGCCCCAATTACGAATATGGCAGTTGCTGGATTTTGTTCAGCTAAAGCTATAACGACTTCAGAGGATCCAACTACTGCTTCTCGCCCATTTGATGTAAATCGCAGTGGATTTGTAATGGGAGAAGGTGCGGGGATTCTTATCTTAGAAAGTTTGGAGTCTGCGAGCGCTCGAGGGGCTAAGATTTATGCGGAAGTTGTTGGTTATGGATCAACTGGCGATGCACACCATGTAACTGCTCCTGCTCCTGAAGGGGAAGGTGGCGCACGGTCAATGCAAGCTGCTCTTGATGATTCTGGTTTAGCGAAAGAAGACATTAGCTATATTAACGCACATGGAACAAGTACGGATTTAAATGATCCGTATGAAACCAAAGCAATAAAAACAGTTTTTGAGAAACACGCTTACAAATTAGCAATTAGCTCAACGAAATCGATGACAGGACATTTGCTTGGTGCCGCTGGAGCAGTAGAGGCGATTTTTTCTGTAAAGGCATTAGAACAAGGTATCATTCCTCCGACAATGAATCTTGATGAGCCGGATCCAGAATGTGACTTGGACTACGTACCGAATGAAGCACGTAAGGCTGATGTTACAGCAGTTTTAAGCAATTCCCTTGGTTTTGGTGGTCATAATGCAACGTTAATTTTTAAAAAATGGCACCAATAAATGATGTAATATAGAGAGCTGTGGTCTTGGCTGGTTTATCAGCCAAAACCACAGCTTTTGTTGTATTATATAGAAAAGAGAAGCTGTCTTAAAAGTGATAGCGCTCACTTTGTGAATTTTTCTTAATAATAGTAAAATGAAGAAATAGGGGGAGAGGGAGTTGACATTAGAGACAGAATACAACCAGAAAAAAGCAGCTGCAGCTATAGAAGTGCTTCGTCATATTCAAGAGAGGAGTGATATTGTCGTCCCTATTGCTGTTGGTGAGCCAAGAACACTCGTTGAAGCACTACCCACATATTCAGGGCTTGAGGGTAACCGTTTATACCAGATGTTGTCTCTAGGGCCTGTTATTAATATTGAACAAGACAGACTTAAAATTGTGTCTATGTTTTTAAGTGGTAAGGAAAGAAAGGCTTTTCGTGAAGGGAAAATTGATTTATTGCCAAATCATTTTTCAGATGTTCCTGCATTGTTGAAAGAAATTGTTCGTAATCCAGTTGTCATGGCTCAAAGCTCACCTATGGATGAGAATGGCTATTTCTCTTTGGGAACAAACGCTGATTATGTTATGAGTTTAATTTCTGCTGGAGCAACGGTCCTTTTAGAAGTAAATAAACAAATGCCATATACATATGGTGAAAACCATATCCATCTTACACAAGTGGAGCGTTTTTTAGAGAGTGACCGCATTTTGCCAACTGCGCCGCAAATACCCACCAGGCCTGCTGATAAAAAGATTGGCTCCATCTGTGCCGATTTAATTGAAGATGGATCCGTCATTCAGATTGGTTTTGGAGCTATACCAAATGCCATCATGGACGATTTGCATACACATCGTCATTTAACGATACATACTGAAATGATACCGGATAAAATTGTCGATTTAATTGAAAGTGGTGCTGTGACTAATGAGCATAATCCATTTTCGCCCGGATGTATGACGGCTACTTTTGCTTATGGGAGCAAAAAGCTTTATTCATTTATGAATCATAATAAGAAGGTTCAACTGTTGCCTGTTGAAAAAACAAATGATAGCTATCAACTGGCAGCAATTGATCAGTTGATAACAATTAATGCTGCACTTGAAGTGGATTTACTTGGCCAATGCAATGCGGAAGTTATTTCTGGTACATACTATTCATCGACAGGTGGACAATCTGATTTTGGAATTGGAGCGAGAAGAGCTAATCGAGGTAGAGGAATCATTTGCCTTCATGCTAGTGCGAAAGATGGAATGATTTCTAAAATTGTACCTAGACTTTCTGAAGGGGCTGTTGTTACAACGTCAAAGAACGACGTTGATTATGTTGTGACAGAGTATGGGGTTGCTAAATTAAGGGGCAAAACGATTTATGAACGATCTACAGCACTTATTGCTATTGCACACCCACATTTCAGAAAAGAACTTAAAGAAGAAGCACAAAGAATGGGATTGCTACCTCAGTTAAAAAACGGATCTTAAGATCCGTTTTTTTCTTTTTTGATCCATCTAATTCCATCTTCCTTTGTTTGAATTCTCTCATCAAGTTGAAGGCATTCAAGCTCAAGTAGCCAGTTTGAAAAGAATGGGCTTGGTTTCAATCCGGCAGCGATTAAATCAGACCCGGTAACAAGGGGCTCTAATGTGTTTCTTTTTCTCACATATAAAAGCAAAGTTGTTTCCATCTTTGGATTTGTGCAAGCTTGAAAGATAATTGCCTCTTCCGAACAAGAAAATAAGTGGCGATGAATGTTTCCAACTGTCTCCGGCAAGTGTTCCCAAATTGGCTTTGTTAGATCATCCAATAGATTGCGATCTTTTTTGGTGAGCATATATGGACGAATGTGACTGAATGCTTTTTGGTCATGAGCGGCTGCTAAAAGATAGAAAATGCCAGTTTCCATTCCCTGTTCCGATAATCGATTCATATGAACGAAGGCGTTATCAGATAATGAGTTCCCGAAAAAGTACTGCCAAATATACAAGTCATTAAGTAGCCTAAAAGCCTTTAAGAGATTACGTTCATTTTCAAGATAATACAATTCATTATGTAGTCGTTGGGCACTAATAAAATGAATAGCCTCACCTGTATCTTGAGCTGCTTTTATTGTGTGTTCATCTAATAAAAAGTCGAGACGGAGCGCGAAACGGACAGCTCTAAACAGTCGAGTTGGATCTTCTTTAAAGCTCAAAGGGTGCAAAATGCGAATCTTTCTATTCTGCAAATCATTTTTTCCTTTAAAAACATCAACAAGCTCCCCATAACGTGTTGCATTTATATACATGGCTAAAGCATTTATAGTGAAATCTCGCCTTGCCAGGTCTTCTGTAATAGAAGCTGATTTTACTTGTGGTAGAGCGCCAGCAGATGAATAAAACTCTTTTCTGCAAGTAACAACATCAATTTCCAATTCTCCAGTCCAAGTTGCAGTTCCAAAATCTTCATAGGTTTTAACAGTTCCACCAAATACAGTGGCTAGTTGATGAGCGAAAGCAACTGCATCACCTTCGACAACAAGATCAATGTCAGAATGGGGTCTGTCCAGTAGGAAATCCCTAACCACACCACCAACTAAAAAAACGGAAACTTGTTGCTCATCAGCAAAAGAACCGATGCGTTTTAAAAACTGGGCTGTTTTAGAATCGAAATAGTTTGTTAGATGGGCTTCATTGACTTTATCTGGATGGGAGTGAATGCCGCTAATTATGTCTGATCGTGTTAAAATACCGACTAATTGATCGTCTTTATTTACTACTGGTAATCTGCCTATATGGTGTTGTCTAAGAATCTTCTGTGCTTGTTTAAGCGAATCGTTTGCATGAATCGTAATGACGTTTTGAGTCATGATGCTCTTTATGCTTTTTTCCCCAAGCCCGAGTTGTCTGGCTTTTTTTAAATCCGATTTGCTCACAATACCTAGCATTTCACCATTCGATGAAAAGATAGGAAAACCGCTATGTCCAAATGTGATCAACTGTTGCCAGCCATCATTTACACAGTCAGATTCCATTAATGTTTGCACGGGCCAACTCATCATTGTCCGAACGGTTTGCGCTGGTAGGATTAATGAACGCACATGTGGAATCAATTTGCTTTTAACAACATTGAGTGGTTCGTTTTTCATAACTGCGGCAGCTGCTCTGGCATGCCCGCCACCTCCAAACACCTCGGTAATTCTTTTGACATTCACTTCAACTGTTCGAGACCGAGCAATGATGTATGTGTGGTTTTTTAATTGAATACAAGCGAAAATAGCATCTGGTTTGAACAATCGTAGGAGTTCCTCAACAACTGCAGATACATTTCCGACGTATTCAGAATATGTACAAGTTGTAATTGCGTATGTAATACCGTCCTGTTCTTCGATTTCTATATGGTCGAACAGTAATTGAAAAAGCGGATGTGTACCTATTTCTATTTGTTGTAAGTAGGTTGAAACAATGTCAAGATTCATTCCTTTTTCTAGCAAATATGAAGCTGCAGCAAAATCGCTAGTTCCTGTATTGGAATGGGTTAAACAAGCAGTATCGCTGTATAAGCCAAGACCAAATAAAGTCGCTTCTACTGAACTAATGTCCATTTTTTGTTTTCTACATTCCTCAAGTAATATAGTGATGTTGGCACCACTTTGCTTAGATGAAAGCAAATGATGTCGATAGAAGACGTTTTAATGGATTCATTTAAAGGGAACTCTTTCAAGCCTGCTCGTTCAAGTGTAGCGCAGTCCACAAAAAGGATAGAGGACACTTGTTCCCAATCAATATCATGATATGGAACGAGAGGAAAACATTCAATATAGAGATTCAGGTATGCTGTAACACTGCTAGACTTTGTTGGACCAATTGCAGCAATCGCTTCAGGATCTAACCGCTTTGCAGCGACAAGGGAAGCAAGACCATCAAAATCAATATTGGTATGGCTAACAATCACTTTCATTTATGTGCTTCCTCCTTTTTACAGTTGCATTAATCAGTATACCAAAAACGAGCAGCCTAAGCCCCCTCGTTTTATACGTAAACATCAACAGCTAGTCCGTGTATGTCCTGTATAAATGCGAATCTTTTTTTAGTAGAAAAAGCGTGAAGAAAAGTACTTAGATCCTTAATATCTTGAGAACAAATGGAGTGTGATGAAATGCCTTCAGATAGTTTTTGATCTAGGTCTGGTCGTTCCTCCCGAATATGATTGTAAAAGGATGTTGTTCTACTATGGGTTGAAAGCATTCGATACCATTCTCCGACATCGAGGGTTTTTTTTGAATAGTGGTTTGTGGAAGAGAACGGTTTTTCTTTGCGTTTATGTGCATAACTGTAGGCATATAGATCATTTTCAGATGAGTAGTGATTGGAGCCAAGAATAGGGAGTGAGGGTGTTATACGACTAACTGGAGCCGCGTCTGTTGGGTGTACACGCGCATGGATTGATGCTTCGACCACTCGATCGATCCGTAATTGTTTGGACAAGAGAAACACCTCCGTAGTTATTTCTATACCCTAAACTATGCAAGATGAACCCAAAAAACACATCGGCCATTATAATGCCGATGTGTTTTTAAAATTATTTAGCAAAGATATGATTGCCAATGACAATAGTTTGTTCACGTGTTGATACCCAATCGCTTGTCGCTGTTGCCGGGTTATAGAAATAAAGGGATTGTTGTCCTTCTCCTCTTGCGGCAATTGCTTCATTAACAGCTTTTCTCTCCTCATGGTCTGGCTCATTATCAATCGCGCCATCCATAACAGGAGAAAATGCATAATGACCAGTTTCTGTTACTTGGTTTATAACATCGTGAACAGAGTTCGGATAATCAGGGTGGTCAACTCTGTTCAATACGACTGTCGCAACTGCAACCTTGCCTGCATAAGGTTCACCTTTTGCTTCAGCATGAACAAGTTGTGCCAAAAGTTCCCGTTCCTCTGCAGAAATAGATGCAGGAATCGTCAACGTGTTACCAGCTTCAATCATCTTTGTATCAAGGTCATTAATGCGTTGAATGGATGTTTTTGATACGCCATAACGCTCACTTAATGAATAGAGAGATTCTCCTGCTTGGACGGGGTGTGTTAATGATTTTGCATCAGATTGGCTAAAGGGAATCAGACTCAATCCAATGAGGCTAATAAAAGCCAGTACTGTTTTTTTTAACATTCGATTCACTCCTATCACCGAGATAATATATGTGTTTTGAAACACACGTTAATACATTAACAGAAGTTTGTGCTCTATGAAGGTGTGAATGTTTTCCAACTAACAAAAAAAGTGAGAAGAACGTAGATATGGAGTACAGGCAGGGCCTTTTATTACAATTTCATAACGAAAAAAAGCCGATTTTACAATTGTGTAACAATTAGACTGGAATTTCCAGTACCGTTTGTCTAGTAAAGATGGGGTAAAAGACGAACCTATGCAGTGAAAAAGAATATTACAGCATATTGCAAGATGGAACTCCAAGAATCTTTTTCCATCGAATCAATCTATGAGCTATGCTAGGATGTGCTTGTACCTCTCGTAACAGGGGAATCGCACAGTACGTGCAAATTATAGGAGGATTTATCTTTATGAAGAAATTCGCATTTACTACGTTAGCTGCAGCAGTTGTAGCAGGGTTCAGCTTTACGAATCAAGCGGAGGCTGAAACCGATCAACAGATCGAAGTTAAAGGTCCATATGTATATACAGTATCAGGTGAATGTTTGCCAATAAGTGACTTCATCAATAAGAATAAAGATGATAATGGTCAAATCGATTGGTCGGAAGTTAATTTTGATGATTTTGACTATGGAGACTGGATCCCAGATTCAGAAGAAGTTCCTGAACAAGAGGAAGCTCAAACTTCAGAGGAAGAAGTTGTAGAGGAAGATCCAGAAACATCTGAAGAAACACCTCAATTAGAAGAAGTTGATAGCGAAGAAGATCAAGTGGATACTGAATCAACTGCAGATGTATCTGCAGATGAAGAGCAAATGGTCCAGCTTGTGAATCAAGAGCGTCAGGAAGCAGGGCTTGAGCCTCTTACTATTGATCCAGAGTTGACGGAAGTAGCGCGCGTTAAAGCGCAGGACATGATTGACAACAACTATTTTGATCATAATTCTCCTACATTTGGTTCGCCATTTGAAATGATGGATCAATTCGGGGTTTCTTATAATACTGCTGGTGAAAACTTGGCAGGAAACCAAACGGTTGAAGCAGCACATACAGCATTGATGAATTCACAAGGTCACCGTGAAAACATTCTAAGCGGCAACTACACAGAAGTTGGTATTGGTGTTGTTGATGGTGGTCCTTATGGAAAAATGTTTGTTCAGTTATTTAAAGGTTAATCTTATACTTGAAGAGCCGCATTGGAAAATGCGGCTCTTCTCTTATTTCCGTAATTGAATTTTCTCTACTTGATGATCTGGTCCTTTTGTTAAGATTAACTCAGCTCTTAGGCGAGTGGGTTTAATATTTTTTTCTAAATTAACGCCATTAATCGATCTCCATATCGAGACCGCCATTTCTGTTGCTTCGTTATCGGACAAACTACGGTAACGGTGGAAGTAGGATTCAGGTTTTTGAAACGCCGTATTACGCAATAAATGGAAGCGCTCTATATACCAAGAAAGAATGTTTTCTTCTTTAGCATCGACATAAATACTAAAATCAAAGAAATCTGATACGAAAAGATGTGGCGTTCGTTTGCCTTTTTTGTTGACTTGTAACACATTAATGCCTTCAACAATTACAACATCTGGCGCATCAAGTGCTTGCATATCATTTTTTTCAACATTGTATGTTAAATGGGAATAGACTGGAGCGTGTACATGATCAACACCTGATTTCAAATCTGTTAAAAATGAAATTAAGCTGCGTATATCATAACTCTCTGGAAACCCTTTACGTTTCATTAAGCCCCGTTCTTCTAACACTTCATTTGGATAAAGGAATCCGTCAGTTGTTACCAAAGAAACTTTAGGCTTACCTGGCCATCGCGATGCAAGAGCTGGATGAGCCTAGCAGTGGTGCTCTTTCCAACTGAAACGCTGCCGGCAATGCCGATAATAAATGGAACTCGTTTCCTTTCTTTTTGTAGAAAGTGATTCATGTCATCGTGCAAGTGCATATTATGCTTCATGCGTTTGTACAGCAGTTCGGATAAAGGCAAATAGATATCCTGTACCTCTGATTCAGAAATGGTCTCATAAATGCCCTCAAGGCTTTTCGCTCTTGTTCTGATAAAGCAGAGCTTAGCCTTTGCTTAGCTTGGCCCACTCTGTGCGGCTAAAAGGCGTAAAAGCCTCTAAACTTTTTGTCAGTTCATCCGTAGTCATAAAAGGTTCTCCTTTGCAGCTAAAAGCATTACATTCGTAACTGAAGAGTAGCATGAGCGAAAAGGATAATCAAGAACGGATACTTTACGACATATATTAAAGAAGGAACTTATTTATCTGGTAGCTGTTGCAACTGCTCTATTAGTTTTTGAGGGATCTTAAATGTTTCATTGTTTAAACGTAGTTGATCGAGCTTTACTTCAGACAGGTTCTTTTCAGATGAATGTTGTTGTTTTACTTCGAGCATTTCCATATGGAGTTTTTCCATTTTATTATCTAAGGCAGCTGCAGAGTGGGCAGCTTCTGTTAATTCTTCTAGCAAGTGCGCTGGGACGTTGCGCTCGTATTTATAAAAGATTTTATGTTCAAGACTCGCCCAAAAGTCCATGGCAATGGTACGGATTTGGACTTCAACACAAATATGATCTCGCTTTGAAGATGTATAAACGGGGACACGGATAATCATATGTAGCTACGGTAGCATTATCCTTTGGTTTTTTTATATAATCTTTCACAGAGAGAACTTGCATATCTGTTTGTTTTCTTAACATCTCCTCGAGCTTATAAATATCCGAAACAAAGGAGCACGTGATACGTATTCCCGCTATGTCATTAATGGTTTCTTTAATTTGTTGCAAATCTGCTTTAGCGTTTTTTCTAATTACTTTATTAAAGATACTTCCGGTGATTTTAGACGAGTTTTAACATGTTCAATAGGGCTATAATCATGAAGCAACTCAAATTCTTCTTGTAAAATTGTAATTCTTGTTTCCATTTCGTCTAAAGCAAATTTATACATCATCATAAATTCAGTTAATTGTGTTTTTAATTGCTTAATTTGGTCTAAATCGATCATTGGACGGTTCATGTCTTTTCACCTCTTGTCAATTATTTTGATGCTGATAAAAGAGAAAGTCAAATGTAACTTTACAATGTTAGGGTGTGAAACAATGGGTGTTATTAAGACAAACAAATGGATTGAACTATATTTAGCACATTCAAATAAACGGACATTAAAAGAACGCTATCGCCAATTATTTATTCAACCACTACAGTCATTGTTTTCCTATTCTTCGGACGATGCGCTCGCTGCTTTTTTAAGAGATGCAGGGATGTTTAAGCCTGGAGCATTACATGAATTAGAAAAGATGCTTCAACATCGGCATTTAGAAATTGCTCGTGACCATTTTGATTTCTTGAAAGAAAAATGGAATGGACCAAATGTTCCGATATATATATTGCTTGCTGACAAAAGTTTGAGGCAACCGGAACGCGCTGTTGGAGGGAAGATGGGCATTAGCTTTTCGGATGGGATTGTACTCTTTGTTCCTTTTGATGTAAATGAGTTAGAGTTAAAAGCGTTGCTCACCCATGAATACCATCATGTATGCAGGTTGAAAGTAACAAATGAATCAGAGCAAACCATCACACTTCTTGAATCAATGGTCATGGAAGGATTGGCAGAAATAGCTGTGGAAGAAGAAGTGGGCAAAAGTTACACAGCTCCGTGGACATATCTCTATGATGAAGATTGGAAATCAGAGTGGTATTCAGATTTTATTGAAAAGCGTCTGCAACAAAAAGGGAGACTTGCATACAAGGATGTTTTATACGGAAGAAAGGATCAAGGAATACCAAGAATGTTAGGATATTATGCTGGTTATATACTTTGTACGAATATAGCAACCGTTTTAAATAAAAAAACGGAGGGACTTATGACCACTCCTTCAAACACATTCTTACAATATGCAGAGCGCTACGGTGTGTTTAAGAATTCGAACCAGTGACCATACTGTTTTCAAGAGAGAACTAGTAAGGAGGCAGAATCAATATGGTTATGATGCGCGATGTTTGGGTGAACTGGTTTGAAGGTGAAGAAAATGGCTATAATGTTTGCCCATTCCATGAGTGGCGGAGTGAGGACCGAGTCGAAGTATTGGATCAAGTCAAATTGGTTAAAGGAACACCAGAGCTAATGGGTTTTGTTGAAGACCAATTACTTGATTTGCCCCAGAACTTACTGAATGCAGTGCACCAAAAAAGTTATCTACGGAAAAATATGTCGCGAATCCAGTTAGATTACTGTTTTATTATGACGGATGGAGAACGGATTATAGCAGTTGATACAATGGGTTATAAAACGCCAGTCCGAAAAAGCAGGTTAACGCCTCGTCAAGAGCAACTCGTTTATGAAGCGCTCGTTGACCAAGAACTGGAGAGTTTTGAATTAAACGAAGATGTATCAGAAAAAGAATATCATTTGCTTTCACCGAGTCCGGCCGAATTAAATGGATTAACGAGAAGAGAAAGACAGTTAAAACAATTACTATTTATGGTGTTAGATCAATTAAACACGAATGCGTCAGATGCCGAATTAAAGTACTGGTGTACAGAATGGAATCCATTGTCTTATCAAAAGTTAAAAACAAAAGACCGTGAAGAAGTTTGGAATCATTTGTTGGATGGTGCGCGAGCCGGTTGGAGTGAAAATCATTATTCGTTATGTGAAGCAATGGTAAAAGGAAATGGATTTT
>BAXC01000088.1 GCA_001310375.1 Bacillus sp. JCM 19041 | reverse complement strand
CATTTCTTTGCCACAATCGAACTTGTACACTAATCTTGTTTTCATCACGTCACCTCTATTTATCACACGGGTAAATCCATATTTGCCACTGGTTATAACTGACATCTTTTGGCCATACTCATTCTTACTATAGTCGACCGCTTTGCTTCACTGTTCATTGGTTAGTGTGCTATCGTAATTAATTAACTACACAACTAAGCTGCTTCACACTTCTTCTTAGTCCATCATAACTGATTTTTGCTATTTTTCTATTAACATTTGCTGCATATAGTCAAAAAATACCACAACCATTGATTCTCCCTTCTTTCTTTTTTATATAAACATTTTCATCTTAAAACCGTATCCTTTTTCATTCTTTCTCCGTTATAAGATGTAAAAGGAGCGTTAAAAAAGGAGTGAATGGAATGGAGCATATATTTAACGTAGCTTGGCAACGTTGTGAATCCTCAATTTGGAAAGCTTGTTTGGCGCTGACCCACCATTACCATGACGCAGAGGACCTGTTGCAGACAACGTGGTTAAAAGCGTATAAAAGCTGGAGCAAGAAGCCTCATTCGCTAACAAAGGCATACTTTACAACCGTTGCCAAAAACGCTTGGATCGACGAGGTTCGTAAAAAGAAGATTGCCAGCGTTTCGTTTGAAGACGACGGTCAGTCCGTAGCTGATTCCACTGATTTAATTCCTTCGTTAAACGTCAGCCATTTGTTAAGCTCCCTTGTCACCAGACTAACGGTCAGACAGCAAATCCTCTTTCTTTTAGCCGATGTTTGCCGGTGCAGCTTAAAGGAGATTGCCAGTTTAACGAATATGAGCGTCGGTGCAGTAAAGGCAGCGCTTTTTCGGGCAAGACAAAAAGTCAGTCATGAGGTGCGTGAACAGTTGGATGAAATCCTTCTTTAGATGAAGATGAAGCCTTCGTGTTCAGCTCTATAGCCAAGCTTTGCAAACCGGAGATATTCATCTACTCGCTAGCCTGCTTACTGATACAACATCGATTCCTGCCTTGTACGTACAACAGCAACAAGTCCATTCAAGCTGGGATTTTCAAATGGTCGCTTAGAATCTTGATTTATTTTGAAGGAGGATGAAACAAATGAGTGTTCCGATTCCATACGTGATGGAACAAACGAAACACGACGAGAGGAGCTATGATATTTATTCTCGCCTCTTAAAAGACCGCATTGTTTTCATTGGCTCTGAAATAAATGACACCTTGGCCAACAGCGTGACGGCTCAGCTTTTGTTTTTAACTTCACAAGATCCAGACAAGGATATATCCATGTACATCAATAGCCCAGGCGGATCGATTTCAGCTGGCTTTGCGATAATGGACACGATGAATCACATTAAACCCGATGTTCAAACCATCTGTACGGGTATGGCCGCTTCATTTGGTGCAGTTCTCCTCTTAGCCGGAACAAAAGGAAAACGCGTCGCTCTCCCTCATGCTGAAATCATGCTACATCAGCCTTTAGGAGGGATGAAAGGGCAAGCATCGGATATGGATATTTACACGAAACGAATTTTGAAGCAACGGCACGAATTAAATCAATTGATTGCCGAACGGTGCAGCCAGTCATATGAGAAGGTCGCCTACGATACCGAACGGGATTACTTTATGTCTGCTTCTGAAGCTAAGGATTACGGCGTGATTGACTCTATTCTTAAGAAGGAGGCATCTTCATGAAAGTCCTGTTACTAGGAGGTACGTTGTTTTTAGGAAAACATCTCGCACAACATGCTGTCAAAAAAGGAATCGAACTAACCTTATTCAACCGTGGCAAGACGAACCCAACGTTTCTTAAAGAAGTCGCAGGCGTGACCCATCTTGTCGGCGATCGTACTACAAATGATGTAGAACAGCTGACGGATCATTGGGATGTTGTGATTGATGTATCTGGGAGAGAACCAGCGGAGGTCGAACGGTCTGTCAGCCAATTAAAAGACCGGTGTAAGACGTACGTATTCATTTCAAGCATCAGTGCTTACAAAGCGTTACATAAAGGGCCCATATTTGAATCCGATGCGCTACATGAGCTTGATCAAGGGGGATACGCAAGCAATAAAGCGACTTGTGAAGTGATTGTCAACACTGGCTTTCACGAGCGCTCCCTCATTATCCGCCCGGGACTCATTGTCGGGCCAGACGACTCGACCGATCGCTTTACGTATTGGCCTTGGAGAATGAACCAAGGTGGCAAGGTTCTCGTACCAAATGTCAGCGAGACTACACCAATTCAGTTCATTGATGTCCGTGATTTATCTTCGTGGATCATTGATGCAGTCGAACATGGGGTGACAGGAACATTTAATGCGACTGGTCCACAAGAAATGCTTGGATTCCGAGACTTCCTTCACAGTTGTAAAGAGCTCGTCTCACCTAAAGAGACAGAGTTGTGCTGGATCAATGAATCAACTTTACAAGACAAGGACGTTCAGCCGTGGATCGAACTTCCCTTCTGGCTACCAGATTCTCTACAAAAGAACGGGATGCTCGATGTAAACAGCAACAAAGCGATTCAAGCTGGCTTACGTTATCGACCAATCCAGGAAACCATTCGTGATACGCTGAACTGGAGTTTGCACGAGCGGAAAGGAAAATGGGAAGCTGGAATGGATTTAGAGAAGGAATCACGCTTTCTGGAAGTCATGGGAAGTACAGAATCGCGCTAAGTTTCACCGTGAGAAAGCGCAAACCAAGTTTATTAAGGACTTGGTTTGCTCTTTTTCTTTATGCGGGTCATTCCTTCTTTCGACTGATGCAAGCATCTCTCCTACACCAAGAGTTTCATCTTTCAGTCTATCTTTCTAGCTGTTTGATAAACCTAACTATCCTCAACATTACCGAAATAAACAAAAAGTCCACCGGTATATGTATGATCCATTTCTAATGAACGGATCACCATTCGAATGTGCGATCAATGAAAAGAGAAGATCCGCAGTTGCCAATATGAAAAAAGGGACTTCCATCTTGCTTTCAATTCAATCCTTTGCAACGTTTAATTCCCAAAATATGGGGTAACGGTAACAAAAGGATATAGATTAGAGGGGTCAATACATGAGAAAATTCATCCTGTTGACAGGGACATTAAGTTTTATTCTAGCAGCTTGCTAATTTTATTAATAGATGCCTTCAACTTTATATCCCTTTTTCTTAAGTTCACTTGGAACACTCGGCTTAATTACAGTATGTCCCGATCCTATTATAACGAAGTAGGTTTTTCCGCTATTACTTTGCAATAGTTCATCAAGTTTATTTACCATATTAATATTACGAGTATCATTCATCTCTTTTTGGTACTCACCATTAACACGCTCGAGGTCCTTGGACACAATATTGATTAGCCCTTTTCTTCCACTTTCACTGTTGCTGCGTACCCAGTAATATCCTAATTGGTTTATCCAATTAGCTTGCTGGTCATAAGTCTGTATCATATGTTCTAGCATCTCAATTTGTGTAACCATACTGTAGCCGCTAAAAACGTTATATTGCTCCTCGACCGTTTCTAATTCAATAATTTTTTTATCATCTTCTAAAGCTCGTTTAAGGAAATATAAATCAACTCCATGCTCCGGGGCTAAATCGCTTTTTCCCCTAATGAATGCTCCTAATAAACTCTCTATATACCACGGCTGATATTTTTTGAAATCCTCTAAAAATAACTCTTGTGCTTCTACTATATCTGAAAGTTTTTTTATTGACTCCTCTGATAAAACTTGATCCAATGTCATACCCTTACTAAATAACGCCAGTTGATTAATTTCTTCTTCATTTACTTGGGGATTTATCACATTAATCTCTGGAAGGATTATATCAGCACTATCATAAGCCTCTTCAATTTCAGTTGCAAGCGGATAGAAATTCTCATGACCTAAATGAATGATGCCTTGCACATACAGGGTTGTCTCACCATTAACAACCTTCCATAGTAATCCACCATTTCCCTTATAACGATTCGCCATTTGAATACCATCCTTTACTGTTAGTCTTTCATATAAAATACCTTGCATTACTTCATTATTATTAAAACAACTTTTTACCATTTACCATCTTTAAGGTTAGATACCCGCAATTCTAAATTAATAACACCCTATTGAATCGGCTACATGTCTTAAAATTTAAAACAAAAGAACGGGGCTAATACCAACTTCGTTATTTTGTCTTATAAAATTAGTATTGAGAGCTAAGCCAGTAAGGTGCGCCACCTGTTTGGTCTAATGCATATACAACTACAACACTAACTTTAATTCCTCCTCCGGACTGGCTGCTAAATCAACTGCAGTAGTAGAAAACCATAGGAAGGTTTCTGCAAACCAAACTGCTCCTTTTGCATAGGGATGCAACCTCATTAAATGCTGAGCAATTGCACCAAATCCTCCAACCTCTCTAGCAGACTTCATCCAAATAATGAGTTGTTGCTCCAGTCTATCATTGAGATGAATATGACTGAATAGGTTTCATTTATTTACCAGGGGTACAGCCAACATTTCGGAAATTTTGTACGCTAAGCAGAGTTTAACCTAAAAAAGTCGATTCCTCTGAACGTTAAGGAATCGACTTTTTACATTTGTCTTGTTCAAAAGCTCTCGTTTGTTAAATAATATTAGTATTTTTGTAGGGCATTTAAAAATTGCAATTGTGATAAGTCTAATTAAGTTTAATGATAGGATTTAAACGAGAGTGCATTGTATTTCTTTTTTTCACACATATCGATTATATAAGTTGCTAATTGTTTAATCCCGAGATTGATCTTATCTTCATTTACTTGTGAAATGCTTAGTCGAATTGCTTGCTGGTTGTTTTCGGATAAGTACATTCTAGAAGCATTGTCTACATAAATATGTTTTTCATGTATAGGTAAATCAATTTATCGACATCTATATGTGAAGGTAAAAAGATGGTGAGATAAAAACCACTTTTTGGCTTTGTAAATTGTATATAGTTCGGTAAATACAATGAACAAGCCTCTAGTAATGTCTTCATTTTTTCATGTACAATTTTTTTACGTTTTCTAAATGATATTGAAACATACCATTTTTTAAATAGATTTCTAATGCTCCTTGTGAAAGTGAAGATGTATTGAAATCAGCACTAAATTTATAGCGTACAAAGAGGTGGATCATTTTTTCAGGAAGTACAGTCGTTGCAATACGTAGCCCTGGTAAAAATACTTTCGAAAAACTCTTTACATAAATGACTCTTCCGTTGGTTCATACGCAAACAAAGGGTCTGCTTTTGAATCCGTATCTAATTCCGCTAAGAAATCATCCTCTACAATGTATACATCGTATTTTTCCGCAAGTGCAACGATTTTTTTCTTTTCTTTATTTGTATAATGATGACCAAGTGGATTATGGCATCTCGGAATGATGTAAAAGAATTTAATATCGTTGGTACGAAATAAATATTCAAGTTTTTCAAAATCAATACCATTTATTGTTAATTCAATTCCTAACGTTGTGATCTGATTTAACTGTAAGGTATCGATCATGCCAAAGTAAGTAGGCTGCTCAATTAATACATTCTTCTTCCCATTCGGAAACGGCATGATTGACAGAATATGAAGCGCTTGTTGTGAGCCAGAAGTAATGACAAGTCGATCCGGTTTCGTGAATACTTGTAAATGCTGTAAATACTCCATAAGCTCCTTTCGTAAAGAAAAAAGTCCCTGTTGCTCACTATAAGTGAATAATTGCTCTTTATAATGGTCAATCGCCTGGTTCATACAATGCTGAAAGTCCTCATAAGGCATAATCCGTTTATCTGGACCAGCAGATAAAAAATCAATATCATCCTCATGTGGGATAGGCGTTTGATAATAATCAACAACGTAATAGCCACTTTTGGGTTTAGCATAGACAATATGTTGTTGTTCTAATTCAAGTAATGCCTTTACAACCGTATTTTTACTACATTGAAATTGTTCAGCGAGCATCCGAATAGAAGGTAATTTATCTCCTGCTTTTAACCTCTTCTCCTCTATTTCTTGTATCACCCATTCTAAAATACCTTTATATTTTGTGGTCACACATATTCTCCTTCGCATCTGTACCATGACAGATATGAGATTTTACTGTATTAAAAAGAGTTACTATCAATTACAATCATGTTTAAATAGCTGATCCTGTTGTTTAACTATGATTATGGAATACATTTGTATGCTTGTGAAGGGGGAGTTTGAATGGAAAACAATATAAAAAGAGGAATGCTGATAGGCTTTATTGGCATCGTTTGTTTTAGTTTTACATTACCAGCTACAAGTATTGCTGTCCCTTATTTTGGTGAGACAATTGTTGGGTTAGGTAGGACAGTTATTGCAGCAATAATCGTAAGTATCATTTTTATCATAAAAAAAGAATCATTACCTAATAAAAAACAATTGAAAAGCTTAGGGATTGTCGCTGTTGGTGCTGTACTTGCCTTTCCGTTATTAACAACATTTGCAATGAAATCACTGCCTGTATCACATGGAGCAATTGAACTGGCATTACTGCCACTTGCGACAGCTGGTTTTGCTATGTGGCGTGGAGGCGAGCGACCTTCGAAGCGCTATTGGATTGCAAGTATTATTGGTGCGATTGCAGTACTTCTTTATGCCGTGTATTTAGGTTTAGGACAATTACAAAAAGGAGATGTTGCACTAATTATAGCTGTCTTAATACTTGGATTAAGTTATGCAGAAGGTGGAAAACTATCAAAAGAGCTTGGTAGTTGGCAAGTCATCGCTTGGGCTATATTAATGGGAGCTCCGTTTTTTATTATTCCTGTTGGATTAAGCATGTCAGTTGATATGTTACAAGCGCTATCGAAGCTTGGATAAGTTTGTTCTATTTAGCTGTTGTAAGCCAATTTTTAGCTTATGTCGCTTGGTACGGTGGGATGTCTTTAGGAGGGATTGCAAGAGTTGGGCAGATTCAATATTTACAGCCTTTTTTAATGATTGGATTTTCTGTATTCTTCTTAGAAGAATCGATTACATTGCTAACGATTGTTTTAGCGATTGTTGTTGTGATATGCGTAATAATTGGAAAAAATGCACCTGTGCTAAAGAAAGAGTCACATCATAAAAATAGTGTTCTTTATGATAGAAGTAGATGATTTTTTTATATAAGGGGCGCAATTTACGATTATGATTATTCCCCTACGGAAAAATGTATAATATCCTCAATTTTAATCAGACTTCAAAATTGGGATATAATTTTCTTTTATTATAAATCAACATTATGATTTCTCAATTGAAAGTAGTTCCACAAACGAATTTTTTCCGTTTTACACCGAGGGCCGAAGCGCGAATTTCAATGATATTTAAAGAACGAAATGAGTTTGAACTTGCTTTAAAATATATGACGTTTGCGTTTAAGGCACGTATTAATCCTCAAATATTAGGAGGTAATCAAGAATGAAAAAGTTCATCTGTGCTTTAGCTATTTTATCATTTATTGTTGGATCTACTACTTATAGTCCTTCAATCACTCCAATGAGTGATAAAGTAGATACAAAATAATAAATAAGTAAGACTAGTTGGGTTTTAACCGACTAGTCTTACTTATGATTTTATAAGTTTTTCTTTTTCCTTCTGCTTAATATGTACATCCCAAATTACATCGTAACTTATTCATTTTAACAACTAGCTTAATTTCAAAGAAGGAGTAGTTCAACTATGGCTGCTTTTGCTTTATCAATAGAGGAGTTAAATACTAACTGAAACCTATTTTACATTAATCACGTAACTCAAAGACACGTGTTTATCTACATTTCAGAATAAGACGGTGTCATTTCATGCTTCGCTCTGTTAAGCGATTTAGAAAAAATCGTAAAATAAAAAAAGTAAAAGAAGGCGACGGGCGTCCATTAAAGCTTTATCGCTTTTGGCATCTATTCACACGATCCCTCTTCTATATTGAGTTAAAAAACGAGAAGATGGAAAAAACGACGTATGCTGTAGAGTATACGTATTGGCTGATGAACCGACCGCCGATTTATATTGCGATGGGTACCACATTGCATCATCTAAAGTACCAGCAGTTTTTCCCGTTTTAAATGGTGAAATCGAAGTAGCGACGGGTTCTTATGGAATAAATAGAATGCATTATGTAACGAATGAAAGAAAGGAGTATACACTTTATCCAGATAGACGTTCCTTTAGAGGATTACGGATGCGATTCCACAAACGTTTTCCACGAACAAGTTCACTAATTGGAATAATGGCTGTTATCACCTTACTCATTTCATTAGTATTGAGTTTTCCTCAATTACTAGAAACCGTTACTCAAATTCCTGGGGTCAGCGATCAATTCGGTGAATTCACCTCGCCAATCACGCTACCGTTATGGGCGAATATCACGCTTATTACCTTGGCCATTTTAGCTGGATATGAACGAGCATTAATGCTTCGTAACCATTGGTTAGTAGATATGGAGACAAGCTACTGGGACAATTAGCTTGTCTCGTTTCTGTACCTCTCTTCACTCACCTTGTTGCACCTTCTTAAGCAACCGCTCAAACGTCATTAAGTCTTCCTCTAAATGGAATAATTCCTTTACCGCATGCTGTTTATACCATTCAAGAGCCTCTTTAACCTCATTGTGTATTTTACTGTCGTAATTTGTCCATGTACCTTGTTCAGATTGCAAAATCATTTCTGCTTGTTTTGTTAAGAAAGCAATGTTCTTGCTGATGCCAGTGTAGAGGCAGGATCTTACGCCGTAAGGGACTTGTGGCATGGGAGAGCTCCTTTCTTCTTTTCTTTAAGTTTGATGCAATGATCACTTTAATAACCGTTAACCTCTATTTTTTTACTTTTGTAACCATTTTAATCGAATTTAATCACTTTAGAAACCGTTTTTCGCTATGTATTTTGTACTTTTGTAAACACGGTCGATATAATTGCCTTAGGTGATACATTTGAGAGCAAAAGAATTTGGTATTTATATAAGAAAACTACGCAAAGAGAAACAGATGACAATTAGACAGCTTGAATTGTATTCTGGTGTCTCACATTCTTATCTTTCTCAACTCGAAAACGGTAAAAAAGACATCCCATCAGCAAATGTCATTAACAAGATAAGCAAAGGGTTAAAGATCCCCTCTGCACTATTGATGCAAAAAGCTGGGTATATTGATGGCGTTCAAGCAGTTGATCTTAAGCAAGAGAGGTTTCAAGATCTTACTGAGGATGAGATTCGTTATCTTGAGGAACAGCTTGAGCTTTTTCGGCGGTTGAAAGGCAAACAATAACTAGTAATACTTTTGAAACAACAGGGAGATTCGCCTGTTGTTTTTATTCTTGTAATATCTTATGTAAACTTATAAAAAACTCGGAACAAAGCCCCTCTTTCATTCCAAGTTTTAATATATGTATTTAATTTTTGTCTAGAAAAAACCGCCAAACGTAGTCCAAAATGAATCCGTTAATAAAAAGAATGAGCCGCTTATAGCAACCGATGTAACAAATGCCACACTGAACCACTTCAACTTACTGGTTTCTCTCTTCAATGCCTTATCCAATAGTTTATTTACAATTAACATGAGGCTCAATATAAGTACAAAACTAATTAATAGTTCAATAATAAACATATTTTCACCTACCTTCTCCATAATTATAACTTATTTTCAAGGTATAACTCTTTCGACTAGATCTGCAAGTTACACTAGCACTCTAAGAAATCGACATACAACTGGATTTCCTTTTAGTCATACCTTAACTGTTAACTGGTCATACAATAGTAAGAATCCTCAAATTACTAATACTAATGCTTTTAGCTTCTTAAGTGGTGCAATGTATAGCACAACTGAAAATACTAGCATACAAACACAAACAAGGGAGCTGCATAAGATATAAAAATGAGGAATTGCCCAAACGAAAAGGTTAGCAAGAGATTTCTTGCTACCTTTTTTGTTTTGAGTATATCCCCTTGTCATTCTAGATTATCGCTTATATAATGGGTTTAATGAATTTGTCTAACATTATGAAAACCTCACTGATTTTTTAGTGAGGTTTTTAATTTTTCTAGTTTGTTTCATTTACAATTACGTTTAAAAATTCCTGTAACCTTCCATTTAACACACACAAAAGACCCTAAGTTAGACAATTACGTTTTATTCCTCATATCAATGGGAAATGGTGAGTGAAAGTCCAAAACTTCTTAGAATGAGGTGCTAATAATGGATGCTTCTTACAAAGAAAAGAAAGAAAATCGTTTCTTCATGCTTGAAGGATGGCTATGGATCACTATTTTTCTTGTAGTAATTATCTCTGGACTATTTAATTTATTTAACTTTGAACCATGGGCAACAATTGCTTCTTACTTATTTGGCACTTTACTTACAGGAGCTTTAGTTGTCAAAGTTATTAAAATGAGAGAGCTAAATAGACCAAAAAGAGCAATATTTTACGGAACTTTATGTGTATTAGCAATTTTACTTTTCTTCTCCCCTTGGTATTTATTTATTTAAAGCCTCTCTTAAAGAGAGGCTTTAACATTTTATTCAATTACATCACGCTGCGCTATATTGTAACCTAGAAAATCTCCGGGATTACGAGTGCTTTCTTCAAACGATTCCACAACAAATGCTTGTGAGAACCCTCCAAAGTCAGAAGAGATATACATGTGTTCTGTTATATACAGATTATCTTCTGGTAATACTGATAAAACAAAATCATAAATTGCTTGTGCAAACCCAATCCCCGGTATTAAATAAGAAGCTATTTGCTGAACTATTGCGTTAGGTGATTTATCTCTTACATCAACAGTTCTATTAGTACCTTCTTGTCCAGTTGTTCTCCACTCGTCTCCATAACGAGCGTCATTGAATTGAAGAATATAGCTATTTACTGTTCTTTGTGTAGTTCCTTCGGCAACATTGTGATTCCATGTTTGAATGGTTACAACCTCTTCCCCAGTTTCATCAATAGATGTAACCTCAAACCAATCTCTTTCATCATTTTCATATTGATTTACTAGAGTCGAAGCTTGTGAATCTGAATCAAGGCTCGCATCATACTCTAATTCTTCATAAGAAATAGACTCCACTGATAAAACTTCCTCATGCCCTTCAATTAAGTATGCGTCCAAGGGTAGATCACTTTCATTCTTTTCCGATGCTTCTGCATAATTACTTGATAATCCTACTCCACTAAAAACAAAACTAACAGCTAGTCCACTAATCAGAAAACCTTTGACTTTATTCAAAACAATCACTCCATTTTAATTATTTTTACGTTTCTAATAAATGTGTACCACGATATACTTTTGATAAAACTACCAAATATGAAATAAGATGTAATAAATAGATGAAATGAGTAAAACAGAGATTAAATAGAATAACACAAAACAATTCTAAGGTTTTTATCTATTGTTTCAATCTTAAATATAAAAAGTCTTAACATTTAGTAGTTAACTACACATAAAACAAAAAGTATTTGCAAAAACAACGTTCTGTGAAATTACAGTTCCATAGAATAATAAAATGCATTTGTTTTGTCTATGAAGGGTGTAAAATCAATTATATATGTTTTAATTGATTTGTTTGTCAAAACTAAGCTAGACAGATCACCTATATTAATGAGACCAAAAGATTTCCAAAGGGGTTCGCCATGAAACCATGAAACTCTTCACTTTTTCACCAATCGTCCGTCTAAAAGGTTACTTTCCTCGGTGTTCCTTATCACCATTTGGTTTTGCCCATCATCACCTTGAAGGCATCAAAAGCACGGCTCTAATAATACAATCGCCATCCTTAAAATCAACCCTACCACCAAAAAAACAAGCGCCCCCTCCCCGCGCTTGTTCCCGACACCCGCCCTTTATCTATGATTCTAGCATTTTCATCATTCCCTCTCCCCGCTATCCTTCTCCTGCCTACTTATCACGGTTGCGAGTCCGGCGATTGATTGCTGCAAGTCTTTCACAACCGGTTCTAGTCGGACAAGTAAGTACGAGGCGACAGCGATGGGGAAGCCGACATTGGAGATGAGTGTGACCCAGTCTGTCATCGTTTTTCATCCTTTCTGTTAAAAGTAATGCGGCTCCGGTTATTGGAGCCGCATTGGTTGTTAGACGGCGATTGTATCGACTGCGCGTGTGACGATGCGTGCGTCGACTTTTGTTGTGATCATTGATGCGTTGCCGTAGAAGACGTTGTTAGCTAAGATCGTGTCCATCACGTCGCTAATTTCCGCTTGGTTGAGGTCATCTTTTGGTGTTGGGACGCGGATTGTGATCACTTGGCCTTCGTCGGTGCGGAAGCGTAGTTCAAGTGTTTTTTCTTCGTTCATGTTGGGCTCTCCTTTCGTTTTGTTTGTTGCTTTCAGGATTTTTTAACTAGCTGGACTTGGACGTAAGTAGCTGTTCTCTGTTAGTGTTGCTTCGCCTAGCGTTAAGCTACATAGGCTGGCAATAGCGTTGGCAACTAAAAAGAGTTGGTCAACGTCGGCATCGGTTTTGACACTGAAGCCGAAGCGGCGGAAGATCGGGTTGCCTGTGTCGGTAAAGCCGTTTTCCATTGCTAGGTTTAGACGTTGTGCGTACGGTTGTTTTCGAGCCATTTTGGTTCCTCCTTTCCTGTTGATAGAGTAAGAGTAGCACCTGACTTTCTTGCTTGTACGGAAAATTAAGTGAATATAACCATTATTCAATCTTTATAACCGATACATCGTTAGAAACGGAATTCTTTTTCAATCTTAGGATTGATTCCTCCGTCTTCTATGCATAGTTCTTCGACATCTTCTTCAAGAGGTGCACCCTCTTCCGGCTTGTCAAACAGCGATAGCTGGGCAGAGCGCAGCTGGATCTCGACGATTTCGTCTGGTCGGAAGCGGCGGACTTCGATTAAGTTGTCGTTGTTCATTTCGATGTCAGAGACGAGAATTTGGATTTCTTGGTGCCAGCGTTCCCTGCCTGTGCGGTTGATGATGTTAATCTTTTTGACGCAGCCAGTCAAGACTGAAGTTCCCATCTTAGACACGCTCCAATCGGATTGACTTCGCGCGACCGAAGTGGGCTTCGACTTGTTTGGCGGCGTTTTTCGCTTCCGTATAAGCGCCTACTTGTTTGTTGTCGACAATGACGCGGTACAGTTGTTCATGAACAGATAGCTTATGTTTTCTCGGGAGTGCGAGGGCGTTGACGATGCCTTCACGGTGCCCGGCAACAATCGCTTCAATCGTGCTGCGGTTTTTCAGGAGCTTCGCATCTTGCGAGTGGTCGATAAAGAGACTTTCCGTTAACACGGCGGGCATCTCGGTTTCTCTTAGGACGGCGAAGTTCGCTGTTTTTTGACCGCGGTCGCGGACGTTTAGCTGTTTGGTGATTGCTTCGTGAATCGCTTTTTGCATCGCTTTTGTTGTGCGACCGGCGCTTGGGTGAATAAACGTTTCAAAGCCTGTCCCTCCCCCGGCATTAATGTGGATCGAGACAAACAAATCTGCTCCCCATGTATTTGCTTGCCGTGCTCGGTCAGTGAGCGAGACGATCCGGTCTGTCGTACGTGTGAGTTTGACTTCGACTTGATACGCCGATAGTTCCGCTTCAATCCCTTTAGCAATCATCAGCACCAAGTCTTTTTCTTGCATCCCGTGTCCGACTGCGCCTGGGTCACTTCCTCCATGTCCTGGGTCAATCATTACCTTTTTCATCTGCATTCCTCCTATTAAAATCATTGGCCCGGAAATCGACTCCGTCTACGCGGATCAGTTTTGTGTTGTACAAAAGACGGGAATGGTTCCTTTTTCCGAGCCGGTCGTATAATTGCCTGCTTGATAAATTCGTTGTATAAATCATTGGTTTGCCAAGTCTGGCATCAATGAGTTCAAACACTTTGCTGACAGCCCAGCTTTCTCCATCATTACGGTTATACTCTGCGCCAATATCATCAAGCACAAGGCAATCCACATCTTTCAGACGCTGGATTAGCTCGTATTCACTCACTTTTTTATTGTTAAATGTATGCTTTAAATGAGTTAGCAACTGGGGTACCGTAATGAAGATCCCATTTAACTGCTTACGAAGGAGCCTTTTCATGATCCCCATAGCAAGATGGCTTTTGCCTACACCACAGTCTCCTACGAAAAGGAGATTGCGCGGCTCGTCCATTGAAAAGGTGGACGCATAATGGCGACATACTTGGAGTGCGAGCGTTTGTTGTTCTGTTTTTGGCTCATACGAATCAAGGGTTGCTTTTAATAGGTCACTGTTGACGAGACTATGCAGGTCAAATAATTCTTTCCGCTGTTTAGCAAGAATCTCTCGCTGTCGCTTTAAAACAAGTCGACCTAGTTCCAGGTCTTCACACTTACATCCGTGTGGAATTGGACGAAAGGTGCCTTTATTTGGTCCTTGGTATGCCTCCACGTTGTAAACAGTGACATCTTGGTCACAGCCTTCACACATATAGCGGCTAACAACATTGTCTTCAGAAGTCTGCAAATGGATGGTGTTCGAAAAATGCTCTTTTGCTAGATTCATGGTCTTGATCCCCTTTCTGTTTAGTTGCTTGTTTTTTCGTTTTACGCGCACTTTGTTTAAACCACTCTTCCGTTCTTTGATCGTCTCAGCGACCGTTGTAAATCGCTTCTTCTCCCACGCTTTCAGGAGTGTATGGACATAATTCCAGTTCAACACATTCGCATCGCTTGCCAAATCAAGCGCCCGTTTCGCCATGAGCAGGCTCTCTGGAAACGTGTTTCGCATTAGCCATTCCTCGAGTCCATGAGCCATCCTCCCGCTTATGAGCCGAAAGCCGACAATTTCGGCATGAGCAAGAATTGCCGCGCAGCGAGTAGTAGTAGCAAGGTTTTGATCTTTGGTTTTAAAAGCTTTTAAAGACGTAAGATCAAAATCTTTCTCCCCCGTATGTGTGTATGACGCGTGTGAGGACGAAAGATCGACAGGTTTATCGACAGGTTCACAGACAGGTTTGTCGACAACTTGATCCGTTGGTACATCAGTCTTTACCTGCATTTCGACCCCCATTTCGTCGACAGGTTTGCCGACAGGTTGAGCGACAGGTTTACCGACAGCTTTTGTCGTTTTTCTAGATGTCCCATCTAAGAGTGTGTACGCAGCATAGCGACTGCCACGCACACTTTCGACGAGTAAAAAGCCTTTCTCTTCAAGTTCCTTTCGCGCAGCAAAAAACAGATCTTTCTTCAAACCAGCTTCTTTCATTAAATCCAAGTTAACGAGCGTAAAGTGCAATCGTTCACGATTCGCAGCGATAAATAATAGCGCTCTCCATAATGCCATCGTATGTCTAGGTAATAGGTCTTGGCGTTCATACGTTTCATAGATCATATAAATGGTCATAAAGTTCATGGCATCATCGTCTCCTTCATCCAAACAAATTCATTTTTATCTAATTATTTTGATATTTATTCTTGAAGTTCACTCTTCTGCGATCGATTCTTTCTGGAAACAACTCTTTTGCTGTTGCACCTAAGATGTAGGCTATTGATTCTTGCTTTTCTTCGTTGAATTGTTTCCGACCCGCTTCTACTTCCGCGACCATTGTTTGACTAACACTCAATTCATCCGCTAGCTGTTGCTGCGTCATATCCCTTTCTTTTCGCAGATCAATCATCAGTTGATTAGGATTATAGTGATATCGAATTACTTTCACATAACCATCTCCTCTTTTTTGGTTGATGTCTGAGTAATATGACTTATGCTCTTTAAATTTTATCCCGTTTTTGGCTGATTGTTAAGAGCATTTGCGAGAATATAACCGGTTATATTTTTATTTGCACCCATTTTCTCTGTTTGATAAGTTATTTACTTACATTTCCGCAAAGATTCTCTATGATCGTGTGTAGCATGAACGCAAAAAAGCCAATTCCAGTTGATGGAATTGGCTTTTCGTTTTAGCTCTATATTTCTCGTAAATAGTATTCATATAAATCATCTATTGAAGAACTGGAAAGCAAATCCGTCGCGGCTTCGATCGACTCTCTCTTCCAATCAAACCAACGCATCTCTTTTAACTTCGCAATCTCAACTTCAGAGAAACGCTTCTTTACTTCTTTAGCAGGATTCCCACCAACGATCGTGTACGCGGCAACATCTTTTGTAACAACTGAACCAGCAGCTACGATGGCCCCTTCGCCGATCGTCACACCTGGCATAATCATCGCGTTCATGCCAATCCATGCATCACTTTCAATGACAGTATTCCCCTTTGGTTCATACGACTCTTTTAGTTGATCAACAAACGGATAAACCGTGATCCACTCTGGATGATGATTGTGATTGCCACCCATGAGAATGATGACCCCACTTGCAATACAGACATAGTTCCCAATCAGTAATCGATCCACCTGCCAGCCAAATTCCTCAATCGGATTAAATAAGCGCCTTGAGTGCTCGTCTCCCCATAAATACCTGATGCATCCGTCTTCAAACGAATGGCTATCATAGTAACCAGAGTAATAGGAGTACTCACCAACTTCAATGAATGGATTTGTGACAATGTCTTTCAAATACTTAATCTCTGACCAGTGGGTAAACGTGTTTTTATTCATTTTCATGTCCTCGCTTCTAAGTTTATTTTTTCTCTAGAAACTTAGAAGCGTGATGCGGTAGCAACATTTTTGATTTTTTTCAGACGGCGTACCATCAAAATCATCCTTCCTTTCAATACGAGAGGAATTATAGCAATCGGTTTTGGTGTTGTCAATTTGTGCACAAAAAAGAAACGAACAACACGTTTACATCAAAAGCCTTTTTTGTGTGCATTCTAATTAAAAAAATCGAGGTTTATTCAGTATGATAAAAATCCGTTTATCTATTCTGTTTATGTTGTTGCTACTACTAATCAATCCCATAGTAGCTGAGGCTAATACGAAAGAAATATATTTACGGGACGATTTAATACTAGAACTCCTGTATCCACTAATTTCCAAAGAAATTCACAAAGAATTTCATGAACGAAAACAATTTGACTGCCAGCAAGTTATTTCAATAAAGAAGAGTTCAGAAGGAAGTTATTATTTTAATGTGGATATTCAGCTTGTTACATTTGAAGGGCCTCACAATCCCCCTAACTATCTAGTTAACATGTCATTTAGTAATTCCACCTCTAATGGCAAATGGACCGTAACGAGTTTTAAAAAGAGGTTATTACATGATGATGAGAAGCTCCCTTGTAGGCACCCTGTTTAATGCGTGGTGCAGTCGCAACATTTTTGAACCGCATCACCATCAAAATCATCCTTCTTACCATAGATTTCCTAGTAATTATCTTAAATACAGGCTGTTTTTCCGGCAATAAAAAAAAGCCGAATAAGCAGCTTCTAACGGGTTTACTTCAGAGGTAGAAAACAGAAAAACGCAGACAAATTCACACGCTAAATCACACGACTTTCACAACCAAAATCACAGTAGCATATTAAAATGCACGAAGAATATATTCTTCGTGCCATTATTTTCATATTTGCTTGTGTAACTAACCCACCCGTTACTTTAAGTGTATTGTTGTAGTTACCATTTCAACCTTTCTTTACCATATCCCTGCTTAAATGGTTGATAATTGAGTAATTTAAAAACTCCTCTTCAACTAATCGCCTCGTTTGTTTATCAGGAGCAACTTCTTGTGCTATCGCTACCCGTTAGTGTAAGTAGATTAATCCACAATATCAAAGTATTTAGCCTCTACACACGACTATCTATTTTGTTCATCTTCAAACGAAAGACGATAATTATCTATAACACCGCATATTTTCTTACGAAGATTAACAAGCCATTCTGGCAAATCCCTTGATTCCTCAATATCTACTGTTCTTATCAATTTTGCAAAAGAGATTAACTTATGCAATCTCTCAAAACCTGATGCATTTTTAAGGACTTCGAATTCCTTTTCTAATTTAGTTTCACTTTTATAACCGTCTATAAACCTCGATATTATAGGATGTTTAATATTAAAACCTCCTGTATCTCTCAAAGCATAAATAATATCCGCCACATACCAATAGGCAGAAGAATCATCAAAATCAAGCATTCCAATTGTCCTATTATTAAATACTACATTATCTAGTTCAAAGTCATAATGAATAATTCCAAAGTTTTCATTTGATACGTTAAGCTCACCAATCCAATTAATTAACCATTCATATTCCTGGTATGCAGCCTTTTCATTTGATGGAAGTATTTCTTCTACTTCCCTTAAATGTTCTCTCCAAGAAGGGCGATTTTTTTTATGCTCTTCAGGCAACTGTTTAAGGGTCTCATGTAATTTTCCTAGTGATTTCCCCCATAAATAAGCCTGCTCATCGGAAAGCTCTTCCAGGTCATAATGCTTACCTTCAAGAGCCTCAAACACTACTGCATAAAAAGTTCCTAAATCAGATTCCACAACTTCAATATATCTTCCATTTAATGATTTAACTGGTAGAGCAACGTTTAATGAGTTTTTCTCTAAATATTGAAGAATCTTTAATTCACTTTCTATCAAAGATAATTCCCTTTCACAGGAGCTATTAAATCTTAAAAAATATGGTTTTCCATCTTTTTTAAAATTAAATATGAAATTAGCACTTGCTCGAAGCATGAATACTGACCCTTCATCATATTCCCAGTTT
>BAXC01000087.1 GCA_001310375.1 Bacillus sp. JCM 19041 | reverse complement strand
GGATTATGAAAGAGCGAGGCCTTCATTGCCAAGGATGGTTACAGAAGGAGTAGTCATAAAAGATGATGGAATCATTGATTCCATAAAAAAGAGGCTATGGATATATTAACTAAAGGACCAGAAAGATGGTCAGAAGAAACGATAAATACAAAGCGATATTTCATTACAGATGCATTGGATGATTTTATAGGTTGTTCTAATAGAGCAGAAGAATTATTTATAGCTAATACACTTGCCGATTTACTAAGCGAATTTGTGCTGAGAACAAACCATCAATGGTTAGGGTCATCAAAATGGGTATTTCGTTCATTAAGAAATTATGATGAAGAGTTCGCAAATCATTTTGTAGAGGCTTTTGATAGTTTTTATAAAGCTGGTAATAAAAATCAAGTTGTACAATTAGTTGATTACGTCTTGCAACCCTTCGGAGGACAGTTGTTTAATGGTTTTTCTTTGGGGAAAAGCTAGCTGGAATCTAGTATAAATAATAGAGAGAAGATCATCATTAATCGTGTTAAATGAGTAGTATTGGGAAAAGGGATAGGTTAGTTGACCAAATTTATAAATTACATCGTTTTAAGAGCATTTCTTTTGCGGAAGAATGCTTTTTTTCTTTGTGAAGATTTTTACATATCAATAAAAATAACCTCCTATGCAATAAAAATTTATTGATAAACGATAAATGTCGTGTTACATTCAAATTGACAATAAATAAATGAGGTGCTTTTTATGAAACGAGGATCAACACTGTTTTTAAAGATGGCGGTTTTTCTTATTGGAACTCCAGTTCTTGCTTTGTGTATATTTGGATTGCCTTGGTTAGCGAATAATCCAGTAAGTCCAGATTACTCCCATATGTTATATCCCATTTTAGTAGGTATATATGTATCAGTGATACCGTTTTTTGTTGCATTGTATCAGGCTTTTAAACTCTTAAACTATATTGACAAGAACCAATCCTTCTCTGAACTGACTGTTAAATCCCTGAAGAATATCAAATTCTGTGGATGATTATCACTGGTTTGTATGTGGTCATGATGCCATTTGTTTATCTCGTAGCGGAACTAGACGATGCACCAGGTCTCATTGTAATCGGAATGGTTATTGCTTTTGCTTCAGTAGTGATCGCAGTCTTTGCGGCTGTTCTTCAAAGACTTTTACAAGAAGCGATTGATATAAAATCGGAAAATGACTTAGTAGTCTGAGGTGAAACAATGGCAATGATAATAAATATTGACGTGATGCTGGCTAAAAGAAAAATGAGCGTAACAGAACTCTCGGAAAGGGTTGGCATAACAATGGCTAACCTGTCTATATTAAAAAATGGAAAGGCAAAAGCGATTCGATTTTCAACGTTAGAAGCAATTTGTAAAGCGTTAGAGTGTCAACCTGGCGATATTTTAGAGTACAAAAGTGAAGAAGATGCTTAGATGAAAAATACCTATTCATTATAATCAGTAGTGAGTGCTCAATTGTTTATGACTGAAAGAATTTCTAAGAGGCTGGGACAAAACGAGCCTTGGACACAAACAGCGGGAGACATTTTAGATGCCCACCTGCTGTTTTAATAGAGTAAGAGGTAGAGCGCGAATCGTCGCTCCCGAAAATCATGCTCCGCGTCCTGTGGGGTGGCGCCGAGCTCATTTGCTCTCGCAAATGGATCTCGGCACGCCACTTTGTCCCACGGGAGTCTTCGCATGTTTTCGTCCGCTACGCTAGGAAGCTGATCCTATGCTTAGCGTCTCTCTTTTTGTTCTTAACAAAACCAAAAAGAGATTTTATAAAATGAAATATCGCTATCTTCATATTAGACTGCGCCTAACTCCTTTCACCATCACAACATCGTTTTGTCTCACACTCTTTTTCGTGTCTGACTATTACTTCCTATCCGTCGGAACAAACAAGCCAATTAATCCTAATCCTGCAAACAATATAAAACTAAATGGATATGTTGTCATCTCTATCGTTTTTCCAGCAAAGAAAGAGCCCAATGATTGTCCAATTCCTAGAGCTAGGAAAGACAAGCTAACTCCTAAAGCCGGTAAGGTGTTAAAGATCCTTGTACCCCACACAATAAATAATCCAGTAAGGAATATATACGTACTTCCAAATAACCCTGCGGAAATATAGACAGTCAAATTAGCTGGCACCGTAAGAAGAAAAATGGATACGGTCATCAAAAACAAAAGCAGTCGATAAGACCATCTTAATCCGATTTTTTGAATAAACCCTCCAGCTACGCCACCTAATACACCAGCTATTCCCATTATAATCCAGAATACAACACTTTCATTTGGCGTCATATTATATTCCGTTGTTAGATAACTCCGTGAAAAAGTCCAGTAAATGGATGAACTCATACCAATGATGATCGAAGCAATAAGTAAGAACTTCGCTTTATTTATAATTGATAGCCAATCAAGCTTTTGATCTATAACTTGTTTTTGTTCATTGGTAGATGGAATGGAATAATAATTCCAGATCAATACGAGAATCGCTATAATAGCAAAGAAAAGATAGGATAGTCTCCAATGCTCCGTAAAGAGTAATACAACTGGTCCCGTTAAAATGATTCCAAAACTTGTACCACTATTTATCCATGTGTTTCCTTGATCAAGGTCCTTTTTATTCAACGTATTTTTTGCTATTTGGCTTAAAGCGGGGGACGCCAGCCCGCTACCTATACCGGCTACAAATATACTCATTACTAAGTGTAAAAAAGATTGTGCAGTAGCGATGCCTAGCATTCCAACAACGGCTGTTAATCCAGCAATCATCGTTACTTTATGTTGTCCTAGCTTCTTAATTAAGTACGATGAAAGAAACAAAGCGATTGAATAAGATACGAAAGCAGTAGAACCTACAAATCCTCCTTCACTCTCGCTTAACCCTAAAGAATGAGAAATATCAGGAAGGAATAACCCAAAACTTAAACGAGCAAGGGCATAGGTTACGGCAATCATGGCGAGACCTGGTAATACGATTTTCCACATGTCAAATTCACCTCATCATTAATTTCAGGACAATAATTATATATAACGATCAATCTATTTATTGCGAAAAAAAGGAGCGTGAACTCCTTACTAAGAAAATAATTCTTTGACAGAATAAGTTAACTCTTCGGCTACTGTCTCTACATTAAAAACTTCTGCTAGCGCTGTAGCTCCTTCAAATAATAGGACTAATCGCATGGCTTCTCTTTCATTTAACCCTTTCTCTTGAAAGAATCTTAATAAGTGATTTTTGTGTTGTTGTGCGAAATCAACAATTTCACTATTATACGATTGATTTAAAGAGTATTCTTCCCTAGCCTTTAAAAACATGCAACCACTTGTATTATAGGAGCGTATCCAGTTCATGTGAGATTCTGTTAATGCTAATGCGGATGATTTTTTATCATCTATAGAACAACCTAATGAATGGAGGTACCTTTCTTCTCTCCTTCTTAGTACTTCTAAAATAAGATCTTCTTTTGAATCAAAATGATTGTATAGAGTCATAAGAGCAACACCTGATTCATTGATGATCTGCTTTAGTCCTATCGCATGAAACCCATGCTTATCAAATAAACGTTCTGATTGTTCAAGTAACTGTTCCCGTTTTTTACTCATTATAAACACATCCTATTGATATAACGATCACTCTAAAATGATAATATATAATACATTTATAATCAACCTTTATACTGCTTAATATAATTACTGCGTATATAAAGTAAGACGGGCTTTTTATTATGTCGCTAACGAGGCGAGATAGTTGTAAAGTTGCGACCAATAAAAAATCGCTTTGAAGTGTCAAGTTAATCTGTTGATTTATCTGTAATTATCTAATATATTTATTGTCAGTAAATATAGAAATTAGCTATTCATGTAGGTTGAGCTAGGGGAACGATTCTTGTCAAAAAAAGAACAAATAATAAAAGAGAATTATATAAAGACGACTAATACTTAATTGGATACCGAAGATGTAGCACAAAATAGTAAAAAAGTTTTGACCCTCTAATTACATAAATGAAATTTTACAGCTAAACTTTTTTCACCCGAACACTATAATAAAGGAAGATGAGGCATTGCATGGATAATCAATTTCTCTTTCACCCTATTGTACTTGAGGTGTTTATGATTCCAGTTGGAATTATTTTAGGTGTTGTCATTTCTACCCTGAAAAAAAGAGCTTTCTTAGGTCCGATTATTTACATCGCAGTCACACTCGCTTTTTATGCATTAGTGTGGCTTACTTATTATCCTAGGAACTGGAGCGCTTTTTTTGAGACTTACTTTAATCACATTAATGTTTTGTTCATTGACCTCTTTTTTGCAGCCGTGACTTTACTCTTGTCATTCATTGTTATAAGCATAAGAATAAATAAAGCACATTAAAGCACATTAAAGCACATTAAAGCACATTTAGGAACATGCTTGAATAAGGAACAGGATATAACAAAATCACTAATTTAGCGGGTTAATAACAGGCAATCATGAATTTCAGTCGTATATGTTTTCTCTTTGAGCATGATGCTGTTGGTAAGCGGATTAGAAGAATTTCGGAAAGAACGAAAGGTCTATGGCTTGCTATTTGCGATTGCCTTTTTATTTGTCTTTTATGTATCAATAGAAAATATCTTCTACTAAAGGAAAAGGGCTTTCCTCGAAAAAAGAACGAATAAAATTATAAGAATACAGGTGTGAATATGAGGGCAAAAATGGTTCAGCCAAAATCCTTTTTCTTAAAGGGAGGAGAAAGAGCAGTATTATTATTACATTCATTTACGAGTAACCCTCGTGACATGAGACCGTTAGGAAGATATTTAAATGAAAAAGGGTATACGTGTTTTGCTCCTATATATAAAGGTCATGGATTACCCCCTGAACAATTAATTCGTACGAATCCAGATGATTGGTGGGAAAGCGTGAAAGAGGGGTACGATCATCTGAGAGCAGAAGGGCATCAAAACATTGCGGTTATTGGAGTGTCTTTAGGAGGAATTTTTGCATTAGATGTTGGACAAAAGTTAGATGTAAACGGAATTGTTGCAATGTCTGTACCAAATAAAAGAGAAGTGGATTCGTTGAAGCGACGTGTCACAAAGTTTGCTAAAGCATATAAACAACTTGAGGGAATAGAAGAGCAACAAATTAAATATGAATTGGCAGAACTAGAAAAACAACCTTTCACAAATTTGGTGATTTTTCAGGATTATATTAATTCGACAATGCGTGGTTTAGACAACATTCATAAACCTCTGAGCATCATGTATGGAGAGTTAGATGAACCGTTGTATAAGGAAAGTGCGAAATACATAGATGATCATGTCTCTACGAATAATAAAAGAATCAAAAGCTATCCTCATTCAAATCACTTAATGACATTAGGAAAAGATCAAGATATGATTCATTCAGATGTTCTATCTTTCCTAGAAAGCTTACAATGGTAGATGCAAGAGAATTGAGAGAGAATATATAAGTTTCTCGACGTAAAAGGAGACATTCTTGTCTCCTTTTTTTATCGTAAAAAGGTAATGAGGGAGTAAATCGAAGAGTATGATCGTTAATCCCTTTTTATATGAACTGATTTCATTGTAAATAAAAGGGAAATGAACGTATATGTAGAATTTCTTTAATTAAAAAAGCTGATTTTATTTTTTAATAGTAAACCAGGGAGATATCGGGTGGAATTTATATAAAATAGGACAGAAATAGAGGCAAGGAGCTAAAATGAATGAATAGCAATTTTGGTAAATACGATGTACCACATACGTTGCAAAAATTAATTGATTTAGAATCGGTTCTTGGTGACTCTGAACAGTTTTACCATGGTCTTCATTTTTATCTTTCCTTTGAGCAGTGTAGATATTTTAATACACCAAGTGATGTGATTGTATTTGGACATATTGGTATAGACGGAATTCATTATGGATTTCTCACAGATTATGGTTCTGTTACTGATCTTGAGGAAGCGCCTATTGTTTGCGTTTCGCCAATGGATTTTGATCGTCCGACTCGTATAGTCGCAAAGAATCTACGTGAATTTTTAAGCGTTAATTTAAATGACAGTGAACTGTTTTATAATCAGTTTGCGAGTGAAGAGGATTATTTAGTAGCGAAGGATCGATGGGAGAAAGAGGCGGCTAACTCCCCATACCAACCATCTGAAAATGAAAAATTGGTGCAGGAGAGAGTCGTAAACTTTTTAATGGAAAATCTTCAAATAGCTATTATTGACTATCCTTATCGTTACCTTCAAGAAATTGATCTGGAGCGACAAAGATCAGTGAGTATTCAAACACAGGATGGACTGGGCATTACGACTCCACTTCTTCAACGTGAAAAGCACATTGCATTCCCAGTACACAAAGACACAGATCCTGATTTGAAGTTGTTGCAAGACTACCTATCTTTTGCACCAGTTGCCTCGCGACTTGCGTTGTTTAGGGACATTCAGCTTAATTATGTGTTGGATAAAGGCCAAGAACTGTACAAAATAGTGATTGACGCAATGATTAAAATGGAACTTATCGATGAAGCTACCCGATTATCTGAAGGCAGTTAGAATACAACCGTTTTGAAAAGGAGGTTAAAAATGCAAGGATATAATGTCTTAATGATTTATAACAAAGATATGAGTCAATTGTTGATGTGTGAACGCTTAAAAAACCCCTATAAGGGATTGAGTAATTTTGTAGGCGGAAAAATTGAAGTTGGTGAAAAAGGAATAGAAGCTGCTTATCGTGAGCTATTCGAAGAGACTGGTATTTCAAAAGACAATATGACTCTTTATCACTTAATGGACTTTACCTATCATCTTCAAGACTGCTACGTTGAAGTATATGTGGGAAGGTTAAATCAAGAAATACGTGTTGTTGGAGATGAAAATGTTTTATATTGGTCTGATCTTGATAAGGACTTTTTCGATAAATCTCTATATGCAGGTGAAGGAAACATTGGTCATATGATTGAACAGGTCAATATGGTCAAAGATAAAATACTTACTGGAAGCATCACTCAGTCTTGTAAATAACACCTTCTAAACATCTAACTCATCAATGTTAGTAGCTATAAATATAGGTTTAATGGATTGATACATACGAGATAGGGTATCACGTTAAAAACGTAGAAATATACATTACTACATACGGAGGTGATTATGTGTTTCCTGAACTCGAAACGGATCGATTAAATCTCAGACAGATAAATAAGCGAGATACTATAAATATTTATACTATTTTTTCTGATGAAACGTATTGAGATATTATGGGCAACCCCCTTTTGAAAAAGAGGAACAAGCTGATGAATTAATAAATCACTTTAACAACATATATACAAACCGAAAAGGGATCAGGTGGGGAATTGAATTAAAATCCTCTAAAGAACTTATTGGTACAGTAGGCTTTCATTTATGGTCACCTAACCATGGTAGAGCGGAAATTGGATATGAACTAATACCTAGTTATTGGAATAATGGATTCGTTTCAGAAGCGATAAATAAAGTTATTGAATACGGTTTTATAAAGATGAAACTTCATCGTGTTGGAGCTGTTGTATTTGTAGAAAACGATGCTTCTACTAAACTTTTAAAGAAAATAGGGTTTGAAAAAGAGGGGATGTTAAGAGGATATATGTTTCATAACGGTACGTACAATGACACATATATCTACTCGTTAATAAATAATTAGATGAGTATTCCAGTAAATCAACTGGGATAGACAAGCTGAAGAAAATCTTAAATTTATTGGAGAAGAGTTTGGAAAACGATTAGCTACAGATAAAGTGAAACCTCCAAAAATCACTAAGATTATATTAGAGGAAATGATCAACTTAACTATTAGAACGAATAAGACACCGAAATTGGGTGTCTTATTAGTAAAAATGATGATCTCACTTTCAACATTGTGCTATTTCCAAAATGTAATTTCATCAGACCGTAATCGAATAGAGTTGTATCCTTCCTCATTTGCTTTGCCAATCGCAAGAATTAAAACGGGTGTATACCTTTCTTGATCTAAATTAAAAGCAGCAGCTAATTGATCTGCTTCAAACCCACCTATTGGATTTGTGTCGTAGCCATGTGCTCTAGCCGCTAACATTAATTGCATAGCAAACAATCCAGTATCCACCTTTATTACATCATTTACAGTGTTTTTTGGAAGTGTAGGGTACATCGAAGTATAGTTTCTAGTTGTTGATCGCGTACTTCCGGTGGCATTAATCCTTCTTGCACGGCTTCGTTAAAAATTCTCTCCGCATTCTCATATGACTTAAAGTCAGCAAATAGTAAGAGCATAGCAGATGATGTATCATTTTGCTTAGTGTTAAACCTTATTAGAGGACGGAGTTTTTCTTTACCTTCATCACTTTCAACGACTACAACTCTCCATGGTTGAAGATTTGCAGATGAAGGAGCAGTTGCAGCTTCTTCTATTATCTCTGTTAGTTCTTCTTTAGTGATTTTAACGTTAGGGTCATAACTGCGAATGGAGCGACGGTTCTTAAAAATATCCTCAAAATCATTGTTTTTGTTACGATTGTTCATCGTGGTACACCTCTTTTTACATTTTCTCTTAAATTAAGAGTATATAAAAATATAAACTATGAAGTATAGTTTATAGCAAGGGTAAAAACGGAGGGATTTTTATGAAAATTAGTGACATCGCAAAAGCAGTTGATTTACCGATCTCAACCATTCGATATTATGAAAAAATGGGTTTAATTCCGAACAGTTATATGAGAAGAGATGAAAATAATTATAGACAATACAATTCAGAAATCATTAGCCACTTGAAAATCTTAAAGACGACTTTATCTGTTGGCTTCACAATCAATGAATTGAAATTAATACTGTCTCGCAATGAATTTTCAGAAGAGCAACGTTTACAAGAAATAAGAAGAAAATTATTAAAAATTGAAGATACTCAAAAAAAATTAACTGAATCAAAAAAATACTTACAGGATGCTTTAGGGTCAGACTACAACTGTGAAGAGGGTTTTGCTAAACGACATTAAGAATCATACTTTGTAGTAAGGGTTTTAAAGCATTATTGATACAATAAGTGGGATTTAAGCTTGGAAGGAGCATTGTTATGTGTTGCGCATGTTTTCCAGTAGTAAAAAGGAACTCTATCTTATAAAAAAATTTATTTTAGATAGAGGGGATTAAAATGCTATTTCAACAAAAGATCATTAATAATGTGAAAATCAAATGTAACGAAGATTCTTTTATCGTTTCTGCTATGATGTATGGCTCTTTTACAAAAGGTGAAGGTGATAGATTTTCAGATGTAGAGTTTTATATTTTTATTGAAGATGACTTTTTTGAAGAATTTCACTCAAATAAATGGATTTCTAGCTTATACCCAACTGATCTAATCTATTTTAATGAGCATGGAACTCAAGTGGTGATTTTTGAAAATCTACTACGTGGTGAATTTCATTTCCTCCCACAATCAAAGATGGAGGTTATTAAGTCATTTAAGCCAACTGGCGTTTTTCCAGATGCAAATGCCATGTTTATTTACGATGCTACAGGCCAATTGAAGGCTTTATTAGATTATCTTGGTGGGGAAGGACCAGATAGAAAAACGAATGAAAATGTTAATTTTGCCTTTAATAATTTTATTAATTATTGGCTAATGGGAGTCAATGTACTAAAACGAGGGGAGCATGCTCGTTCTTTAGAAGTTCTTTCACATGTTCAAAAGCATGTTATACAACTCATGAGAATAAATGAAAATACTGTTGAACGTTGGTTAAATAGCACCAAGAATCTTGAAAATGACTTGCAGGAAGAATCATATAAAGAGTTTGTTTCCATTACAGCTGATCTTAACCGAGAAAAAATATGGAAAGCATATGAGAAGTCAGTGGAGTTGATGGAAAGGGTATATTTGACTTTAGACAGTAAATATTCAATTGAAGTTGATAAGAAACTATTTGCTAAAATGCTGTCTCATATCAAGGATTAAAGTAAAGATAGAGGTAATCAATTCAATGATTACTTCTATCTTTTTTGTTATATAGTTTTTAAACTACTTAGTATTAATATACGTAAAAATTGAATGTCCTAAATTCTGTTTCTTAAAATACTAAAAAACTTCGCTATTCAACCGATAAATATAGTACGAAAGAAATGGGTAAAAAATCGTCCATGAATGGAACGACTTAGGAGGAACCAGATGTTTAATAAAGAGAAATTTACTAGTTGGGGGCTTTACCTTATTCCAATCGCGGTGCTTCTTGTTTTGCCGCCTATTGCTATGTTTGTGCTTCCGGAAGAACATGAAGGTTTTGTTGAGGCGAAGGAACCAGGTAATGTGCTTATCATTGCCAATGAAGAGGTAGTTGTTACGGGTCACATGTATGATGAAGTGAATGAAGGGGAATACATCCAAATAAAAGGGGAGAATATGGAAATCTTTGCTTTTCAAGAAGGATGGGACAGTGAACGTTAGTTAGGACGATTAAATAAGGCAAAGAACAAGCATTTTTAATGAGAGAACTCAGACCAGTCGATACTGAAGTATCGACTGCGAGAAATAAAATGACTTCCTGATGCTATGATCCATCAAACCTTCGAATGATCATTCGACAAAGAATAAAAATGCGTTTATCACCGAATTAAGAAAACGATGTCCACATGCAGAAATTCCAGAGAATCAAGGATTCGAGTAAAAACCCTTTTTGACCGGAGAAAGGGGTCTTTTTATTGTATTTAGTAATCTACTTCTTTATAAAATAAATGCCGATTCCAAGATTATAAATGGAATGGGCGAGCATTGCCGGAATTAATGAGCCAGTAAAATAAAACAATAAAGCGAATAAAAGTCCATTCATGAATACACCTATAAGTGCTAAAGAAACCCCTTTATATTGAGGTACGTGAATGATCCAAAAGAGAAACGTACTTAGGAAAATGACGACCCAATCAATGGTAGTAGAATAACCAATAAACAACCCGATCAGAACACCCCTAAAGAAGAATTCTTCAAAAATACCTCCCCCTAATGAACTGACGGCAATCCCACTTGGTGTCTTCATTAGTTTATTTATGAATTCTCCACTCTCTGTTTGAGGAAGTTCTGTTTTCATCATGATAATAAGGGTAATGATAATCAACGCGCTTATCGTACCAGTAAGCAAGCCAAGTAAGGTGACGGATAGATAGGATAAATCAGTAGGTACAAACAACGAAAGAAAAAAAGGGATCGTCTCTCCCCAATTAAAAATCGCAATAAGAATAAAACCTACTATGAAAAAAGGCATCAAACCTAGCAAAATTTCAAATAACAGCTTATAATGTTGCCGCATACTTAATAATTCGCTCACCGTTTTCTCTCCCTTTTAACCTTTTTCCTTTTTTAAAATCTACTGATGTACCAATACTACCTTGTGACGTAACGTCCTCTGCAATACATAAATTGATTTTTTTGATAAATATTTTCTGCCTATTGCCAAGCGTGTTCACTCGCGTGTATGTTTGAATTTATATCATTTAGGCTACTTAAGTAAGGTAGGTATCAACCAATAAAGTGAGGAGGATATCTATGTTGGATCGCTTAGAACGAGATCTGTTTCGTCGGGAGTTGAAATTCCTTAAAATGTTAAGAGGTAAAATAACCGATAAAGAGGTTCGTTTCGTAAAGATGATTGATGATCAGATTGATCATCTTGAATCGATCCTTCAAGAAGAAACAGATCATGTAATCAATGATTAGTAGAGAAGGGGTGGGGTATTATCCATCCTACATATCCGTTACAAAGAGGGGAACTTCCTCACTAAGTGGTTGATTGATACTAATCAGAAAATTGCTCTGATCTGAACGGGGAACGTGTATCATTTGCGTTCCCTTTTTTATGGTTCATGCCTGTGTCTGATTCACCGTTCAGATCGCATGATAAAATAGCCGGAAATTCACCTGTTTAATAAGTAAGAAAGAAATGCTTTATTTTGTCACTATTTCAAACGCATCTAATGCTTTTTCTATTCGTTCTTCTGCGTCTTCCATTCTTTCCATAGCAGTAGAAGTTTGCTCTTCATCTTGATTTATGAGAGCTTCTGAATAGGAGAGGCATGCAGCATGCAAAGCGTATCTACTTTCTAAAGCAATCTTATAGTGATCTTCAAATCTTACAGGTACTTTTTCCTTCATATAAATTTCGAAAGCAATAATATTCGCAAGCTCTTCTGCTTGGAGTGTGTCCAACTGCTTTGTCAACTCATCCACATGAAGTTGATTTTCTTCATTTTCTAAAGAAGTATAAAATGATTCATGAAAATGTGTCCATATCGTCATTAAATATTGTCATCGTATCTATGTATGTGTGTTCCTCCTCAGTTAGCTCTTCCCCTCCAAATGCCTCTAAACCGCAGCCAAATAATAGCAAAACAAATACGATAGCCATTGATAATCGCCATTTTTTTCTTTTCAAGACTCATCCCCCTTTTGGATCAATAACAAGTATGTATATTCCTAGAAAGCGATCGTTATTCTTTTTGTTAACGCTCTGCACGGTTTTTAGCGTCTAATTCCTGCATGATTTAAAATGATTTTGACGTAATGGAAGAAGAAAATTAAAAAGTTATGTAAACTTTAACCTCAAGCATAAACATGCTGAGGTGTTTTTTTGTGTGTCGACGTATTGAGGTAGAGGGAGAAGGACGCTAAATGAATACCGATGAGGGTGTCCCGAGTGATATACTAGAAATGTTGTGCAAGAACATAAATTAAATTCGGTTTTGGTAATCCATATGGAATTTGTCACGCAAGAATCAATGGAATTTGCGACATGCCGAAGAACCGCCGTGTGTTTAACTTGTATGATGTCATTACAAGGCTTATATGATTCAATGAAAGCATTCATTTAATAGTGTAGCAAATGAAGCATGCGTAGCATAAGCAACATTATACAATCATTCCGAACTACGTGAGCGTGTTCTTCTGATTGCCATTTCAACAAACCCTTTGTTGAAGAAAAGCCGTTTCGTTTATACTAGAATCTAAATGGAATACTGATCATAAAATACTTTAAAAAGTGAGGGTATACGATGGTTGCAAAGACTGAAGAGGATTTTAATGGATTAAAAGAAATTGGTAAAATTTGCGGGGCGATTCGAGATGAATTAGTCCATTGTGCCAAACCTGGAATTACGACAAAAGAACTCGATGAAATTGCGGGAGAGATGTTTAAAAACGCAGGAGCTCAATCTGCACCAAAAGGAGAATACGATTTCCCTGGATATACGTGTATTAGCATAAATGAAGAAGTAGCGCACGGGATTCCGAGGCAACGAACCATTCAAGAAGGGGACCTTGTTAATATTGATGTTTCAGGTTCGAAAAACGGTTATTTCGCAGATACCGGAATTTCCTTTGTAGTTGGGAAGGGAGAGATCCTTTTACAGAAAATATGTGACGTTGCTAAAGAAGCATTCGAGGCTGGACTTAAGAAGGCAAAACCAGGTTCGAAAAAAAGTGGGCTCGGAAAAGCTGCACACAATGTAGCAAAACAGCATGGATTAACAGTCATAAAAAATCTTACTGGACACGGTGTTGGGCGCTCAATTCATGAAGCGCCGGATCATATTTTCAGTTACTACTCCCGCTTTGATGACGAAATTTTAAAAGATGGTATGGTCATTGCCTTTGAACCATTTATCTCTACATTTGAAGAGGAAGTTTTCCAATCCGAAGATGGATGGACCTTCCTAACCGATGAAAGCTTTGTGGCTCAATACGAACATACGATTATTCTTACGAAGGAAGGGCCGATTATTACTACATTGTAAGAGCACTAGGCGCGATTTTTGTGCAACCCAAGTAGAAAATATACCAACAGTAAAAGGGTGATACATATTGTACATGTACAATATGTATCACCTTTATATTCCAAGGAGAGTAAGAATAAGCCGAAGACTCCTCTGTGAAAAACAAGAAAAGCGTCCGACCAGTAGATCCCTGACCTACTAAACCGTGATGCCCAAAGTCCAGTAGGTCGCCTTTGATGAAAGAAAGGGAATCATTGATTTGGATACGTTTCTTGTAAAAAAGAGACAGACTGCTTAATTAATGCTTTTAATACTTCGGGATCAATATCTGCCACTTTGTTAATGTACACACACGCTTTCCCTGTTGTGTGTTTTCCGAAGTTCGCTAATAAATGCTCTCGCTGCGCCCCCGTTGCAAAATATAAACTGATTTTCGCTTTTCGAGGCGAAAAGCCAACTAATGGTGCGTCTCCTTCGTGACCGGATGGATACTTGTAATGATAGTGGCCAAACCCTATAATACTTGGTCCCCACATTTTAGCTTCATGACCCGTTGTTTCAGTAAAAATGTCTAGTAATGTATAAGCATCTTCCCGTTTTTTGAATGATCGACACTCTCAATAAACTCAATGACACTGTTGTCGGTTTCTTTGGTTTTTTGTTCGTACATTAATAAATTCCCATCCTTTCAAAAGTATAAAATTAAATGCTGGAGGATATGTTCTTGATAAACCATTGATTGTCCTTTTATTCTACTCTTTCTGCTTATAGCAAGCAAAAGCAGGGGAAACCTTGAGTGATCGTAACGAAGTGCGTTAATATCATTTACTTTCTAATTTAGAGCTTAACTATTTTTATGTTTTAGAGTGGTCTCCTGTAGTAATTGATATAAGAGAACAATATCCACTGTTGCCTTTATAAAAATCTGTGGCTTTAACAGACAAAAAATGAAATTGATTTTTATTTCCCAATTTTTACTTTTTTGTAAGCATGCTATGATTATTTATAGCTATCATGGAGAGGTGGGATGGCTATGCTAAATTCGTAAACCAAATGGAATAGTTGGAAGCGTTTTTTATTACTTGCGTTAAAGTGCTCACTAAACAAATGGAAAGTAGGGGATAGAGGATGAGGAAATTTTTATCGATATTGACCGCGCTTTTACTAATGTTTGGGATCGTCGCTATACCATCAATTGCCAAAGGTGAAACCGGCTCCACTATGAATGCTGATTTTTCCATGCAAGGTTTTGCGACTCTTAACGGCGGAACAACGGGAGGAGCTGGAGGCAAACCGTAACTGTCTCTACTGGAGATCAACTGCTGGAGGCCTTGAAAAACAAAAGCAGTAATACACCCCTGACGATTTATGTAAACGGTACCATAACACCATCAAATACATCTGCAAGCAAAATTGATATTAAAGATGTAAATGATGTTTCCATTTTAGGTGTAGGCACTCAAGGCGAATTTAATGGCATTGGCATTAAAGTGTGGCGAGCAAATAACATTATCATTCGCAACTTGAAAATACATCACGTCAATATAGGAGATAAAGACGCGATTAGCATTGAAGGACCATCTAAAAACATATGGGTTGATCACAATGAGCTCTATAACAGCCTTGATGTCCATAAGGATTACTACGATGGCCTGTTTGATGTGAAAAGAGACGCTGACTACATTACATTCTCTTGGAATTACGTTCATGATAGCTGGAAGAGCATGCTGATGGGTTCTTCTGATTCTGATTCGTACAACCGAAAAATTACTTTCCACAATAACTACTTTGAAAACCTCAATTCCCGTGTTCCTTCCATACGCTTTGGCGAAGCCCACATTTTTAGCAACTACTACAACGGCATTAATGAAACTGGCATCAATTCTCGCATGGGAGCAAAAGTGCGCATTGAAGAAAACCTATTTGAACGAGCAAACAATCCGATTGTCAGTCGAGACAGCAGCCAAGTTGGCTATTGGCACTTGATAAACAATCGCTTTAATCAATCAACAGGAGAAATTCCAACAACATCAACGATCACTTATAATCCACCTTACTCCTACCGGGTTACACCAGTAGATCAAGTAAAAGACGTGATTCGTGCCAATACTGGTGTTGGTAAGATAACCCCTTAGTTGCTCACTTCTAAAAGCCGAGTGTCCGTTCTTTAAAGGATGATCGGCTTTTTTAGACATTCTGATAAACGAAACGAATAGTGACTTAAGTCACCCTAGTTCAGCTCATTTTACATACTTCATCCACTGACCACCATCACCACTAATCGTCATGTTCCTCTTCTTCTTATACCTTTAACACGCCACGAAACCCTCTGGCAGCATAATAAGAGGAGGCACCGTTGTGATAGATGAAGACATGTCCAAAACGGTAATCGCCAAAAAGAGCGCCGCCAAGTTTTCTAATCGCAGAAGGGGTTTGTACCCAACTAGACGTTTTTAGATCAAATGGACCAAGTGCTTGCAACGAACGGTATTGAGCTTCTGTTATTAATTCAATTCCCATGTCTGTTGCCATATCGATTGCGTTGTTTTCGGGTTTATGGTTTTTCCTTGATTCTAATCCTTCGAGGTCGTAACAAGTACTTCTACGGCCTTTAGGGCTTTCTGCTGAACAATCAATAAAGATGTACTCGTTTTTTTTCCTTATCAAAACCAACAACGTCTGGTTCGCCGCCGGTCCGTTCCATCTCGTTTAAGGACCAGAGTTTCTCAGGGCTTTCTTCCAGCTTTGCTTGAATGGAAGACCAGTCAAGGTCTTCATGTCTGTTTATATGTTTCTCGAAACGTTTGTTAAGTATATCTAGTAATTCTTCGCGCTGCTCCAGTGATAGGTCTTTTTCATTGCTCATCGTAGGATCTCCCTTAACGTTTATTTTGTTAAAAATACGATACTTTGTTATAGTTGTCTACTATCTTTTTTATAGATAAAGGATTCGGCTATGAGACTGGGTCTTTATTCTTTTACTTCATCTACTCCTTGATAGAGAGCGATCACTTCTTGAGCTGAACGGACAACTTCTTTTTTCAAATCTGTTGGAGAAATCACTCTAAGTTGATTGCCAAATCCTAAACAAAATTCAAGCGCCTCTTGTTTATCATGAAACGTTAACTCTACATAAGCCCAATCTTCTTTATGATGTTGTTTGACATTGAGTGAGTGAATAAATTTCGATGTAAACGTTATGCGGTTTAAGATGGTCGTGTTCATTTCAAGTATAACGAAGTACTCGGGTAAACGACTGATAAACTCTGATTTCGACTTCTCCCAGTAATGGATTAAGTTAAATTGAGTCGGTCTTTTAAATACGTCATCTAAAATAGTGACCGCGGTTATTCGTGATACTCTGTAGGTGCGAAACTGGTTGTCTCGCAAAGCGATCAAATACCATTTGTTGGTTTTGGCGACTAAACCTAAAGGTTCAACCTCTCTTACATCCTCACGCCCGTCCACTTTCTTATAAACGATCTCGAGTTTTCGGTTTTCTAAGACGGCTTTTTGAACGATCTCTAAGTATGTCGTCTCTTCGCTAGCATTTCTCCACGTGCCTGTATCAATATAAATTCGTTCCCAAATCGTTTTCGTTTCAACGCGATGATCTATAGGCATGGAAGAGAGCAGTTTTTCGCGAACATCAATCATTCCCTTATTCATTCCTAAATCATTTAAGACTTTTTCGGATGGAAAAGCTAACAAGGAAGTAAGATCGCCAGGTTTCAAGGAAGTTAAATTGGTTTTAAAGCCGTCTAAAAGCGACCAGCCCCCATGTTTGCCTCGAACGGAATAGATCGGTATTCCAGCTACACTTAGTGCATCCATGTCTCTGAGAATGGTCCTTGGAGAAACATGAAGTTCCTCGGCCAATGCTTCTGTTGTTATTCTCCCCCTGTTCTGTAAGAGGGATATAATCGCAATGAATCTTTCTGCACGCATGAAATCACCTCATTTGTTTATCGTAACCAAGATACGATCAATTTAATATGACAGAGGATGTCATATTAAGATTGTATAATGAGTGTACACTAAAAAAAGAGGTGTTTATATGAGTGAAGACAGAAACGTTGTTTTATTTATCGCAACAAGTTTGGATGGGTATATTGCGACAGAAGAGGAACAATTAGAATGGTTATTTGAAGTAGAGGGAGAAGGAGATAATGGCTTCTCCGCATTTTACGAAACGGTCGACACCGTTTTAATGGGAAGAAAGACGTACGATTGGATAAACAACGCAGGTAACGCGGATGAATTTCCGTATAAGGATAAGAAAAGCATTGTATTCACGCGGTCTTCAGTTGAAGATAATGACCATACACACTTTATCGATCGGGATGTAGAAGGTTTTGTAAAACAATTAAAAAAAGAACAAGGAAAGAACATCTGGTTAGCAGGTGGCGGTCAACTCGTATCTACCTTTTTGGAAAACGACCTCATTGATGAGATCATTGTGACAGTTGCACCAAAGATTATCGGAAAAGGAATTCCACTCTTTTTTGAAGGGACGTATAAACGAAATCTCTCTTTAGAAGGCGTGCAAACGTTTAATCAATTTGTCGAATTGCATTATAAGGTGGATAGGAGATAGCAAAACGTAAAAAGGTTGGCGATCCAAGACAGTTTGCAAAAGAAGCTGCATTTCTATGCAGCTTCTTTTTTTTAGCGGAGAAATTCTCCAATGGAGAAAGCGGAGACTTGGGAAGCAAATGAGGAGATTGAATGTGGAAAGCGGAGATTCGGGGTGCGAATGCGGAGATTTAATATGGGAAGCGGAGAATTGGGAGGTAAATGTGGAGATTGGGCGAGAGTAAGCGGAGATTACTAGGCAAATGCGGAGATTGGACAAA
>BAXC01000086.1 GCA_001310375.1 Bacillus sp. JCM 19041 | reverse complement strand
GAAGGAAGGTTTTCAACTACGAAGGACAGGCGGTAAAAGTCCAGCAAATGTTGTTATATGGTCTTGCTGCAACGTGAAAGGAGTTGGATAATACAAGATGGCAGAGACAGAATGGAAAGTGGAAAATGGTGTGGCGGTTATTACATTAAATCGCCCACCTGCAAATGCCCTTGCTCGCTCGGTCATGGGTGAACTTGAGCATCATTTTGAAAAGGTGTACAACGATGAAGCAATTAAATGCGTTGTGATCCATGGCGAGGGTCGTTTTTTTGCAGCTGGTGCTGATATTAAAGAATTTACAGACGTTGAAGACAAACACGAATTTGCAGAGCTTGGTAAAAAGGGGCAGGATACATTCTCTAAAATTGAAAACGCTCCCAAACCAGTGATTGCTGCTATTCATGGAGCAGCGCTTGGGGGAGGGCTTGAGCTTGCGATGGCTTGCCACATGCGGATTGCTGCTGAAGGAACGAAACTAGGATTACCAGAGCTTAATTTAGGTCTTATACCTGGATTTGGAGGTACGCAACGTCTGCCTAAGCTTATTGGAAAAGCAAAAGCACTTGAATTAATGTTGACGAGCAAGCCTATTAAAGCGGAAGAAGGTTTGATGTTTGGCCTCGTTAATCAAGTCAGTAAAGAAGAGGAATTATTTGATGATGTGATGGCAATTGCTATAATATTGCGTCAAAAAGCCCGCTGACGGTTCGCCGTACACTTGAACTCGCAGCGATAAGCGATGGCGGCCTTGAAGAAGGTTTAACAAAAGAATTGGAATATTTTGGTGAAGTTTACATGCAAGATGATCGCAAGGAAGGTGTTCAAGCTTTTCTTGAAAAGCGGGAGCCCCGTTTTCAGGGGAATTAACATACTGGAGGTTTTGTAAATGAATATTTATGTCATCTTGAAAAGAACGTTTGACACGGAAGAAAAGATCTCTATTTCAAATGGTAGAGTACAAGACGAAGGGGCAGAGTTTATTATTAACCCTTATGATGAATACGCAGTGGAAGAAGCGCTTGTTCTTCGCGAAGAGCATGGTGGGGAAGTAACTGTCGTAACCGTAGGAGAAGAAGAGGCGGAAAAACAACTACGTACGGCACTCGCGATGGGGGCAGATAAAGGTGTTTTAATTGATCGTGAAGAAATCGATGAAAGTGACCCATTTACAACAGCATCTTTGTTATATGCCTTTTTTAAAGATAAGGAAGCCGATATTATTTTAGCAGGGAATGTGGCAGTTGATGGTGGTTCCGGTCAAGTTGGCCCTCGTTTGGCGGAGTTACTAGGTATCGGACAAGTAACAACAATTACGAGTATTTCAGTCTCTGGAGACAAAGCAACAATTGTCAGAGATGTTGAAGGAGACGAAGAGACGGTAGAAGCAACATTACCGCTTTTAGTCACAGCACAACAAGGGTTAAATGATCCGCGTTACCCATCGCTCCCAGGTATTATGAAAGCGAAGAAAAAACCGCTTGAAGTTCTTGATTTAGATGATTTAGATGTCGATGAAGATGATGTTGAAGCAAAAACAACCGTCCAAGAAGTGTATCTACCGCCTGAAAAACAAGCAGGTAAAAAGCTTGAGGGAGAACCAAGCGAACAAGTGAAAGAACTTGTGTCGTTATTAAAATCAGAAGCGAAAGTCATTTAAGGAGGACATAACTTATGGCGAAAAAGACAATCGTGTTGGCAGAAGCTAAAAGTGGAGAGCTCCGTAATGTTTCATTTGAAGCAATAGGGGCCGCTAAACAGATCGCTGATGGCGGAGAAGTAGTGGCTGTACTTGCAGGAGAAGGTGTTGAATCTATTGCAAGCCAGTTGTTTGCTTACGGAGCGGATCGTGTGATCGTAACAGAACATGGTGAATTAAAGCATTACACGACAGATGCTTATAAACAAGCGTATTTGCAAGTGTTTGATAGAGAAAACCCTGATGTAATCGTTTTAGGTCATACTTCCATTGGAAAAGATATATCGCCAAGATTGGCTGTCAAATTAGATGCCGCATTATTTTCCGATGTTGTTGCCATTGAGAATACAAATGAACCTGTGTTTATTCGACCGATTTATTCTGGCAAAGCGTTTGAAAAAAGAACTGCTGCTGGTGAGGGACCTTTAATCGTAACTATTCGTCCAAATAATATCGTCGCTAACGATAAGGACGATTCCGCTACAGGTGAGGTTGAATCTGTTTCGGTAGATATTCAAGATTTGCGTACTGTTGTTAAAGATGTTGTTAAAAAAGCGACAGGCGGAGTTGATTTATCCGAGGCTAATATCATTGTTGCCGGAGGTCGAGGTGTAAAAAGTGAAGATGGGTTTAAACCATTGCAGGAGCTGGCTGACCTGCTTGGTGGAGCTGTAGGCGCTTCGCGGGGAGCTTGTGACGCCGAGTATTGTGATTATTCGCTTCAAATTGGTCAAACAGGTAAAGTTGTTACACCGGATCTTTATATAGCAGTTGGACTCTCAGGAGCGATTCAACACCTTGCTGGAATGTCAAATTCAAAAGTAATTGTTGCCATTAATAAAGACCCAGAGGCGCCAATCTTTGACGTTGCCGATTATGGTATTGTCGGCGATTTATTCGAAATTATTCCGCTTTTAACAGAGGAATTAAAAAGCGTACTCGTTTCAAATTAACAGAAACAGGTTGAAAAGAAAACGTTTGTCAGAGTAGGAGCAAAAATGAGGGAAGATGCGAATCGAGAAAGAGGTTCATCAGCATATGACCGAATCTAGCGACGACGTATCGAGCGTTTGACTTCAGTCTGAAGCCACTTGCTTTAAGCAAGTGGCTTTCTATTTGCACAAGAATCGTTTATGATAAGTCGACAGTGGGTACTCTAATGCGTATAAGCAAGTTAGTTTCCTTGCTTGCATGAAGGATGGTATACTGTATTTAAGCTAGTAACTGAAAGGGGATTAAACGAATGGCAATTGTAAATGCTACTGATCAAAACTTTACTGAGGAAACAAAACACGGCGTCGTTCTTGTAGACTTCTGGGCGCCATGGTGTGGACCTTGTAAAATGATTGCTCCAGTGCTTGAAGAATTAGACGGAGATCTTGGAGATAAAGCAAAAATCGTGAAAGTAGATGTTGATGAAAACCAAGAAACAGCTGGCAAGTTTGGCGTAATGAGTATTCCGACTCTACTTGTTTTAAAAGACGGTGAAGTTGTTGACAAAGCGGTTGGTTTTCAACCAAAAGAAGCACTAGCTGAACTGTTAAACAAGCAAATGTAATGATGCAAAAACCGTCTTTCTCACAACTGGAAAGGCGGTTTTTTACTGCAAGGAGGAAATGTGCATGAGCGATGCGATCAAAAATAAACTGGCGCTGCTTCCGGATAAACCTGGTTGCTATCTAATGAAAGACAAGCAAAATACAATCATTTATGTTGGGAAAGCAAAAGTAATAAAAAACCGTGTCCGCTCTTATTTCACAGGAAGCCACGACAGCAAAACACAGCGGCTTGTTTCGGAAATCAGAGACTTCGAATACATTGTTACCTCGAGCAACATTGAAGCACTTATTTTAGAATTGACACTCATTAAGAAGCATGACCCGAAATACAATGTGTTGCTTAAGGATGATAAAACATATCCTTATATCAAGATCACGAATGAAAAACATCCCCGTTTATTGATCACGCGTCAAGTGAAAAAAGATGGAGGCAAATACTTTGGACCTTATCCAAATGCAGGGGCTGCATCAGAAACGAAAAAGTTACTGGACAGGCTTTATCCATTGCGGAAATGCAGAAAAATGCCTGATAGCGTTTGCTTGTATTATCATATCGGTCAATGTTTAGCACCGTGTGTATACGATATAAGTATTGATACGAATCAACAAATGGTACAGGAGATTACTCGTTTTTTAAAAAGCGGTCATACAGATATTAAAGCACAGTTGCAAGAGAAGATGGAGAAGGCTGCTGAAGAGCTTGATTTTGAACGGGCGAAGGAATTGCGCGACACGATTATGCAAATGGAAAAAGTGATGGAAAAGCAAAAGATGTCGTTTGCGGATCAAACCGATAGGGACGTATTTGGCTATTCCTATGATAAAGGTTGGATGTGTGTACAAGTCTTTTTTGTACGACAAGGAAGACTAATCGAGCGTGATGTTTCTATTTTTCCAATATATCAAGAACCAACAGAAGAATTACTCACTTTCATTGCTCAATTCTATTTGGAGAAAAACCATGTTAAACCAAAGGAAATCTTTGTTGCTGAAACGGTTGATAACGAGTTACTAACAGAATTATTAGAAGTGAAAGTGACACAGCCAAAACGAGGGCAAAAGAAATCATTGCTTGATTTAGCAGAAGAAAACGCAATGATTGCTTTAAAGGAGAAATTCTCTCTTATTGAACGAGATGAAGAGCGTACTGTAAAAGCTGTTGAGCGATTAGGAATTGCGATGGGGATCGATGCTCCTTATCGTATTGAAGCATTCGATAACTCGAACATTCAAGGCGTAGACCCTGTTTCTGCGATGGTTGTGTTCTTAAATGGGAAACCTCATCGCAAGGATTACCGAAAGTATAAGATTAAAACAGTTGAAGGACCAGATGATTATGGATCGATGCGCGAAGTCGTTAGACGTCGTTATGTCCGGCTACTGAAGGAAAAACTTGCATTACCTGATCTGATAGTAATTGACGGCGGTATAGGGCAAATATCGGCTGCTAAAGAGATTATTGAAGATGAATTAGGGTTGGACATACCAGTATGTGGTCTTGCCAAAGATGAAAAGCACCGGACATCTCAGTTAATATTGGGAGCACCACCTGTTGTTGTTCCGTTAAAGCGAGATAGCCACGAGTTTTATTTGTTACAGCGAATCCAAGACGAAGTTCATCGGTTCGCAATCACATTTCATCGACAAACGCGCTCAAAGAGTTTCTTTCAGTCAGCGCTGGATGACATCCCAGGAGTCGGAGAAAAAAGGCGAAGAACATTATTAAAAGCGTTTGGGTCGATGAAGAAGATGAAAGAAGCGACTGTTGAAGAATTAAGTGAGTATGTACGCCTCCTTGGCAAACACGATTCATAACACATTAAATAAAGACTAGAAACGACTAATATCATGAAAAGCCCAAGATAAAAAAACTTGGGCTTCATGCTGTCTTATGCTCAGGTTTCAAGCCCATCCATAAAAAGCGGATCGTGGCGGTCTAAATGTACAGTAAAATGAACGCTGTTTCGTTTTTCAGTATAGGTGACAGCTGTCGTTAATTCATGCCAACGTTCAAATGTTTCTGCTAGAAATCCAGCTTCAAGTTGGTAACAGCGTTTGTCTTTTCTACCCATCCAGTTGCCTGTTAGTTCGAATATGTATTCGCTTCTTTTTTCTTTTAAGCGTTCAAGATTACCCCATTCTGCCTGCGCAAAAAAAGAAACCACTTCATCGAGGGAAGCTAGTTTTGTTTCTCTAGCCACTGTTTTTCCTACCCAATAGAGTAGGTTGTCATGTTCGCTTCCTAATAGCTGGCGAAGCACGTCATTACGTATTAAATCGTATCCAAAGTTGGAATTGTTGTCTTCATTCATACGGACACCCCATTAACTCTATTCAAATTCCCTCAATTTCTATACTATCGTTGATTGATGATTTTGTCAGCCGTTCTTCTGTAAGTCTAAAGAGAAAAATCATGTAATAGTGAAAAAAAACTTAACGGTGGAAGCTTATTAAGATTAAAATCTATAATGTACAGCGGATAATAGATAGAAGATTCTAAAGCCTTTTAAATCAATACAAATTGAATCCGTTTTCTTGACTCGAAAATACCCTAGGAGTAAAATGAAAGTGTCAAAGAGATTTCACAGTTTTAAAGAATTTGTCGAATATGTACATATATTGCCGGGAGGTTCTGTTATAAGAGATAAATAGAGAGATGCTTTGTTATTTGGGGTCTGGACAGGAAAACTATCGTGGAGGGAACGTGTATGGCTAGTAATCAACAGTATTTCAACCGTAGGCTGCATTCATTATTAGGGGTTATTCCAATCGGAATTTTTTTAATTCAGCATTTAGTTGTTAACCATTTTGCAACTCGAGGACCGGAAGCATTTAACCAAGCTTCTCATTTTATGGAAAGCTTGCCTTTTCGTTATGCCCTAGAAATATTTATAATCTTTCTTCCAATTATGTATCATGCTGCTTATGGCATTTACATTGCTTTTAAAGGAAAAAACAATACAAAACATTATGGTTTTTTCAGAAACTGGATGTTTGTTCTTCAACGCTTTACCGGGGTCTTCTTGCTTATCTTCATTGCATGGCATGTATGGGATACTCGCGTTCAAGCAATGTTTGGACAAGAAGTGAATTATCAAATGATGGCAGATATCTTGCAAAACAACTGGATGTTCGCCTTTTATATTGTTGGTATTGTATCTGCGACATTCCACTTTGCAAATGGCTTATGGTCTTTCGCTGTATCATGGGGAATTACGGTAACACCTCGTTCTCAGAAAATCATGACTTATGTTTCGATTGGTGTATTTGCAGCTCTTACATATGTAGGTGTCGCGGCTGCTTTAGCATTTGTGTAAAAAGACTTGCGAACTTGTAGGGAGTGGACTTAATGAGTAAAGGAAGAATTGCTGTAGTAGGCGGCGGATTAGCAGGCTAATGGCAACAATTAAAGCGGCAGAAAAAGGGGTTCAGGTTGATTTATTTTCAATCGTTCCTGTGAAACGTTCCCACTCCGTTTGTGCTCAAGGCGGCATTAACGGTGCGGTTAATACAAAAGGAGAAGGAGATTCTCCATACGAACATTTTGATGACAGCGTATACGGTGGTGACTTCTTAGCGAACCAACCTCCGGTAAAAGCAATGACAGAAGCGGCTCCATCCATCATTCATTTAATGGATCGAATGGGTGTTATGTTTAATCGGACACCAGAAGGATTACTAGATTTCCGTCGTTTTGGAGGGACTCAGCATCACCGAACAGCGTTTGCAGGTGCAACAACTGGTCAGCAGCTTCTTTATGCACTTGATGAGCAAGTTCGTCGTTACGAAGTGCAGGGGCTAGTGACGAAGTATGAAGGTTGGGAATTTCTTTCCGCTATTATTGATGATGGTGTTTGTAAAGGGATTACTGCCCAAGAGTTAAATTCAGCTGAAATAAAGAGCTTTGCTGCAGACGCTGTTATTGTGGCGACAGGTGGACCGGGAATTATATTCGGTAAATCGACCAATTCGATGATTAACACAGGTTATGCTGCTGCTAAATTGTATGAGCAAGGTGTTGCTTATGCAAACGGTGAGTTTATTCAGATTCACCCAACTGCGATTCCTGGAGACGATAAGCTTCGCTTAATGAGTGAGTCTGCTCGTGGAGAAGGCGGACGTGTTTGGACTTATAAGGATGGAAAACCTTGGTATTTTCTTGAAGAGAAATATCCAGCATACGGGAACTTGGTGCCACGTGATATTGCTACACGTGAGATTTTCCATGTTTGCGTCGATGAAGGCTTAGGGATTAATGGAGAAAACATGGTGTACCTAGACCTTTCTCATAAAGATTCAAAAGAGCTGGATATTAAACTGGGTGGAATCATTGAGATCTATGAAAAGTTCATGGGGGATGATCCTCGTAAAGTGCCGATGAAAATCTTCCCTGCAGTCCACTATTCAATGGGTGGTATGTGGATTGATTACGATCAAATGACAAATATTCCAGGTTTGTTTGCAGCTGGGGAGTGTGATTATTCTCAACACGGAGCAAACCGATTAGGTGCTAACTCATTGCTTTCTGCGATTTACGGAGCATGGTTGCTGGACCTAAAGCCGTTGAGTATATGAATGGGCTTGATAAGTCAGTTGAAGACCTTTCTTCTTCTTTATTTGAAACGGAAGCTAAAAAAGAACAGGACAAGTTCGAATCCATTTTACGTATGGATGGAAAAGAGAATGCGTATGTGCTTCATAAAGAACTTGGAGAATGGATGACTGACAATGTAACGGTTGTTCGTTATAACGATAAGCTATTAAAAACGGATGAGAAAATCCAAGAGCTTATGGAACGTTATAAAAACATTAACATTAACGATACAGCTAGATGGTCAAACCAAGGAGCATCGTTTACTCGTCAGCTAGAAGGGATGCTGAACTTAGCTCGAGTGATTACTCTAGGTGCATACAACCGGAATGAAAGTCGTGGAGCTCACTATAAACCGGACTTTCCAGAGCGTAACGATGAGGATTTCTTGAAAACAACCAAAGCTTGGTACAATCCTGGCACTGGCGCACCTGACTTTGAATATGAGGAAGTCGATACATCGTTGATTAAGCCGCGTAAACGTGACTACTCTCAGAAAAAGCAAGGAGCTGAAAAGAAATGAGCGAACAAACGATTACAATTATCGTGACAAGGCAGGATGGTCCTGATGGCGGTTCTTATGAAGAAGAATTTAAGCTTCCATATCGCCAAAACCTAAATGTCATTTCTTGTTTAATGGAAATTCGCAGAAACCCTGTTAATTCGAAAGGTGAAAAAACAACGCCTATCGCTTGGGATATGAACTGTTTGGAAGAAGTCTGCGGAGCTTGTTCGATGGTTATTAATGGAAAGCCACAACAATCTTGTACAGCACTTATTGACAAGTTAAAACAACCAATTCGCTTGGAACCTATGAAAACATTCCCGGTTGTTCGAGATTTAATGGTTGATCGCAGCAGAATGTTTGATTCATTGAAAAAAGTAAAAGCATGGATTCCGATTGATGGCACGTATGATTTAGGACCGGGACCAAGAATGCCAGAAAAAAGACGTCAATGGGCTTATGAGTTATCAAAATGTATGACTTGTGGTGTCTGTTTGGAATCTTGTCCAAATGTGAATTCAAATTCAGACTTTATTGGACCTGCAGCATTATCACAAGTAAGACTCTTTAATGCTCATCCAACAGGAGATATGAATAAAGAAGAACGCCTAGAAGCTTTAATGGATGAAGGTGGACTACTTAATTGTGGGAACTCACAAAACTGTGTTCAATCTTGTCCAAAAGGAATTCCGCTTACAACTTCGATTGCTGCACTTAACCGTTCAACTGCATTGCAATCATTCAAAAACTTTTTTGGCGGAAACTAAAAATAAAAACGGGCTGTCATTTTTGACAGCCCGTTTTCTATAAAGGAGCGAAACAATGTGAAAATCCCTGATTACATAACAGATTTGGAAAATTGGGAAAAAGAGTTTCGCTTTTATAGTGAAACAAATGTACGTTTTTCAGAAACAGATGCATTTGGACATGTGAATAATACAGTTGCATTTGTCTATTTTGAACAAGCTAGATTAGATTATTTTAAGCAGTTAGGCATGATGGAACAATGGTTGGAAGGCGAAGAGCAATCGATGATCGTGACTGCAGATTTACAATGCAATTATTTTAACCAAATAAAGTATGGGGATTCACTTCGTATTGGAGTTAAAGTGGACAAAATCGGAAGATCATCGATTGATATGCATTATATTGCCAAAAAAGAAGACCAAATTTGCTTAACGGGTAGAGGCGTCATGGTCCAAGTGGATTCAAAAACAGGTAAAGCTGTCCCGTTTCAAGCATCAATGATTTCCCTTCTATAAAAATAAAAAAGCCTGCATTTGCAGGCTTTTTTTATTAGATCGTAATTTCGCCAAGTCGTATAAGTTCAATAACGGCTTGAGAGCGCCCCTTGACTCCCAGCTTTTGCATCGTGTTCGATATATGGTTACGAACGGTTTTTTCACTGATAAACAAATGATTTGCGATTTCCTTTGTCGTCTGGTCTTGGACAAGTAGTTCGAATACTTCGCGTTCCCTCTTGGTAAGCAAGGGCTTTGGTCCGAAGTCTGCTCCTTTCAATATGTTCACTCCTTCATGCCGGGCTAAGAGCAGGTTGTGATAACCTGAAAGGCTTTAGTCAAAACAGTATATGTCTGAAGAGAGGAAGGTGTGAGCATACAATTTGCATATGGAAAAAGAAGAGGCGAAATACGTGTTTAATTGTTCTTAAAGAGTGTTGTCGAAAAGAGTCGTAATAAAAAACGCTTCGTAGTCTTTTTTGTTGAAAGGGGGGGAGGGTCATGCTATAATGACGGTGTTTCGAGAGCTCGTCTTGATCCGGGCTTATTAGCTTTGCATTAAAATAACTTGTATTAGTTCAAGTTGTTGCAGGGTACGCTATAGAAGTAGTGTCGTACTTGGTGATATAAGGGCTTGACATGACTAAATGATAATAAAAGAAACGAGGTTTTAATAATGGCAGAAAAAACATTTACAATTACTGCAGACACAGGCATTCATGCGCGACCAGCAACACAGTTAGTGAATAAGCCGGGCAGTTTTCTTCTGATATTACACTTGATTATAAAGGAAAGTCGGTAAACCTTAAATCAATTATGGGTGTAATGTCACTAGGTGTTGGACAAGGCGCTGAAGTAACGATTAAAGCAGAAGGTTCAGACGCAGATGATGCACTAGCTGCTATTGAAGAAGTTATTAAAGAGGCTTAGGCGAATAATGAGCTATACTCTCTCGGGCATTGCTGCATCTGCGGGTGTAGCAATTGCCAAAGCTTTTGTACATGAAGAACCCGACTTTACAATTAAACAAAAAGAAGCACAGAATGCTGGTGATGAAGTCAAGCGTCTAGACGAAGCACTGGCTATTTCTCGTAAAGAACTAACAGAGATTAAAGAAAAAGCGTATGTAGAGTTAGGAGAAGATAAAGCAGAAATCTTTTCCGCGCATTTGCTTGTATTAAGTGATCCTGAATTAATTGATGCAGTAAAATTGAAAGTTAATGACGATGCGGTGACCGCTGAGTATGCACTAAACGAAGTGGCTAATATGTTCATTTCTATGTTTGAAAACATGGAAAATGAATATATGAAAGAGCGTGCCGCTGATATTCGTGATGTTTCTCGTCGTGTTCTGGGACACTTGATGGGAATTGAAGTTGTATCGCTTGCCGCAATTACGGAAGATACAATTATTATTGCCCATGACCTAACTCCTTCTGACACTGCACAGCTAAATCCTGCTGTCATTAAAGGGTTCGCAACTAATATTGGCGGTCGTACATCTCATTCTGCTATTATGTCAAGATCTTTGGAAATTCCTGCAGTGGTTGGTACAAAAGAAGCTACTGTAAAGGTTGAGAATGGCGTAACGGTCGTTATTGACGGGATAGATGGCCATGTTATTATTGACCCTAATGAATCTGAACTGGAAGAGTATAAGGAAAAACAAGTAGCTTATCAAAAGCAAAAAGAAGAGTGGGCAAAGCTTGTTAATGAAAAAACGGTCACTAAGGATGGACACCATGTTGAGCTAGCAGCTAATATTGGCACACCTAACGATCTAGATGGCGTAATAAATAATGGCTCTGAAGGTATCGGTCTTTACCGGACGGAGTTTCTTTATATGGGACGATCTGAACTTCCAAGTGAAGACGAGCAGTTTGAAGCATATAAAGAAGTGGTTAAGCGTATGGAAGGCAAACCTGTTGTTATCCGTACGTTGGATATTGGCGGGGACAAAGAACTGCCGTACCTTGACTTGCCGCATGAACTCAACCCATTCCTTGGTTTTAGAGCGATTCGTTTATGCCTAGAAATGCAAGAAATGTTCCGTGTACAACTCCGTGCTTTGTTACGTGCAAGTGCATACGGAAACTTGAAAATTATGTTCCCGATGATTGCGGCGCTTGAAGAATTACGTCAAGCAAAACAAATTTTAAACGAGGAAAAATCAAAGCTTGAAGCTAATGGTATTGACGTATCTTCAGAAATGGAAGTCGGTATTATGGTGGAGATTCCATCTACCGCAGTAGCCGCTCAACAATTTGCTAAGGAAGTGGATTTCTTCAGCATTGGCACAAACGATTTAATTCAATATACAATGGCTGCGGATCGTATGAATGAAAGAGTCTCTTATTTGTATCAACCATATCACCCGGCTATCCTTCGCTTAGTGGACATGGTCATTAAAGCGGCGCATGCTGAAGGGAAATGGTAGCATGTGTGGAGAAATGGCTGGAGATGAGATTGCGATTCCGTTGCTTCTTGGATTAGGGTTAGATGAATTTAGTATGAGTGCTACTTCAGTTTTGCCTGCAAGAAGTCAGTTAAGCAAACTGTCAAAAACAGAACTAACAGAGTTTGCACAAAAGGCGTTAAATCTAGATACATCAGAAGCGATCGAAAAGCTTGTAAGAGAACAGTATAGCTAATTGTTACTCAAAGAAGAGAGCGTTTAGCTAATGAAGGCAGAGAAATGAATCTACTAAACGAGGGGCGAGCGAGCAAACGTTTGCCCCTTTTTCTTTTGATTCATTAACTCACTGTTGATTAGATGTTGCTTCGTTAGGTACAATAAAGAAGAACAACTAACAGGAGGTGCGAAAGATTGGAAAAACCTTATGAGAATGATCATCGTCAATTCGAAGACATTGAACGATCGCTTCGTAAAGTAGCAGATTTAGTGAAACAAAAAGGCAGAGAAATACTAGTGCATTTTCCAATTACGCCCCCTCAATTTGTTGCACTACAATGGCTAAATGAATATGGTGATATGACTATAGGGGAACTTTCTGACCGTATGCACCTGGCATATAGTACAACAACTGATTTGATTGACCGAATGGAGAAGAATGAGTTGGTTGCACGCGTTAAAGACGAACAGGACCGGCGTGTTGTCCGTATTCATTTGAAAACAAAAGGCCAAACAATTATTCGTGACGTGATTAACCAAAGGCAAGATTACTTAGCTGAAATGCTCGAGGGATTTTCACGGGAACAAGTAGACATTCTCGAAGAAAATCTAAACCTGTTATTAAAAACAATGAAGAACAAGCAGGAAGTTCGCTTATAAATGGTTTAATGCTTGCAGCGTCCGAGCGAGTCTGATTAAAGGAGAGAGGGACGCATGGATAGACCGATTGGCATCATCGATTCTGGTTTCGGCGGATTAACGGTTGCTCAAGAGATTATGCGCCAACTACCAAAAGAAACAATTTGTTATATTGGTGACACTTTAAGATGCCATATGGGCCAAGACCTGTAGAGGAAGTGCGGACATTTACATGGCAAATGATTACTCGTCTCCTTGATGAGAATGTAAAAATGATTGTTATTGCATGTAACACAGCAACAGCTGTTGTCTTAGAAGAAGCGCGTTCCTTATTGTCTATTCCGGTTGTAGGTGTAATTCAACCAGGTGCGATAAGTGCAATTCAATCAAGTAGTAACCAACATATCGCCGTAATAGGCACAACTGGTACGATTACGAGTAATGCTTATGCCACGGCACTTGTTGCAATTAGTGAACAAGTGACGGTGGAGAGTTTGGCTTGTCCTTTTTTTGTGCCGCTTGTCGAGCAAGGAATTATTGATGGAGAAGAAGCGGAGAAAGTAGTTGAGGAATCGTTAAAACCGCTTAAGAACACTGATTTTGATACGCTTATTTTAGGGTGTACACATTACCCGTTATTAAAACCGGTTATTGAATCTTTTTTACCTGCATCCGTTAATATCATTTCATCTGGAGAAGAAACGGCTAGGGAAGTAAGTAGTCTACTTTTTCATCACTCGATTAATCGGAAATCTACTGTTGAACCAGAACACCAATTTTTTACTACAGGCGATGCGGAGTCGTTTAAATACTTTGCTAGCAAATGGTTATCGATTCACACAAAAAATGTGGCGTCGATTTCACTAAGGAATAGTTTGGTTTTTCCTACGATGGATAGACCATAATAAGAACAACAACTTTTTTCAATTGAATCTCTTTAAGTTTTTAGCTAAGGCGTGTATGCTATAGATACAAACATATATAGACATGAAAGTAAAAGCTTTCAGTAGTTAATAAAAAGGAGTGTAAAGTATGGCTTTTGTTATATTAAGTCCATGTATTGGGGAAAAGGCTGGGGAATGTGTAGATGTATGTCCAGTAGATTGTATTGAAGAAGGAGAAGATCAATACTATATTAATCCGGATATTTGTATTGATTGTGGAGCGTGCCAGGGGGTATGCCCAGTAGATGCTATCGTAGAAGAATATGAAATGGCTCCGGAAGACCAAAAGTTCTTGAAAAAAGCAGAAGAATTTTTTGGGATTGAATAACAAGCAAAAAGACCTAGGTGTTAGTTGACACCTAGGTCTTTTTTATTGACACTGGACAGCTGCACTATTTTTTGTATAATATGTATGGGAAACAATTGAAGCACAGATGTGATTGATTAGGTAAGACACCTACACATTGTATCTTGCAAATATAAGAAGATAGGTGAATTTCAAATGGAAAAAGAATATCGAGTACTATTGTATTATTATTACACAACGATTGAGGATCCAGAGTTGTTTTCAAAAGAACACTTGGCCTTCTGTAAGGGAATCAATCTAAAAGGTCGTATTCTAGTGGCGTCTGAAGGGATTAATGGCACGGTGTCAGGTTTAAAAGAAGATACTGATCTGTATAAACAAGCGATGGAAAACAACCCGCTTTTTGAGGGAATTGTATTTAAAGAGGATGAAGAAGACGGTCATGTATTTAAGAAAATGCATGTACGTCCGCGTTCGGAGCTTGTAACATTGCGTTTAAATGAAAAAGATATCAATCCGCTAGAACTTACTGGGAAGTATTTATCACCGACAGAATGGAAAGAAGCAATGCAACAAGACAATACTGTTGTTATTGATGCTAGAAACGATTATGAATATGACGTAGGTCATTTCCGTGGAGCGGTTCGTCCAGATATAAAAACATTTCGTGAATTACCGGAATGGATTAAAGAAAATAGAGAGCAGTTCGAGAACAAACGTATTTTAACGTACTGTACTGGCGGCATTCGTTGTGAAAAATTTTCTGGTTGGTTAAAGCAAGAGGGCTTTGATGATGTATCGCAGTTACATGGTGGTATCGTTACGTATGGCAAGGATGAAGAAGTGCAAGGAGATTTGTGGGATGGTCAATGCTATGTATTTGATGAGCGTTTAACGGTCCCTATTAATCAAATTGATCCAATTGTTGTTGGTAAAGATTATTTTGATGGAACGCCTTGTGAACGTTACGTGAACTGTGCAAACCCAGAATGCAACAAGCAGATTTTATGCTCTGAAGAAAATGAACATAAATTTGTTCGTGGATGCACGTCAGAATGTCGTGTTCACCCACGTAATTTATATATTAAAGAACAGCAATTATCACCTGAAGAACACCAAGAACGTTTAGATGTTTTAGGAGAATTGTTGCCTGTACGTTCATAATGATAAAGAAGCGCCCGAAATTAAAGGGCGTTTTTTTGTGCATTTTTTTTAACCACATGGTCTAAAGTTCGAGAATGCTCGTATACATGAAAGTACAACCATTCTGGGGGGGGAAAGAAATGCGTAAATTAGTAGGGATTAGCGTACCATTTATCGTTGTTCTGACATTAGCAACAGGCTGTTCATCTGGGGCGGATGAGCCCGTTGATACATTAGATGAACCGCCTATTACGTATACGACGGATGAGGACGGTTTAGAGATCGGTGAAGCTGAAGATGGATTAGAGATTGATGAGGCTCAAGATGAGAAAGAAGCCGACGAGGAGCAGTGGAAGAGGGCGAAGGTGAAGAAGGTGAAGAAGGTGAAGATGAGGTTAGTCCTGATGCTGCGCAAGAGTCAAGAAACTTAAGAGAGCTGTATTTAATTGACTCAGATGGAATGGTTGTGCCACAGACGTTAACACTGCCAAAGACTGAAAGCTTAATGAAGCAATCTCTCGAATATTTAGTAGTTGATGGTCCACTTCAAGAGTTATTACCAAGTGGTTTCCGAGGCGTAATTCCTGCGGGGACAGAAGTGGAAGTTAATCATCTAAAAGAGGATAAAGTAGCGATAGCGAATTTCTCTGCTGAATTCGGAGATTATAATCCGAATGATGAAAAACGCATATTTGAAGCAATTACATGGACCTTGACCCAGTTTCCAGAAGTTGAAGAAGTGAAAATTGAGGTCGACGGAATTGAATTAGATAAAATGCCACAAAATGAAACACCAATTGTAGGCAATCTAACACGTGCCGATGGCATTAACCTAGATTCTAGTGGAGTTGTTGATTTTACTAATAGTGAAGATCTCACGTTATACTTCCTCAGTTCATACGAGAACCAATCCTATTATGTTCCTGTAACCAGAAGGGTCGAGAATGTTGACAATGCGATTGCTTCGGCCGTGGATGAACTTATAAATGGGCCTGCCACTATGATGTCGAATTTGACAGGACTATCCCTGAAGTACAATTGCTTGAAGATCCGGAGCTTGTTGACGGTGAAGTTGTGCTCAACTTTAACGAGGCAATTCAAGCTACAGCGGGAGAAGAAATGGTTATTCCGCAAACGGTATTAGATAGTCTTGCGCTTACATTGACGGAGCAAATGGGGATTGAGAAAGTGTCGATCCAAGTGAATGGGGAAGCAGGGGTGCAATCTGAAAGCGGTCAAGAGGTGGAAGAAGTCACTCGTCCAACGATGTTAAATGTCCGTCCACTTTAATTAGTAATAGAGCATCTGCGATTATGCAGATGCTCTTTGTCTTATGTTATACTTAGACACGACTGAATGGAGAAGCTTCTCTAGCCTAAGAGGAGGATGAAGAATGCGTCAAGATGGACGGACAAAAGAGGAACTTAGAGATATTCAGATAATCCCGGAATTTACGAAACATGCGGAGGGATCGGTGCTAATTTGCATCGGAGACACAAAAGTCATATGCACAGCGTCACTTGAAAATAAGGTACCTCCTTTTTTACGCGGACAAAAAAAAGGATGGCTGACAGCAGAATATGCGATGCTCCCTAGGGCGACTGAACAACGTACGATTCGTGAATCGGCCAAGGGTAAGTTGACGGGAAGAACAATGGAAATTCAACGGTTAATAGGAAGAGCGCTTCGGTCTGTTATCGACCTAGAGCAACTAGGAGAACGGACAGTATGGATTGACTGTGATGTGATTCAAGCCGATGGTGGAACACGTACGGCTTCAATTACAGGTGCATATGTTGCTCTTGTATTAGCTTTAAAGAGGGCAAAAGAAACGGAGATGTTGTCACAATGGCCCGTGAATGACTATTTGGCTGCTGTCTCAGTTGGCAAACTTGCCGATGGAGGCATTGTTTGTGATTTAAGCTATGAAGAAGATTCACATGCAGATGTTGATATGAATGTTGTCTTAACGGGCTTGGGTCAATATGTAGAAATTCAAGGTAGTGGAGAAGAAGCTGTTTTTAGCCGGACAGAGATGAATGAACTGTTGGATTTGGCGGAGTCTGGGATTAAAGAGTTAATTGAAAAACAACGGTTGCTTATAGGAGAAGCAGCTTTGTGGATTGAAGAAAGGAGAAGGCTAAAAAATGAATGAACTTGTAATAGCGACAAGAAATAGCGGCAAAGTTTCCGACTTTAAAGAGCTTTTCTCGGGTTTATTTCAAGTGAAATCACTAATCGATTTTCCTGAAGTACCAGAGATTATTGAAGATGGAAATACGTTTAAAGAAAATGCAGCAAAGAAAGCGGAAACCCTTAGTGCTTATTTAAATAGACCTGTCCTTGCTGATGATTCAGGTTTAATTGTGGATGCTCTTGATGGCCGTCCTGGTGTCTTCTCAGCACGTTATGCAGGGCCGGATAAAAGTGATCAAGATAATATAAATAAAGTATTACAGGAAATGGCTGATCTTGCTGTAGAGGACAGAACTGCGCGTTTTTATTGTGTCATTGCTCTTGCCGAACCAGGAAAAGAAACGGTTTACGCAGAAGGAGCTTGTGAAGGAATAATTGCTAGAGAAGAAAGTGGTACAAATGGCTTTGGATATGATCCAATCTTTTTTGTTCCCTCCTACAATAAAACAATGGCACAATTGGTTCCACAAGTAAAAAATGAAATTAGCCATCGTGGGAACGCATTAAGAAACTTAAAGGGACGGCTCGCAGGGGGATGTCATGAACATTCTTATCGTTAGCGACAGCCACGGATGGAAAAAGGAACTATTAGAAATCATTGATCAAAAACGTGATTCTGTCGATCAAATCGTTCATGTTGGCGATTCGGAACTTGATGTAGACGATCAGGTATTGATTGGCTCACAAGCGGTTGCAGGAAATTGTGATCTCTTTGCTGCTTTTCCGACTGAGCTCCATTTAGAATGGAACGGAATTCCAGTATACATTACACATGGACATCACCACGGAGTGAAAAATGATTTAGGTGAGTTGATTTCTTGTGCTAAAAGAAGTGAAGCAAAAATTGCAGTCTATGGTCACACTCATGTTGCTAAAGCAGAAAAAAAAGCAAGGAGTACTTCTTATTAATCCAGGGAGTGTTCGATTGCCAAAAGAGCATAATGAAGGGACGTATTGTCTTGTGGCAATTGATCATAAAAAAGTAAATGTTGTCTATTACACAATTACTGGTAAAGAAGTTCCTCATTTAAGTAAATCATTTGAGCTTTAACAAAGTTATTTTCTTACATGATCTGGTTGCTTTATTTTGAATCAAAAAATAAAGTGACCAGACCGTGTATTAAAGAAAAACCATGCAAATTATGGTTGACTTATTTACACGATTAAGGTATATTTATATACGTCGCAAATAGTTGTGAATACATATAAGCAATAAATAGATACTTCGTCTGAACAGATAATATGCGGGTGTAGTTTAGTGGTAAAACCTCAGCCTTCCAGCTGATGATGTGGTTCGATTCCCATCACCCGCTCCATATTTTGAGTCCCAGTAGCTCAGCTGGATAGA
>BAXC01000085.1 GCA_001310375.1 Bacillus sp. JCM 19041 | reverse complement strand
ATTTCCCACTCTATTTAACGACAGGGAGGGAACTGGCTCATTATTTAACCGGGGTGCAGACAAGAAGCAGCCCAAGTTTACTGGCTAGAAGTTTTGAATCGTTTATGGAAATCCATCCAGAAACGGCAGAGATGTACGGCATTTATGACCAATCTTTTGTACAACTAACTTCTCCGCAAGGAAGTCTCGTTGTACGTGCCCGCTACAGTGATAGGATCCGGCTCGATACCGTTTTTGTGCCCTTTCATTGGGGCGGGAAGCAAAACATCAATCGATTGGTTTCAGGAAACTTAGATCCTGACTGCCGAATGCCCGGATTTAAGGTGAGTGTAGTTAAAGCAGAACCATTAAAAAGAACGATATAAACAAGGAGGAGTTCTGAAATGAGGCTATCTGACTTAAGAAAAAGCGGACACGCCCCTTCGCTTTTTTCCGCATTCTTATACTTTGATGTCAGCTTTATGATCTGGGTTCTACTAGGCGCATTGGCGTTTACATTACAGCTGAATTCGATTTGTCAGCCACTCAACTAGGCTGATCGTCGGCATCCCGATTTTAGCAGGTTCCTTCTTTCGCATTATTGTCGGCATTATGGCAGACCGATATGGACCAAAGAAAACTGGCATCGTTGGCATGTGTGTAACCATTATCCCTCTAACCTGGGGTTGGCTGTTTGGAAACAGTGTATCGGAACTCCTGTTGATTGGGATCTTGCTCGGCGTCGCCGGTGCTAGCTTCTCCGCCTCTCTTCCAATGGCAAGCCGGTGGTACCCCCCGCACTTGCAAGGTGTTGCGATGGGGATAGCGGGCGCAGGGAATAGTGGCACTTTAATTGCGACATTATTTGGACCGCGCTTGGCGGAAGTGTTCGGGTGGAATGGCGTAATGGGGCTCGCTCTTATTCCGCTCCTCCTTGTCCTCCTTTCATTTTGTTTGATGGCAAAAGAACCGCCTAATCAATCGAAACCGAAAAAAATAAAAGAATATTTCCTTGTCTTAAAAGAAAAGGATACTTGGTACTTTTGTTTGCTTTACAGTGTGACCTTTGGCGGGTTTGTGGGATTATCTAGCTTTTTGAGTTACTTCTTTGTGACCCAATACGCGGTATCAGGCGTAAGGGCGGGAGAATTTGTCACACTCGTTGTAGCGGCCGGCAGTTTGCTGCGGCCAATTGGCGGGCTAATTGCGGATAAAATAGGCGGAACGCGCTTATTATTTGTACTTTTCATTGGTATTGCCGTCTGCATGTTTGCTGTCAGCACAATGCCTCCTGTCGCTTTGGCAATTGCTGCTCTTTTTATCGGAATGGGTTGTTTAGGGATGGGAAATGGCGCGGTGTTTCAACTAGTTCCCCAACGATTCCAAAACGAAATTGGTGTCGTTACTGGGCTCGTAGGAGCAGCTGGAGGAGTCGGAGGTTTCTTTCTACCAAATATTTTAGGCTTATTTAAGGACTGGACTGGAACATATGCTAGTGGCTTCATGGTGTTTGGACTCGTCTCATGTTTTGCGTTTGCGCTCCTTTTCTATGCGCAGCTTTCGTGGAAAAAAGGAATGGCCCAAACCTCATAAAGTCATTTTGTTTGCGTGGTGAAATTGGAACGGGATAAATAGTAAACGTGAAGAGGATGTTCAAAAAGTCCGGGGAAAATAGCTGGCGAATTTCAGCGTCAGCTGCGCTTCCTTGCACTTTTCGACTCTAACAGATCCTATAACAGCAACTTTTATTTGCACCCAACCGGTCCAATTTTTGATGAAAATGATGAGATAGTTCCAACTAAAAATTTAGCAGAGATCACTCCTTCTGATATGACGTATAACAAAAGAAGCGACTCCCTAAGGAGGTTGCTTCTTTTAGGTCTCAATATAGCAACGGTCATTTAGGAGAAGGGATAACAATCCCATCTCAATTCCACTAATTCGATGACGAATCGTGAATCTCAACGTCCGTGCCTTTATTATCAGCGATGGAACGGGCTTTTTGTAGTGCCTCTTTTTTTGTAGAAAACACATAGGCTGCCTGTTTTGCGCCTTTGGCTTGAACAGCCCAACCATCATCCCGTTTTACGACTTGTTCTTTACGGTCTATTAATTCAGGGGATGAAGATGAAGAAGAGCGGTTGGAAGAGGGTTTTACTTGTCCATTAGCATTAAACGCTTCAATTTCCTCTTTAGTTGCATTTTCATACCATTCTTTTGCTTGCTTTGTTGCGATCGGAATGGCTCGATCTTCATCATACCCATCATCAAGCATCGCATTAGCAATTTCTATTGCTTTTTTGCGCACAGGTTTGTCGAAATTTTTTAATGAAGAAGGGTAGTCCTGCATTGTCCAAGGCATTTTTTTGACCTCCTCTTTTTTATATTTATATCCTTCCTTCTAGAAAACAAAACATGAGGTAAATAACTTGGATAACTAATGAAAGAGGAGTATTTATCTCGATTTAAAAAGAGTGATTGTCTATGGATCGGACACTGTGGTATTTGGGGAGGTGTTATGTGAAATTGATTTGTACTATCAATGTTTTTAGGATGAAAATACATGGATAACAAACGCAGATATCTAAAGAGTTTGACTCACAAATCGTAGCTGATGCTGCGGTTTTTTATGTGCCAAATCCTTTTGGCTTTCGGTTAAAGAGCAATGAAGTTGACGAAAATGAGAGAAAGTAAGTGGGTGTTAAGGGTTGGAGAAGAACCCCCTCTCTGCTAGTTGTTTGCCACAGCTGTGCTATATTTCAGTCTTTGGCGAATGGGTGTAACCAGATATGATGAACTCAAGGGTGATGAAGATGTTGTCCTCCAGACAAAAGAAGATACTTGCTAAATTGATGGAAAGCAGTCAATATGTCACGATTGAATTTTTGGCCAAGTGGTAGATGTTAGTGGAAGAACGGTCCGTTACGACTTGGATTCGATTGATGAAAAGATTCGGTCTACTGGCGCGCGATTGAAGCGAATGCCTGGTAAAGGCGTCATGCTCCGAGTCGTTGAAGAGAAACGCCCGCTTCTTTACGAATTGGCTGAAGACAGGCATGCAAACGCCGACAAAGACACGCAGGTGCTAATGATGGGGTTGTACGCTGTTATAAAAGGTTCATTTACGATCCAACAGCTTGCTGATGAATTTTACTTGAGCCGCTCCAGTATTCAAAAGTACTTGCCAGATGTGGACGAGTGGCTTGATCATTTTGATCTTCAAGTCATGAAGCAAGCATGGAAAGGACTGCAAGTAATCGGTACAGAACGAAGCTTGCGCTTTGCCCTGTATCAGATGTTGTGTGAAAAGCAAGCTGATTTGGAGCGTGTCCGCACATGGTTAAAAGTGGACGATGAAGAGGTTGTTGAAAGCTGGCTTGTATCTTGTCAAAAAGATAGAGGCATTCATTATAGCGAAGCATCGCTTAAGATGTTGTTTCTTTTCTTGTGCTGGTGGAGAGAACAATTTGAATCCGGTAGGTATGTATTTATTCCGAAAGAACATCGCCATAAAAACCGCTACCATTTAGGTGATGTAAAAGGTTTCATTGAAGAAAATGCGGAAGACAGCCGTGCGAAGATTCATGAATGCGCCTTCTTGGATGATTTGTTTGACCAGGCAAAGGTCGTTTCTTATCAAAAAGAAGCGGTGAATGGACGAACTTATAAGCGGGAGATTCAGTTTTGCAAGCAGTTGCTCGCACAAGTCTCGACTGTGTTGCAAGTTGATCTCCAGGCTGACGAGAAGTTATTAAACGATTTAACGTATCATGTGAAAGCTGCCTTTAATCGAATGGCTCAAGGTGTGGAAATCGATAATCCTTATACGGAAGAAATTAAAGTGAGATATCGAGCCATTTATGAAATGGTTTTTCAAATGACGAATGACATGGGCTATCGTTTATTTGCGGCAGAAGTGGCATTTATTACGATGCATATTAGTGCGGCGTTTGAACGAAGCCGGAGTCGGAAATTCTTGCCTACGGTTCTTGTTGTTTGTTCGTCTGGTTTAGCCACTTCCTCTATTTTAACAACGAAATTAGAACACATTGAGCCAGGTTTCCATTTAATTAATGTCGTCAATACGACGGATTTAGAGCGTGTACTAGAAGATAGTGAGCCTGACTTTGTGTTAACGACGCAAGAACTTTCATTGAAACAAATGCACCCAATCAAACTGTTTCGAGTTAGCCCACTATTAAGTATGATGACAAACGGCTCATTCAGCATGAAGCGCATAAGATTATAAATCGCAAGCAGCTCGCTGCATTTAATGAACTGTACAAGCAGGCCTCGTTAGTGGAACCTGCATTGTTTGATGAAAAGATTCACACGGCCCAGACTCACGATTGGAGAGAAGCGGTCTCACTTGCCGCTGAACCTCTCCTGAAAGCGGGATATATTAAGCAAAGCTATGTACAGGAAATGATTATGTCGGTCGAGCGAAACGGCACATACATGGTGTTTTTACCAAGAATTGCGTTTGTCCATGCTAGTCAAGAAAACGTAATCAAAGAAGGCATCAGCATGACGGTGCTTGAACAAGAGATCGACTTTGGTGATTTAAATCCAGAACGGGTTGACATTGTGATCGTACTTGCAATAAAAGAAGCGCATAATCAAGACTTTTTACAGCTATTTCGTTACCTAGAGGATGAGAAATCGAGAGAGACGATTTTAGCAAAATGGAGTGAGAGAAAGGACGCGACGAGATGACTGCATGGATAAAAAAAGAACATGTTGCTCTTGGCATTAAAGCAAGAAATTGGGAGGAGGCGATTCAAGCTTCAGGAGGTTTGCTTTTGGAAACAGGCGCTGTAACCGAGGATTATATTAAGCAAATGATTACTTCGGTCAAGGAAAACGGTCCTTACATTGTCATTGGGCCAGGCATTGCAATGGCGCATGCGAGGCCAAGTGCGGCTGTACGTGAGGACGCTATTTCTCTAGCGGTTCTAGATGAAGCTGTGCCGTTTGGAAGTGAACAAAATGACCCTGTTGATTTGGTATTTTCTTTCTCTGCGACAGGGTCAGATTCACATTTGAAAATGATCGAGCGCTTGTCGCATGTGCTCATTGACGAAGAAAAAGTGAAGCAACTTCGGCAAGCGAAGACTGTAACAGCAATACATCAATTAGTTTAAAAAAGGAGAGATCATGATGGCAAAATTAAAAATTATGACAGTATGTGGGTTTGGGCTTGGTTCTTCAATGGTCTTAAAAATGAATTTAGATGGAGTCCTTAAAGAGCTAGGGATTGAAGCGGATGTTTTTACAGGTGATGTTGGTTCGGCACAAAGCACACCAGCCGATTACATTTTCACAAGCAAAGAACTAGGAGAGAAGTTAAGTGAGTCTGCTGGGAAACCGGTTATCATCATTAACAGCTTTGTGAATAAAGCAGAAATTAAAGAAAAAGTAGAAGCGGAACTTCAGGTGTAACAGCCTGAATTCAGTCTAGTAAAAAAGGGGGGCAATAACATGCAAGCTGTGATGAATTTTTTTATTGAAATTATTCGAGAACCTGCCATTTTTCTAGGGTTAATTGCATTAACAGGCTTATTGTTATTGAAAAAAGACTTTTCTTCCGTCGTTGCAGGTACAGCCAAAACCGTGATTGGCGTAGTCATATTAACACAAGGGACGAATATTTTAATGAGTTCCATTGCGCCATTAACGGAAGGCTTTAATGTCATGTATAACATCGACAATCCGGAAGTGGCGCCCGCTCTAGGTGCGGATACGATTTTAAGCCAGTACGGTACACAAATCGGAATTGCGATGCTTGCCGCTTTTGTTATCAATTTAATTGTGGCGCGGTTTACACCGATTAAGCACGTTTTCTTAACAGGGCATATGCTGTTCTGGTTTCCGTTTATCTTCGTTGCGGTTGGTGTGGAAAACGGGTTGAGTAATACGCAGTTGATTGTATTCGCCTCTGTCATGACGGCGCTTTACATCATCATTGCACCAGCACTATTGCGTCCGTTTGTTCGTAGAGTAACTGGTTCCGATGATTTTATTATCGGTCATCCGACAACCATCCTCTCGCTCATTGCTGGTTGGGTCGGCATGTTGTTTGGGACAAAAGGGAAATCATCGGAAGATATTAAGTTTCCGAAGTCAACGGAATTCTTGCGTGAGATAAGTATTACATCGTCTATTACGATGTTTTTAGTGTATATCGTCGTTAGCTTCATTATTGGTTTTGATACGGCAACGGTTGCCTTTGGTGCCGAACAGAACCTCTTTATTTACAGCATTATGCAAGGGATTTTATTTGGAGCTGGTTTGACCGTACTATTGCTTGGTGTGCGAATGATGCTTGCAGAAATCATTCCTGCATTCCAAGGAATTTCACAGAAATGGATTCCAAATGCTGTCCCAGCATTGGATGCACCAATTCTATTCCCGTTTGCCCCAAATGCGGTCTTAATTGGGTTTATTGTCTCGATGGTTACATCGGTTGCGACGATCTTCCTGACAGGAAGCCTTGGCGTCTTTAGTTTTGTCATTGTCCCACTTACGATTACGTGTTTCTTTGAAATCGGTACAGCTGCCATCATTGGTAATGGAACAGGTGGTTTAAAAGGGGCGATCGCCGGCTCAGCTGTTGCTGGTGTAGTGATGATTTTCTTAGTTGGCATATCTGTTCCAATTCTAAGTGGTACAGCGGCGGACTGGATTGTGATCTTTGGCGGAAATGACTTCTCGCTTTGGTCCTTTATCGGCGATCTTGTCGCAAAACTTTTTCCAGGAGGTTAACTGAATGTCGTATATGAACAATTATTATCAATCAATCACCGAAGTCCTTACAGGCATTATGAAGCAGCAGGAGAGCGTGCTCGAGGAAGCGGCATCGATGATGGAGCAAGCAATCGAATCAGGTCACTCTCTCTACCTATTCGGGGCTTCCCATGCTGGAATTGTGGCAGAAGATGCGTTTTACCGTGCAGGAGGACTAGCGCTGTTTAACCCGCTTTTTAGTCCAGCACTCATGCTTAATGTAGAGCCGATAACGTTAACATCAAAGTTAGAGCGATTGGAAGGGTACGGCAAACTACTGCTTGACTCGAAGCCAGTACAAGCCGGGGATATTTTGTTTATTCATTCGGTTTCTGGACGAAATCCAGTCGCCATTGATTTGGCTCTTGCTGCAAAAGAACAAGGAATGCATGTGATTGCCTTAACCAATTTAACGTATTCCGAGAGCGTTAGCTCCCGTCATTCTTCGGGCAAGCGATTGTTTGAAGTGAGTGACCTTGTTATCGATAATCTCGGTGAGCCAGGTGATGCTGCCGTTCAGATTCAATCGCTCTCACAGAAAGTAGCACCAACCTCAACAATCGCAGGAAGCTTTGTGATTCATTCGATTGTCCTAAAGCTAATCGAAAAGCTTGAAGCGAAAGGCAAAGAGGTGCCGGTCTTCCGAAGTGCTAATTTAGATGGTGGCGATGCATACAACATGGAAATGATGCGAAAACATAAGAATCAGATTCATTATATGTAAAGCAGGCGTTAATGAGGAAGAAGGTTACAAGTAGACACGTTACTACTGGTTGTATTTAAATGTAAAAGCTCTCAAAAAACAGCTGTTTTTTGAGAGCTTTTTTATTGATGAAACGGTTATTCATTAAACCACCAGTCAACTCGAATGGTGCCGTCTTCTGCTTCAATTCCTCTTACGACAATGTAATGAGTTGTGTCTTCGGTAAAGTCGATGCTACGTACGCCCTCTTCGTTTTCCTCGTTCATTCCTAGATAATGTTTGTTTTCATCATAAGCGGTTATTCCGTGAGCGCTACTGTTACCAATTTGGTGGTCAGCAGTGAAGTAGACACGGTCACCTGATTGACCTTGGACCGGAATTAAATGTTCTCCGTTAAAGGCGTCATAGTGGACGTCAACAAAGTCTTCGCCACGTTCCTCTTGCCAATTTTCTTTGCTCGTGACGTCAAAAGGAAGCAAAAGGAGACACGCGATTGGAACGATGAAGACAAGCAACGAGTAGCGTGTTGATCTTTTTGCTAACGTCGTTCCAAGAAAGAAAAGGAGTGAGAAGAGTGCCCCGATCGTGCCAGCGTACAAGATAAACAATAGCGGCGGCAGGAAAAATACAAAGGCAAGGTACCCGAATATGATATACAAAACCATCTGTTTGTTGCGCGTTAATGGTTGTAAGAATTGGCCGATAAAATCGATGATGAAGGAACTGACGATGCCATAGCCAAAAAAGGCAACCCATATCCACGGAGATGAAACAAGTTCTTGATATTCAAATAAATTAAATTCAAACATAAAAAAGGTAAAGAGAAAAAAGATGGAAATGGAGAACCCCGCTCCAACAAGCTTCTCGAATGCTTTCGTTTTAATGGATGTGATGTTGATAAGAAATCACCTCGTAGAAAATGTTCATACAATCAATTCTTGTGATGACGTTTAACAGTATAACAGAGGAGAGCGAGTAATGGGGATGCTCTTTTTCTGGACAAGAGTGATCCGTTTGTTAGGAAGGAAGTTACGTACTCGTATTGATGAACGTGAATAATTGTGCTAATTTTAATGCAATTAAAACGCTAGTAAATATAGATTTATATGGGAGTGAGGAGATGGATAACCGTATTCAGAACTTAATTACATATTCACAGAATAAATGGGGGTTAGGTAATTATCAGCTCCATCACTATACGATTAATCAAGAGCTTACTCGTTTAAATGAAACGATTTACACGCTTTGTACGGAGTGGTTTCCACCAGGTATAGAGACAGTAGACGAAGACGGTAGCAATCCTGAAGGCACGGCAATGATTGAGGTAGAAATCCATTCGCGTATGTTTCGAAGTGCGATTTTTGTTGGAGGAATCACGCATGCAGATGGTATGTGTGTAAAGGGGGGGCTATCTGCTGTGACTAAATGGGTGGAAGAAGAGACAGGTTTAACAGCCGGTAGTCACTTTATGCTTTTGAAAGAGCAAGCAGGATCGTATTCCTTTAGAAGTTGCATAGATGGGGTTAAGACATCTCCATCAGGCTTCATTGACTGTGAGTTCGATCAACAGAATCGACTCACTTCTTTTTCAAAGCACGGACCATTCCCTGAAATGGATAAAAGGAAAAAAGAAGCGTTCACATTAACAGTAGATAGGATTGAGGCACACGTAAATAAGCAAATTCAACTCTATCAAATGCCTAACATCGAAGAAGAAAAAATGGTGGCTGCTTATTTAATGGAAGAACTTTATATTCGCAATGATGACAGGAAAACGTATCCTTACAGTCTAGTTGATCGTCCAGAAGTGTGGATAAATGAAGTTTTGTATTGGGATGAAGCGACCAAAATTGATGTAAAACGAACCGAGCTCCAATTGAGTCGAGAAGTGACAGAAGAAGTAGCGCTTGCAAATGTTTCAAGTGCGGATGCAGCGCCTCTATTAGCAGAGGATGTTCGACAGTCGATCGATGCCGTAAAGCAGTTATTGAGTACGAAATATTCGGATCAAAGTGGAGAATTTGTTTTAACAAGCTTATTCCGGGATTTAGGTCATATTCAAGCAATCGTTAGGCCAAAGAAGAGGAATCCGATGATTCTCCAGCCAAAGTTAATCGTGATGATTGATCCTGTTCATTTTGAAGTCGAGAATTACTTGGATACGAGCGCGATGCTCTCCATGTACGATTCGTTTGCACGAACAGAGGCTGTGGAAATACCACGAGAGATAGCTATTGAGCTTTTAAGAGAGGAAATCGAGTTCTCTCCGGTGTATGTTTATGATGATCAGGAACGACAATTTGTTCTTTGCGGGCAACTTGATTGCCAAAAAGCGGTACTTGCGAGCTGTGGGGATGTTGTACAATTAAACGATTTATAAAAATGACGAAAAAAAAGTAGTTGCTGGAACCATTTTGTTCAGCGACTGCTTTTTTGTGTGTAAATGAGTGAAGCTGTAAAAATAAGAAAGTAGAGGACTAGAGAGAGTGATGAACAGAACGAAAAACGAAAGCGCTTTATCCACAGGTTAGGCAGGTTAATATGAAAATAAGTAATAAAAGAAGCAGAATATCCACATAATTTGATATTTATAAACAGAAAAGCAGGGGACATCTCCACTTATGAACAAAAAGCGAGGAGGATGTCTCTTTTTTCGTGAGGTTATCCACAGGATAGAGGATGCGAACAGGAAGAAGCTTTAATAAGTGGTGGTAACGAGATTAGAGCAAAAAGAGCTAGGTTCGTGTCATTCTGGATAGGATCGTTAGCCTAATATGGAGCTGGTCATCTTTTTTCTTCGCATAAAGCAAACGAGATCATCATTGGGGTTAACGAACTATTTTATATTTTGAATATTTATATTTTGACAATATTTTGTAGTAATGCTATTATAAACAAAATAAACCGACCGTCGGTTTGCAGGAGGTTATAATGAATAAGCAGAAACATTTAACCAATACGCGCGCAAAAGTTCTAGAAGTGGCTAGTAAATTATTTATAATGAAAGGTTTTGATAATACAAGCATACAGGACATCCTTACTGAAGTTGACCTTTCTAAGGGAGCTATCTACCATCATTTTAAATCAAAAGAGGAAATTTTATATGCTGTTTTAAATATGGAGAATGAAAAGGCTCACTTACATTTAGATGAGTTGATTGCTCAATTAAATGGTAATACCGCTAAAGAGAAAATTAAAAACTTGCTAAAGCTTATAGCTCAAGATGAAAACATTAATAATGTGAACGGTTTTCTGAATAATAAGAAGGATAACGGAAGAATTATTGTGGAATTGCTTGTTCAAACAATTAATAATGATGCTGAAGTTTTCCACAAGTTAATTTTAGAAGGGGTAGAGGACGGTTCATTTTTCACCCAGTATCCAAGAGAAAGTGCAGAACTCCTTTTACTACTATGTAATATTTGGTTAAATCCAATTCTTTTTGATCGTACTTACGAAGATACAACCAATAGACTTCAGTTTATAAGATTTACGATGGCCCAACTTGGAGTAGATGTTATTGATGAAGAAATGTTTGAGATTATTTCAAAAAATACTAAGAGGAATGATATTAAGTGAAAACTCTTAATCAAAAAGCACTTGATATTTCTAAAGAAATATCGGTAAAAGCAAATCAAAAACACTCCAAGTTACCTTCGCAAGTTAAAAGAAAAAGATCTATTGCTGGTTCTTTTGTTGGAATCATTCAAATCATTATTAGTGCTATCTTATTTTTTTTAGAAACTCCTATGATAGCATCTGGGTTATTAATAAGTGGGTTTTTAACGATGATGATTAATCTAGTTATTGTGTTTTTAAATAAAAGGTAAAACAATATATTTATGTGGGGAGTGAGTGATATGCTGAAGGTAAATCAGGTTAGTGGTGGCTATCTTTCTCAACGAATCATACGGGATATCACTTTCAATATAGACACCGGTGAAATAGTCGGTTTAGTCGGTTTGAATGGTGCTGGCAAAAGTACAACGCTTCGCCATATTACTGGTTCCTTAAAACCGATGAGTGGCAATATTTCAATAAATGATCGAGAGTGGTACAGTGAAAGAGAAAAACTGTCCCTTATTCCTGATCAACCAAAACTTTATCCGAATTTAACTGTTCGCGAACATTTTGAGTTCTTAAAACTCGTTTATCAAATTGATAATGATGATTATCTAAAGCAATTAATTAAAAGATATACACTTCATGAGCATATGAATAAATATCCTTATGCACTATCGAAAGGTACACAGCAAAAAATTTCCATTATAAGTGCGATGATAACGAACCCAACTTTCCTTATTGTAGATGAGCCCTTTATGGGTCTCGATCCTCTAGGTCTAAAATGCTTTCTGGAAGACCTGAATAAATTCAAAGAAAATGGTAAAGGAATTATACTGTCCACTCACATGCTAAACATAGCAGAGAAATTGTGTGACAGAGTAATTGTTATGCATAAAGGTGTTCAGAAGTTTTATAATGGAACCCCTTATCTTTCAGCTGATCTTTTCAAAAATACAACCCTAGATGAGCTCTTTTTTTCGATGATTGAGGACGCATAATATGAAAGAACTGTTTATGAAACGATTTTATGATTCAATGCAAAGGAATAAAAAAGTTCTTATTAAAATGTGTGGACATAGTGGTGTGTATGCGCTAATACCCTTTTTAATGTTAGTTACATATATGGTTATCCATTTTTTGAACAATGGACAGCTTCAATCAGTGCATCAATCGTTCATTTTAACTGCTCTCTTTGTTTTTTTAGTGCTTAATAAAGGGATCATCAGTTTTATTAGTGAGTATGATGAGATTTATCTAGCACCTAAAGTAAATAAGATGAATGGCTATTTTACTTATTGTTTGATTTATAACTTGTGTATTCAAGTTATAAAGGTTACATTGTTCTTCTTATTTTTAATGCAGGTGATTTCAATCAATCTAGGTGGAACGTTGGCTTTATTCGTGTTTATACAGCTGATAGGTATTCTGCATATTTTGTATCTGACTTTAATCGTTAGTTTAAGTTCAAAAAGACCATTCTTCTTCTTGGTTTTTGAACAAGTAGGTATGGCGGCATTATTTATACTATTGTTAGAAGACTCACTCTTATTTGGTGTTGCGATAATGATAGCATCATTGGTGGAGGGATGTTCTATAGTAAAAATGTGGTTTTTCCTATCTATTCATGGCAAAAGCTTAGACAATCGGAAGAGAGTGCAAAGAGATTATCAACGATCTTTTTAAGTAATTTCATAAACATCGAATCGAGTCAGTTAGCCTTTAAAAACATGTTACCGTTAGTCTTTTTCAAAAAGCCTGGAAATCCAGTCGTGTATTTAATGTCACGGTCAACGGTAAGAGGAACAGAAAACAGCAGAAACTTTATGCGGGTCATCTTAGTAGCGGTAGTCTTAATTGTGTACATTAAAAATGTTATCCTTCTTCTTCCTCTTGTAGCTATAATCGTTTACTTTAATACGTATCAATTCATTCAAGGTGCAGACTTAAGAAGAGAGATCGTTCCACCCTATTACCCAATTACGGATGAATTAATAAAGGATGCAAGAAGTCACCTTAAGAAAAGAGCTATTTATCTACAACTAAGTATCTTTTTGTTGTTTTTCTTGATTCAGAGAGTTTTTTTATAAAACGATCATTTGATGAAAGGTACGACTTATCTAGTGTCTACTTTAACTATGAACTTACAGTTCGTATCATCATGATATACAACCTTTCCATTTCAAGACAGGCCATTGCTAAACATCTGTATACATGCAATCATAACGCTTACACAGCATCAGCGTGTCACAAATAACAAGGGAGGAAACAAAAATATGAAAATCATCGTTACTAGTATCTTCGTACAAGATCAAGACAAGGCACTGGAGTTTTATTCAGAAAAGCTGGGGTTTGTTAAAAAGGAGGATGTTCCTACCGGAGAATATAGGTGGATAACCCTTGTTTCTCCTGATGATCAAGATGGTACCGAGCTTTTACTCGAACCGGATGCTCATTCTGCTGCTAAAGAATATCAAAAGAAAATATTTGCCGAGGGTATTCCTGCGACAATGTTTGGTGTGTCAGATATTCATGAAAAGTACAAACAACTGATGGAGAAAGGCGTAAAGTTTTCAATGGAACCAACAAAAATGGGTGAAATGACAATAGCTGTCTTCGACGATACATGCGGTAATTTTATTCAGTTAATACAAAGATAACTTCATGATAAAGTTGTTTTTATTCAATGGAGATTTTAATACTGTGGATTTATTGAACTAAGAGGGGCTTTCCTTAAACGGGTAAGCTTCTTTTTCTTTTCTGCTAAAGGAGCAGGTTTGCTTAATTGGAAGCTGAAGAAGTAGCGGAAATTATTAAAAAGAGATTTAATCGTTGATTACAATTAATGTCTAAGCTATAAGGTTTTCCGTTAGCTAACGAAAAAAGGGAATTTGACATGATCAATCGAATTATTCATTAATTAAGTTTTCGATGGAGGACTTTATGAGTGAGATCATTAGCTATTATAATCAATTTGATGAATGGGGAAGACTTGAAAGAGAGCCTATAGAGTATCAAGTGAATTGGTACTATATAAAAAAATATTTACCCCAAACAGGAACTATTTTAGATAATGGGGCAGGTCCCGGAAAATACTCGATGGAACTAGCCAAAGAAGGGTACCATGTAACTTTAGCTGATTTGACACCAAGATTAGTTGATATAGCAAAAAATAAAGCGATTGAACTGAACTTAAAAAATCAATTTAATGATCTCTTAGTAGCCGATGCAAGAGACCTTAATATGTTGGGAGATGAACAGTTTGATGCTTCATTAATGCTTGGTCCGATGTATCATTTACAAGATGAAATGGATAGGATTAAGGCAATGAATGAATTAAAAAGGGTCACAAAAAAAGAGGGAGTAGTATTTGTGGCGTTTATGTCAAGAGTTAGGCATATTTTCACTTCACTTTTACACCCTGAAAATTGGAAGCCAAACAATAGTGTAGATGCTATAAATCGATTTTCAGAAAATGGTTGTTTCAACCATTCCGATAAAGGACGTTTTACTGATGCTTACTATTTTAATATCGAAGAAATAAAGCCTTTTATGGAATCATATAGCTTTGAAAGCCTAGAATTATTAGGTTCAAATGTAGGTGCAATTTTAAATAAAGATAGTTGGGATTACTGGAAAGCTAAAGGAGAAGAAGATAAAGTTATTAAACTTATAATTGATAAAGCAACGGACCCTTATATTCTTGGTATCTCAACTCATTTGCTTTATATCGGCAGGAGAAAGTAAACCATCTTCTTCTTGTGCTGATGAGGGCTTTCCTGAAAGAAGGAGAGCTCCTTTTTCGACAATACAAAAAAGCTTAGAAATTTCCTTTCAATCTACTAAGTCAAAGACAATATTAGTAAGTCGTTGTCTTAGGATTAATTGTACTTTTCTAGCTTTTTCATCTAGTTCCTTCAAATCTTCTGATTGCTCTTCCCATGACAATTTCAGTTCATTTTCTAGTCTACTAATTTGTTCTTCCATCAATTGAGGATATTTATTGTATATATTTATTGCAGTTATTTCATCCTTAAAACCTACTCTTCCCCTCATAATGAACGTTACTTACAAGCGTTTTCTAGATAGGTACGTTTTCCTCTATTATAAAATCATTGCGCTGTTATCGTCTTGATCAGATATAGAAAAGGTTTTCCCGCTTATCCTCGCTCCCGGCATACACTTCGCTTTCCGCGGGCGACGGATGAGCCACACAGCGTAGTCCACGTGTATGCCGTACGCTGTTTGCTCTTCATTTCAATAAGAGAATGCAAATGGCGGTGGTTTGACTAGAACAACTCGTTTCAAAAGATTATTTTATTCGAAAAATCGATGCAGTATTGGAAAGTTCAAGGGATGTAAGCTTGGTTTTTTTATTTGAACAATACCGAGGAAGGGTTAAGCAAAAAATACTTTTAAGAAGCATTATGAAGACTAATGAGGAATAGTTCGTTTTGAGACACCGGATTCGTTTTGCCAATTCGCCTGATGATAGCATCTATAGACCACCTCATATTTTCTTATATGTAAATTATATAGGGTTACGTTACGGTACAGGCAATTGAATTTTTTGTTTTCTTTTACCCTTTGGAAAGACTGAGAAACGGGGACAATCTTTACTGAAGTATACATACATATTAATAAGGAGCAGACAAATTCAATTGAATCTGTCTGCTCCCTATCCTATCAACCTTTTACTTTGAAAGTCTACGTAGATCTTCCGCTAACTTCGCCACTTGAATAAAGCGACTTTCTCTTATTTCCTCGCGATCCCCTTTTAAGACGATGATTGTCGGTACGGTAAAAACGAGAAATTTCCCTGCAATTTCTTTTACTTGAGTAGCATCAACTTTCGCTAGAGGGATGGATGCTTGTTCGAATAGGGGATGAACTTGTGGCCAAAGGGCATGACAGACACTACAATTCTCTTGGGAAATATAGATTGCCTTAGTTTCGTGACTTGCTAAAAATGTCTCTAGTTCATCTAGAGAATGGACAAGTAATGGCTCCATTATCATTCACCCTCTCAATTACGTTGTTTTTTGCGACTGCATAGATTGAGACACTTTTTGATCTTTACCTGCAACCAGTCCAAATAAGGAAATACATAGAGAAACAATCATTAGAAGAACTAATGGAATGGACCATCCTTGCGTCCATTCTGCTATGGAGCCAAGCAGAATAGGTCCAAGAGCTGCGATCATATAGCCGACTGATTGAGCCATACCAGATAATTGTGAGGATTCGGCAACAGTATTTGTACGTAATACAAAAAACATCATTGCTAAACTAAATGTCGTTCCTGCACCGATGCCGGCTAAGATAAGAAAAAGAACAATTGCATTTGACGAAGTGAAAGAGACTCCTAGCAACCCAAAGAAAAAGAGAAGACCGGATAGAAACGCAATCAATCGTTGACTCTGCATTTTGGCAGCTATAATAGGAACAATAAACGTAGCTGGAATTAAACCAACTTGGTAAATGGCCATTAACCAACCCGCCTCACTCTCATCAAAGCCTTTTGAGATTAAGATATCAGGTAGCCATGTAAACAAGCTATACGGGATGAATGATTGAAATCCCATAAACAGTGTTACCGCCCATGCTATTTTAGACTTATATAAAGGTGTAGAAGGCTGGCTCTTTACTTTTCCAGGAACTTTTTTATTGGATGACCGAATTTCCGGTAATCGCAAGATCAATATGACAACAGCAATAAGTGAGAACAGTGCCCACACTTGCATTGAATTGCGCCAAGTAAACATCTCCAGCGAGGCAATTGGCACGGAAACACCTGAAGCAAGTGCACCAAAGACATTCATAGAAACAGAGTAAAGACCAGTCATCACACCTACACGGTACGGAAAGCTTAATTTTATTAAACCTGGCATTAATACGTTTCCAACGGCAATACCTAATCCGAGCAGGACTGTACCAGTTAGCAACATGGAGGTGCCTCCAAGTGAACGGAAAATAATTCCAGTTGATAAAACAATCATCGCAATTAGAAGCATAATCTCCATCCCCGTTTTTCTAGATATCCCGGGAATAAATGGAGAAAAGAGACCAAATGCTAACAAAGGAAGAGTGTTAACGAAACCAACGATTGTGTTGGATACACCTAAGTCTTCACGAATAAATGGAATAAGCGGTCCAACTGACGTAATGGGTGAACGCAACGTGGCCGCGATAATTAGAATGGCAAGAAATAATAAAATTGTATAATACCGGTCTTGAGCGGTTTGAGAGAATCTTTTCATATATGGACTCCTTTAAGAGAATGTAAACCATTTTAGAGGAACAAGGATCGATCATAACAAGAAAGATAAACGGAAGTAAATGTCATTTTATTCTTACGATCTATGTATCTTATCATGTTGATCCTTAATAATATAGGAGTAATAAATCATTAAATGAAGGGAACTTTATCCCCCAGTTTTATCATTCGGAACGCACAACTGTATAAGTGGTAAGTGAACCTTTTTGAAAATGCTGAAACCTAAAGAAGAAAGGAACGTATAAAAGGTTGGCAAGAGGTGTTTATGGGTTCAGGTCATCAAACGTTTTTCTTTTAATATTAATAAGAATAGTGAGATTTGAGAGGAGTATAAGACGTGGCAAGTAATGTGAAAAAGAAAAAAAGACATAATGTGGTGGATTGGTTTTATACAATAGGGGAATTGGCTCTTTATGCGGTCATGTATATTCCTCGTTTGATTCGATCGATTTTTACGTCTTAAGGATTTTTCATTTTATTGAGCTTCACTCTTATAAGAAACAAGGGAACCGCCAACATTGTTTGGCGGTTTTTAAATAGGATTTGTCTGTCATTCGGATTGTTTAATCTAACGGAGAGTGCTCTCCGTTAGGTTTTCCTTTTCCTTATCCGTAATAATGTCTGCGCTACGATTGCAAGTACCGGGAGTTCAATTAAAGGACCGATAATGAGAGCAAGTGCAATCAGCGGTTGGTCAGAAAAGGCGGTTAAGACAATCGCCAATGCAACAGGGGAGTTCCGGGCAATGATCGTTAAGTTTAAACTTGCAGTCGTTTCATAGTTGAATTTAAACACTTTCCCTATCGTTTGCGCAACGATAAAATTGATGATAAAGAATAGCAACAAAGGTAAAAGCAATAGGGCGATGACGTCAAGATGACGGATCAAATAAGAACCTTGAGAGGCAAACATCGCAACAATGGCAAGAGACAAGAAGACAAGTTGCGCGGATGCGAAAAAAGGGATAATCTTTTTTTCTAAAAAGGCTTCTTTCGATTTAGATAGATAGCGTGTAAAGCTTGCCGCAAGAAAAGGGATCACTAAGACAAAGACGACACTTTCGACAACGGTCGAGAGGCGGATAGACTCCATCGTTCCTGCAAATAAAAGTAAGTAAATAGGTAGTAAAAGGACTTGCAGAATAAGATTAATTGGCAGAACAGACGTAGCGAGGGACATATTCCCTTTCGCAATCGCCGTGAAAATGAGATACCAGTCTGTACACGGTGTCACGAGTAACAAAATGAACCCTAACCATAAAGCGGGATACTCCGATAAGAAGACTGCTCCTAGGCACCACGCTAGGATCGGGGTCCAGATAAAATTAATTAGGATTGAGGTTGTTAAGAACGTTCTATTTCTAAAAGCAGCTTTCAGATTTTTAAATGGGACTGCTAAAAACAATCCATACAGCATCAACATTAAAAAAGGTAGGATAAATGAAGCTGCATGTGCTTCAAAGAGATTGAATTGACCGAGTACAAGTCCGGTAACAACAGAAAGTAAAATAAGTAGCGTCTGAAATTTTTCAATCGAATTCATCGTATACCCCTTTAACATGTAGAGGTAGATGTGCACAACATA
>BAXC01000084.1 GCA_001310375.1 Bacillus sp. JCM 19041 | reverse complement strand
CTCGCTACGTTTAACTTTTTCTCCAAAATGCAAAAAAAATCGCCCAATCAATAGGTGGAAAGCGAACTCAATGCGATCGACCAAGCGATCGTAGAAACACCATCCAAAGAAGAAAAGCGGTCCTTCACAAAGCAAGCCTATCACCCGCATAACTGGCCTTATGATGAAAACGATGATGTGTATTGGTGCGACGGTCTCGTTTTTACGGGATTTTATCAACAAGCTAAGATGGTGCACATTACATGCACCATCTTTTTTCATTGTGTAATAAAGGAAAAGCTGTTACATCAAACAACCCTTTTGATGTTAGTTTAATTGAAGGAATAACAGGAAGTGCTAAAAATGCTAGCGTTAAAAATGGATCTACTTTTTCGTTGTATCCTAATTTCAAGAGCGCTTCTTGTAGTTCATTTAATTGTTTCTTCACCGTGTGAACCGGCTCTATTGACATGAGTCCACCTAATTTAAGCGGCATTGATGCAAGCACTTGATCTCCCTTTACGACTGCCATACCACCACCAATGTCAGCTACGTGGTTAATGGCATGATAGAGACTCTTATCATCAGCACCACAGGCAATAATGTTATGGGAATCGTGTGCAACTGTTGCCGCAATCGCTCCTTCAGAAAAAGCCAGACCTTTGACAATCCCTAGACCCATATGACCAGTTGAATGATGTCGTTCTGCAACAACAAGTTTTAAATGACCTGCTCCTGGTTGGAATTCTCCTTCAGTTGCTTCCACACGTTCGATTAATTTCTCTGTCACAATAGAGCCAAGCTTCGCTTTTATAACTGGTGTTGCGGCCGGATTTTTTAAGCGTAAAGAAAGATCTTCAATTGTAAACGAAGTTAAATGCATACTATCTAACAACTTTTCAGGCACAGGAGTTGATTCTCGAATTGGTTCAACCAGCTTTCCTCGTTCTGCCACAAGCTGTCCATTTACATAAACGGCGTCTACTTTAAACGTCTCTAGCTCTGATAACAATAGAAATGTCGCTTCTTTCCCTGGAGCAATTGCACCTTTCCGCTTCAATTCAAAACACTCTGCCGCATTTAATGAACCGATTTGAATCGCTTGAAGTGGGTCCATCCCCAGCTTAATCGCTTTCCGTACATTAAAATCAACACTGCCCTCTTCGATTAAATCATCTAAATGCTTATCGTCCGTCGCAAATGCAAAGCGACGGGCATTCGCTGATGTCACAGCCGGTAACAATGCCTCTACATCCCGAGCAGCTGTTCCTTCTCTCATTAATACATAAAACCCACGCTGCACGCGTGCTAGCGCTTCTTCTGCAGTTACGGCTTCATGATCATTTTCAATCCCAGCAACACGATACGCATTTAATGCCTCTTCATTCAAGCCCGCAGCATGGCCATCCACAGTGGCCCCGTATGTTTTTGCGAACTCAATTTTTTTCAGCATTTCTTCATCACCATTTAAAACAGCAGGGAAGTCCATCACTTCACCTAAGCCATACACGCCACCATCTTGGAAAAGCCGTTCTGCATCAGAACTAGTTAGTACAGCGCCGTTTTCCTCGAATGATGCAGCAGGCACACTTGATGGAACCATCATCTTCACATCTAACGGTAAATTTGTTGATGCACTCAACATATACTCGACTGCCTCTGCGCCAGCTACGTTCGCTAGTTCATGTGGGTCAGCAATGACCGTTGTTACCCCTTTAGGGACAAGGACGCTCGCAAAATCCTCAGGACGCACCATCGCTGATTCAATATGAACATGCCCATCAATTAAAGCAGGGCTTATGTACTTTCCTTTTACATCAATGATTTCATTTGCTTCTGTATAATCACCAATCCCAACAATTTCTCCATCAGTAATTGCAACGGATGCTTCATAAATAGAACAAGTGTATACATCAATGATTTTTCCATTAATAAGGAGCGTATCACATGGCTTTTGCGACTAGCTCCAGCCAATTTTCGTTTCAATTGATTCATACTAATCTCCTTTTGTTTTTATCGTCTATTGTAGCCGATTCCACAAATCGATGCCATCTTTTTCGCAATATCAAAATTGGAAGAGTTTTTAATCTGATTTGCATATAGGACTGGACGCAATCGTAATTCATAAAAAAACGACTCTACTTAAGTAGAGTCGTTTTCCTGTTATTCTTGTGTTTCCTCTTGTGCTTCAATCCGATCAAGTGTCATTCGATAAGCATCATTACCATAATTTAAGCAACGTTTAACTCTCGAAATTGTCGCTGTGCTAGCTCCAGTTTCCGTTTCAATCTTATGGTAAGTGTAGCCATCCCGAAGCATTCGAGCTACTTCAAGCCGCTGTGCTAACGATTGAATTTCATTAATCGTGCACAAGTCATCAAAAAACTCATACGCTTCCTCTAAGTTTTTCAGGGACAGGATCGAATTAAATAGTTGGTCCAGCTCTTTGCCGCGTAATTTATTGATTTGCAAACAGTGTCACACCTTTCGAGTATTGTGCCATCTCTACGATGCGGGTAAATTTTAAAGTGGTAAAGCATCAAAGTACTTTTATTTTACCGCATAATCGCTGGAAATAAAATTCTTTTCTTCCGAACATCGTAGATTCCACGCTGTGTTACTCGAATATAAGGCAAATGCGTCGAAGAAAAGAACTGCAAACTGTACATTGGATCTTCATGTGTATATCCACGTTCACGTAGTTTGTTCACAAATGACCGCTCTTGTTCCATAATCTCTTCCATCGATGCATCCGACATCATGCCGAGTAAAGGCAATTGAATTTGGTCAATGACTTCATCATTCTCAACAAGCACAAGTCCGCCACCTTGCTTCTTTAATTCGTTAAACGCTTGCACCATTGCTCGCAGTGATTTGCCAATTAAAATGATATCACCTGTGTAGTTATAGGAACTTGCAAGACCCATTACTGACGTCGAAAATCCTTTTAATGTTGTTGTGACAAGCCATTTTCCTTTTTTATCAATCATTGCAAAAAACGATTCATCATGATCCGTACTAAGCTCGCTTGCTGCCGTTTCAAGCATTGTTTGATAAGGCTTCAAAATAACGGCATTTGTCATCTCAATTCCCATTGGCATTGAGAAGTGCAACTCTTCCTCTTTCAATTCCCAATCAAGCTTAATTGGTTCGATTCCATAATCTTTCCAGTTAAAAGGTGCTTCCTTCTCTACTGGCTGTCCTTCGCGCATCACCCACTGCCCTTTTGCTAGAACACTAATCGGTGTTGGGTTGTTTTATCGCTCAAAAAATTCAAGTGCGCAATTCGACCAGGTGCAATCATACCTAACTTATGATCAACATTGTAATATCGAGCGACATAATAAGTTGCCATACCGTACGCATCAACAGGATCAAGACCCGCATCAAGAGCAATTTGAATACACTTATTCATGACGCCTTCTTCGTAGAAGGAAGGTGGTGAACCATCCGTTGTCATTAAGCATCGGCCAAAGTAATCAACGCCAAGCTCTTTTAACTCTTCAAATAAGCGAGGTAAATCAGGGCGAATTGACGAGTGCCTTAAAGAAACCGTATAACCTAAATCCAGTCGACGGACCACTTCTTCACCAGTAATCGCTTCATGATCACAAGTGACACCGAGTAATGCCATTTGTGATAACGTCTTTTCGGATGCACCAGGTAAATGGCCTTCAATCGGCTTGCGCAGTCTTGTTGTTTCTTGCATCCAATGCAAGGTTGTATCGTCCCCTTGCAACACTTTTGGCCAAGACGTTAACTCTCCACCTTGAACAACTAAATGATGCTCTAGCCAAGCTTTAATCTTCGAGTTCGAAAACATCTCATCCTTTAATAATTCCGATTGTGAATCATAGCGCGTCCACCAATACATTGTTGTTGGCAACTCTTCCAGTTTCTCAATCAAAGAAAGCGCTTTCTTTTTTTCTAAGTTCAAAAAATAAACTAGGTTATCATTGATCAGTGTTGTCGTTCCTCGTTCCGATGCATACTTTGCCAAGCTGTGGGGATTATACAATTGGAATGGATGGGCGTGATGTTCAATATATCCTGGGACAATGTATTGATTCTTACAATCAACGACCTCTGCATCACCTAACAATTCCGGCATATCTTTACCAACGTATACAATTTGATCATCAGCAATCCATATATTTGCTTCGATCCATTTACGTCGCGCGTGATTCAAATATGTTGCATCTTTTAATACAAGCGTTGGTGGGCGTTCACCTTTCACAACACTTAAGTGCTCACGCAACCGTGTTTTGGTCCAACGATGTATTCGCTCTGTTGTCATGTTCATCACTCATTTCATCTACTCAATCTTAGTTTTATCTTACCATATTTATGGCAGTTAATTAGCATAAATTGTGACATTTCTTCACATCTTTTTTAGGAGGTTCATTTATGAAGGAGAATTTAAGTACGAATCAAGCACTTTGCCGACTTGCAGCTGGTCTTGCCATTCTCACCTTTGCAGGTGCGAAACTCTCTCGCCAGCCTAATTCTATTTTTTCATTAGCAATGGTTTGTTGTGGAGCACTTAAAACAGCAGAAGGCATTCTACGTTACTGCCCTCTTATTTCGATACGTAAACGAAAGCTTCATACCCACCAACAACCGGCTGATACAATAAATCCATCTTAAACCAATTTTAACAAACGATTCTGTTTAATTCAAACAAAACCACTCGGAAAAATATAATTATTTATCAAATATGACTTAATTGTGTCACTAATCGATTACACGTGCATCATTTTAAGCAATCCACCCAACAAAAACCGGACTGCCACTTACTGGGCAGTCCGTTCAGACCGTAGACAAAATACCTTCTGGAGAGAGTTTATGTAGTCAAACCATCGCAGCCATCTGCGTTCTTGTCTTCAAAGGGTCAGCAACTAGCGGACGGCATACACGTAGACTCCTGTGAGGCTCATCCGTCGCCCGCGGAAAGCGAAGTGTATGCCGGGAGCGATGGCGCAGAGGGAAAAGCATTGTACATTAAATCATCATTTGTAGACGGTCTTGTTTTTATGAGACTTAATTAAAAAACTGAACGGACTGCCACTAAAATGTCAGTCCTTTTTTTTTCATCTAATACGATAGGAAATCGACTATTAATCGGTACAAGCCAAAAAACAGCAAATATCCACCACTTACAAGAAAGAAAGGATTTAAAAAAAGAGAATGAATGGAAGTCATAAACACTGTTTCATTACTAATAATGCTAAAAATAGCGTAAGAAATGATCCCAGAGAAAATGAGCAATGAAACAATAGCCATTAAAGAAAATAATTTATCTAACAGTCGATTTCTCCCCAGAAAATACATCCCAAGTGAGACAATTAAGTAAAAGCCTGCTACAAGAGCACTCACTGTTATCACCCTTTCGTTATCCGCATTGTGCCCTTATAACGACTCAAAGATACGATGATAAAAAGAAAAATTGGAACTACTTTTTAAAGTTATTGCTAAAAAAGCATCGCGATCCACGTAGACTCAGCGGGAGAAAGGACGAAGATGATAGCTAGACTGATAGCTAATCCGTCGCCCGTAGGAAGTGTATGCAGGGAGCGATGACAATACGAAAAAGCTTTGTTTTAGCACTAACTTATTTTGTCTAATTGTTAGCTATTCATTAGTAAAAAATCCCCCATGGACTTAGTCCATGGGGGATTAAACCGCTTATTCGGCTTGTGGAAGTTGATCAATTGAATCAATATCCATATATTCAGGAACAACAAGACCAATAACAGCACCTTCAAGGTTTGGTCCAAGATCCTCCATTTGATCTCCTAAATCATCCATATAGTTACTGTGTGTTAGTGGTAGCCAAGCAGCAACACTTGCATCAGCTTCACCATTAGCTAGTGCTTGGAACATAAACGCTGGTTCAAGGTCAGTTAATGATACATTGTAACCAACTTCTTCAAGGACAGCAGCGATTACATTTGTTGAAGCAATTTCAGTTGCCCAGTTAACAAGTGTTAATGAAATATCTACATTATCTACTTCATCTACACCGGCAATCCACTCATCAACTGTGTCGCGATTGTCTTCGATCCAGTTTAAAGCAGCGTCACGTTCATCCGTGCCTTCTTCGATATCAAGCATAACGGCTTCCATATCTTCTGGCTCCCAGAAAAAGTTATCAAGCACTTGGTATGCTTCAGGCATATCTTCTTGTAAACCAGTACGCGTTAGTGTATTGATGTTTTCTCCATCACCAAAAACGTTCTCTGGATCTTCTAAGTACTTAAGATCAAATGCTTCAAATTTCCAGTGGGGTGTCCAACCTGTTACGACAACCGGCTCGTGGTTGCTAATTGCTGTATCAAGGACTTGCGTCATATACGCGCTTCCCATATCGTCTAATTCTAGATCAAGATTATATTCTTCAATTGCATTTTCCGTTGCTGTCATAACACCAGAACCAGGCTCGATTCCTGTAATGCTCGTTAAGTTCTCTGCAATATCTTCTTGCGAAAGCATATCCGCTTCATCTTCAACCGATCCTTGCCCAGTATCGTTGTTATCATCTGAGCCACAAGCTGCAAGCGTTACAGCAAGTGCTAAACTTGTTGTCATTCCTACGTGTTTCCAATTCATATAAAAGCCCCCTAAGCTTATGATTGATATATGTGAAGAGGCATAATGCCCTCTAACCACCTACAATTAACCTTCTTTTTTCGTGCTAAAGCTTTGTGTTAAACGGTCTAAAATAATTGCTAGAACAACAATTGCGATCCCGGCTTCAAATCCGGCTGCAATGTCATTCTGTCCAACTGCGCGATAAACACTTCGACCAATACCCGTTGCACCAATCATCGCAGCAATAACAACCATTGATAAAGCAAGCATGATTGTTTGGTTAATACCAGCCATCATTGTTCCTCGTGCCATTGGCAATTGAACTTTAAAAAGTTTTTGAGCGCCAGTGGAACCAAATGCATCTGCAGCTTCAATTAATTCTGTGGATACTTGGCGTATTCCAAGGTTTGTCATTCGAACCGTTGGCGGCATCGCAAAAATAACTGAAGCGACAATCCCCGGTACCATACCGACACCAAAGAAAGCAACCGCAGGGATTAAGTATACAAATGCCGGCATTGTTTGCATAAAGTCAAGTATCGGTTTAACAACCGCCTCTATGCGATTGCTTTTTGCCATCCAAATACCAAATGGTACACCAATGACCATGGATATAATACCTGCTGCTAGTACAATTGCTAATGTATCAAGCATTTCAGTCCAGAAACCTAAACTGTCGATAAAGACTAATCCAATAACTACAAATAGGAGTAAGCCCCATTTTCCACGGTTCAATAAATAGGTTAATGCTCCAATAATGATAATAAAAAGCCAGCTTGGAGGGAGAGCAACCAACCAATAAATGCCATCAAACAATCCCTCAATCGCTGTGTAAATTCCGTCAAACAACCAACCCGCATTTTGCAGCCAGTCGATAAAAGCTTCAATCCAATTACCTATTTCCAGACGGGGTAGAAAATCCATTAAAATCAACCTCACTTCCCGATAACGCACCAAGAACAGCGCTTCTTACGATGATTCCTTGCAATTTTTTGTCAGAGCGCACAACAAGTGGCACTGTACTCATTGATAGTTGATCCATTAATTCATTAAGCGGCGTGTCCTTTTCAACGATCGGTACATCGGTGACAATAATGCTTTCTAATGAATTTATATTTTGTTTTATGAGTTCAGAAACATCACTTGCATGGACAATTCCAACAAGTTCTTTATTCCGTTTTGTAACGTAAATACTTGAAATGCCAGCCTCTTTCATTCGTTGCAAAGCAACCCTTGGGCCATCTTTTTCTAAGTTAACAGACTCTGGACGAATCATTACATTTTCAGCAGTAAAGACTTTCGAACGGTCGACATCTTCAACAAACCGCTCAACATAATCATTCTCTGGCTGAGTCAAAATCTCTTCTGGTGTACCAATTTGTACAACAGAACCATCTTTCATGATCATAATGCGATCACCAATTCGCAGCGCTTCATCCAAATCATGCGTAATAAAAATAATCGTACGATTCATTTTTCTTGCAGGTCTAAAAGTTCATCCTGCATATCTTTACGAATAAGCGGATCAAGCGCCGAGAAAGCTTCGTCCATAAGAAGGACGTCTGGGTCATTTGCAAGTGCTCGCGCAAGTCCCACACGTTGTTGCATTCCTCCAGATAGTTGATCAGGATAACTATCTTCGTATCCTTTTAGACCAACAAGCTCCAGTGATGTTTGTGCCGTTTTTCTCCGTTCCGATTTATCGATGCCTTGTACTTCGAGGCCGTATTCGACGTTTTCTATAATCGTTCGATTAGGAAATAAACCAAACTTCTGGAAGACCATGCTCATTTTCTTCCGGCGAACTTCACGCAAATTTTTTGCATCCATTTTTGCTAGATCCTCGCCATCAATCCAACACTGCCAGTTGTTGGCTCAATTAGACGATTTAATAAACGGACAATTGTTGACTTTCCGCTTCCAGACAAGCCCATAATAACGAAGATTTCTCCGTCTTTTACATCAAAGCTTGCTCTGTCTACACCAACAGTAAGACCGGTCTCATTTAAAATCTCCGGCTTCTTCTTACCTTGTGCTAACATGTCTAGAGCTCGTTTAGGTTTCTTCCCAAACACTTTCGTTAAGCCCTCAACTTTAATTTTCGACAAGTTTTTCCACCTCTTTACTTAATTCGTGCTTCTTTATGACCATGTAACTATACCCTATTAACAAAAAACTAATCAAACAGTGCATATCTTTTTTTTAGTCTGTATTAATTGTTCAGTTTAAACTGAACAGATTGAACTTCTACCATGCTTACAAATCCTCCATAATACTAACTTATCCTATCTTTGCCTGTAGTGTTAACCAAATCACTAATTTGTTACACTCTATTTATCAGTCAACTGGAGGAATATTATGGAGAATGATTACGGTTTAGCGTGTGATGAAGAAAAACTACAAGATATCAGGGAACAGTTCATTCACGAATTATCAACCAATCTTCATCTTTATGGAATGACCGAATCTGTCGGACGACTTTATGGAACATTATTATTTGAAAATCACCCGTTAACATTAGATGAAATGAGTACTCGCTTCAAATGAGCAAAACAAGTATGAGCACAGGCATTCGTCAGTTAGCTGAAGCGAATATGGCAAAAAAGGTTTGGCGAAAGGGCGTTCGAAAAGATTTATACACAGGGGAAGAAGATTGGTATGAATCGTTTGTTGCTATTTTTCGAAGCAATGGCGAACCGCTGTCGAAAACAATAAAAAAGCCAGCATGCAAATGGAGCGACATTTACTTGACTTAAAATGTAAAACCAAGAATGATCATGTACAGACAAAAATTGAGGACGATTTACGAAAAGTAGCACACGCCAAAGATTATTATAAGTGGTCGAATCTTTTATCGAATTCTTAGACAGCGGAGAAATATTTGAACATTTGCCAAAGAGACCATATACAGAAAAGCCTAGCTTATGAGCTAGGCTTGAGGTTGTCGACAAAGTCGATTACCGATCCAGACTGAAAAGAAAACGCTTGTCAGACTAGGAGCGAAGATGAGGGAAGATGCGAATAGAACGTGGGTTCATGAGCATATGACCGAGGCAAGCGAGACGTATGTGAACGTTTGTCTTCAGTCTGAAGCCTAGCTTATGAGCTAGGCTTTTTTATAATAGAAGAAAAGTGGTGACCACTATGATACAATTCGAGCCGTCCCTGCCTCTATTACAGCATTGGACAACTCATTACGTTCCATTTATCAATTGAAGTTGGAGGTGGCTCCATCCTCACTTTTTAAATTCATAGCTGCTTTCTTTAACTTCCTCGACCTATCTAAATCCACATAAATTTTCCCCACAAGATGATCGTTTGGAACGTGGTTTTCGATTCAAACCATCGCCAATTGCATTCTTATATTAAAATGGCAACTAGCTCCCGGCATACATGTAGACTCCTGCAGGAGAAAAGACGAAGATGAAACTTGCAGCTACGATGCGCGTCTCATCCGTCGCCTGCGGAAAGCGAAGTGTATGCCGGGAGCGGGGACCATGCAGGGAAAAGCAATAGCTTATCGACGATCTCGTTTTTACGAGACTTTATCGACAAGCTCAAACCACTCACTGGCTTGAGTGGTTTTTAATTTGTCGAATAAAATAATTAGACTTTTTTAAAAAATAGGTTGACGTTCAAATACCCACTGTAATAGTATAGGTATTAATTAATGAAGTTGTTATATAACAGATTAAGGGAGAGATGAAGATGGATCGCAAAAATGCCGTTACAAACTTACAAAGCAGCTGGGCAACAGATGAACGTTGGAAAAACATTTCGCGTGCTTACTCCGCGGAAGAAGTTGTTTCATTACGTGGTTCAATGAACATTGAATACACATTTGCACAGCAAGGAGCAAGTCGTTTATGGAACTTGATGCATAATGACCCCTTTGTTCGTGCACTTGGTGCATTAACAGGGAATCAAGCCGTACAACAAGTAAAGGCGGGGTTGAAGGCGATTTATTTAAGTGGTTGGCAAGTTGCGCCGACGCAAACCTTGCTGGTCAAATGTACCCTGACCAAAGCTTGTATCCAGCGAACAGTGTACCAAAGGTGGTAAAGAACATTAATCAGGCACTGCAACGCGCTGATCAGATCGATTTTGCCGAAGGAAAAAAACGATACACATTGGTTCGCTCCGATTGTTGCCGATGGTGAAGCTGGTTTTGGAGGACGCTTAAATGTTTTCGAATTAACGAAATCAATGATTGAAGCAGGGGCAGCGGGTGTCCATTTCGAAGACCAACTGGCTTCCGAGAAAAAATGTGGCCACCTCGGTGGGAAAGTTTTGATTCCAACCCGTACAGCTGTACAGAATTTAATTGCTGCTCGTCTTGCTTCTGATGTACTTGGTGTCCCTACCGTCATTATTGCCCGGACAGATGCCAATGCTGCTGATTTGCTAACGAGTGACATTGATCCGTATGACCATCCATTCATAGCGAGCCAAGAACGTACAGAAGAAGGATTTTACCGCACAAACTCTGGTCTTGATCAGGCGATTGCTCGGGGTCTTGCCTATGCACCTTATGCAGACTTGATTTGGTGTGAAACATCCGAACCAAGCCTTGAAGAAGCACAAGCATTTGCCGATGCGATTCATGCTGAGTTCCCAGGTAAGCTTCTTGCTTATAACTGTTCACCTTCTTTTAATTGGAAAGCAAAGTTAAGTGATGATGAAATTGAGACATTCCAAGAACGCCTAGGTGAAATGGGATACAAATTCCAATTTGTCACTTTGGCTGGTTTCCACGCATTAAACAACAGCATGTTTGAACTTGCAAACGGTTACGAGTCTAGAGGAATGGGTGCTTATTCTGAGCTACAACAAAAAGAATTTTCAAATGAAGCAAGTGGCTATACAGCAACTCGTCATCAGCGTGAAGTTGGTACTGGTTATTTTGACGAAGTGTCTCTGTTATATCAGGTGGTACTTCTTCAACAAAAGCAATGAGTGGTTCAACGGAAACAGAGCAATTCTCTCATTAAAATAATTTACCTAACTACAATAGAAAGGGGTGCAGACAATGCAACAAAACACAGCTGTATGCAATAATTGTGGCAAGACTCTTTCTGGTCAACAACATACGTTTACGCAATGTGATCACTGCTTGAGTAAAACGGAAGAGTAATACAGAATAAAGCACAGCGATACATGTTGATACAATTCTACTCAAAAAGAGAATTCATTTCTTAATAAACTCGTGACCAAATGTATCCGATAGTAGTAGATGCATTTGGTCCTTTTTTCTTTATGAAATAGTATCTTCTGATTCTCCACTCTTCCTCATAAATTGCCTCTTTGAACTCGCTAATCTCCTACCACAATTTCCATCTCTCTCCACTGCCAAAACTTCCCCTGAAATGAACTGCTTCTTAAAAGAGGTCTCGAACCGTATACAAAACACCTCTGAGACTTTATCTTAGAGGTATTTTGGGGTCAATTTGAATCTCCAACTAGCGGACTGCATACACGTAGAATCCAGCGGGAGAAAAGACGAAGATAAGACTTGCAGCGTAGTTGCGAGGCTCATCCGTCGCCCGCGGAAAGCGAAGTGTATGCCGGGAGCGAGGACAAAGAGGGATACGAATCTTATATTCGCTCATCATTAAAAAAGCTTGTCGACGGTCTCGCTTTCACGGGACTTTGTCGACAAGCTGAGCCCCTTTAAAGAGGCCCCTTCTCATTCTTACATTGCATTCAATTTGTTACGTGCTTTCGCTTCCTGTCTCCGTTTATGCAGGATTGGTTCAGTATAACCATTAGGTTGGTTAACTCCTTCAAAAACCAGCTCAAGTGCTGCTTGAAATGCGATCGAACGATGACTCGACAATGGGCGGTACAATGGGTCATCTGCATTTTGCTCATCGACGACTTTGGCCATTTGTAAAAAGGCACTTTCCACCTGGTCTTTTGAACAAATACCATGATGCAACCAGTTTGCTAGTAATTGACTCGAGATACGGAGCGTCGCCCGGTCTTCCATAAGCGCTGTATCGTGTATATCAGGCACTTTTGAACAACCAATTCCTTGGTCAATCCAGCGCACAACATAACCAAGAATACTTTGGGCATTATTATTTAACTCTTCATCCACTTCCTCGGGAGAAAACGTCTCTCCTGCCAAAGGAATATCTAACAATTCTTCTATATAATCTACTTTATCTTCACTCAACTTTGTTTGTTCCGCTTTTACATCTACTTGGTGATAATGAATGGCATGAAGCGTTGCCGCAGTCGGAGAAGGTACCCAAGCTGTTGAAGCCCCTGCACGAAGTTGTGCACTTTTCTCTTTTAATAAACCCGCCATCTCATCAGGCATCGCACATCCCTTTTCCTATTTGAGCAACGTTTTGGAATCCCGTTTTCAAACCGGCCTGCACGTTAGCCCGCTCGTAGGATTTAATCCACCTTGATGCTTTCATCGCATGCTTTCTCACCATTGGTCCAGCTTCCATTGATGTATGAATTTCATCTCCAGTGCGATCAAGAAAGCCTGTATTAATAAAGAAGATTCGCTCTTTCACTTCTTTGATGCATGCTTGTAAATTTAAACTCGTACGGCGTTCTTCGTCCATTACACCCATTTTTATTGTATTCCTAGCCACACCAATCAGATCCTCAATGCGATCAAATAGGGTATTGGCAAATGCAACTTCTTTCGGCCCATGCATTTTTGGTTTAACGATATAAATGGACTGCTTCAAGGAGTTTTGAAAACGAGAATGACCAAGCAAATCATGCTTTGCAATTAATGATGTCACCACTCCGTCCATCACACCTTCTGGAATTGCATCGCCTTGTTCATCCAATATCGCATCACTTTCCATTAGAAGGCCAACATTGCGGTTTAGCATTAGCGATCGCCCTTTCACTTCCACCTTTTCTCCTGTTGGTGATGTAAAAGAACGGTCGCTTTCAAGCATTCTTGTTTGCTGTTGTCCTCCTTTTTTAAAAGTAGCTTCAATATCTCCTTTCATCAGTCCAAGCCAATTTCGATAAACTTCAACCTTATCTTCCGCATCAACTGCAGTAACAGAGTCTTCGCAATCCATAATTGTTGTTAGTGCTGCTTCCATTACAATATCTTTTATCCCAGCTGGATCACTCGCTCCGACAGTATGGTTACGGTCGAACTGCAACTCAATCCCATTGCCATGATGGCGGAAAAGCAACGATGACGGATTACTTTGATCTCCTTGGTAGCCGCTAAAAGCCTCTTCGTCTTTAAGTGAATCTATGCCACCTTCAGCAAGTTCTACGATTAATTTCCCATCAATAACGGCATAACGTACCACGTTTTTATGTGATGTGTTCGTAAGTGGCAATGATTCATCGAGAAACGCTTTTGCATAAGCAATAACCGCTTCTCCTCGTTTTCGATCATATCCCGCTTGTTGTACTTGCTCAACGATAATGGCATCGCTTCCATAAAGAGAGTCGTACAAACTACCCCAACGAGCATTTGCCGCATTAACCGCAAAACGTGCATTGTTTATTGGCACAACAAGCTGTGGTCCAGCTTGCTCAGCAATCTCGTCATCAACATTTGTTGTCATAATCGTACTTGCTTTTGGCTCTGGCTCTAGGTAACCAATTTCTTGTAAGAATGCACGATACTCAGCTTGATTAAATGAACGGTTTTCTTGATGCCACTTATCTAGCTGCTGTTGGAGTACGTCTCGTTCCTGTAAAAGTTCTTTGTTTCTAGGCGCTAGTTCATGAATCAGTTGCTCGAATCCATTCCAAAAAGACTCATTATCTAAATCAAGCCCTGGCAATACGTCCTGTTCAATAAAATGATAGAGCACAGCTGCCACATGAAGATTCCCGACTTTCTTATATTCCCTCATTCCATCTCTCCTTTAAAACGAATTATTGTTATTTTTTAAATTGTACTATAACAGTATAATTCTATCAATAGTTGTTATATATTAAAATAAAAAAAGAAACAATCGCTTCTGCCCATATTTGATGTAACAAGAAAACTCAACCAAGTCACAGTACCAACCGCAATATTCTGCGGTCGCCACGACGTTCAGTGCCCGATATCCTTCTCGATCGAAATGCAGAAGCGATTCCAGCTGCAGAGCTTGCTATTTTCGAAGAGAGCAATCATTACCCGTTTTTAGAAGAAGAAGTACTCTTTAAACAGAGAGCAACCGCCTTTTTCCAATCATAAAAAACCTCATACGTGTCACAGCACATATGAGGTCAAGTTTACACTGACTTCCGTTCCATTAATCGAATCCCTATTCCAGTAAGCGCCAAGCCCATAAAAAGCAATACTGCTGCTGGCAAAAAGAACTGTTGCAGTTCCCAATTATTTACCGTTGCGCCCATCATCATTTCGATTCCGTACATAATTGGGCTTATATACGACATCCCAAGTAGAAAATCTGATTGTACAATGTCTAAAGGCCAAAACGCGCCGCCAAGCATCGCAAAGCTTGTTGCGAATAACGGGATAACGCCATTTAATTGCTGGGACGCCGTTACAATGCCACTTAGGAAAATTCCAAAAGCCATAATCGCAAACACATAAGGAATAATCACAAGCAACAATTTCCAAAATCCCCCGTAATAGTCATAGTCAAATAACATCACAAAAAGCGTAAGTACAAGGGCAATTTGAACATAAGCAAGTAAAAAAGAAAACAACAAATTCCCTGTATACATTTCTGTTTTGGAAGTAGGAGACAAAATAATTCGGTTCCATGTTCCAGCTTCTTTTTGTTGGAGAATACTCATGATTGAAAAACTAATCGTAAAGAAAGCAAAGTATAACGTAAAGCCAAACAACGATTGAAGACTTTGGTCATACTCTGACCCTTCCACCATTACATCTGATTGATACGCATAAGCTGCTTGAGTCTCCCCATGATCATCTACTCTGTCTTCCAATTGTTGCTGCATATAATAGTTGTATATGGTCGGACCAACAAATGCCGCAACCGGAGACCCTTCATAAGCTACATGTAACCTGTAATCTGATCTCCCTGCTTCCAAAATCACTTCAACTTCATGGGTACTTATTTTGCGCTTTGCCTCTGTTTCTGTTGTGACCATAAAGTTCAGCTCTTCCGCTTCATTCCACTGCTCTATATAAGAAGATAACTCGCTATCATCCATTTCTGTTGAATAGACAAAGACATTTTGTTCACTTGATCCGCCAATGATAAATGCAAAGAAAATGGTCATTCCTAGCATGAGTAAAAGTGTAAACGGCTCTCGAATCACTTCTTTTCCGTATTGATAGAAAATTGCTCTCATTTAGCCGCACCACCTTTATTTGGAAACATCGCCCATGCAATCACGAGAAAAACAATTCCAAATCCCAACAGTATTACACATGATGGAAGAAGGATTGATGTAGGTTCCCCTTGGCTCGCTTGGATAAACGCACTAAGCGCCCGTCCATTTGGCGTCCAATTACCAATCTGAGCTAAACCTGGAGCCATATCTGCTATTCTAAAGAAACTCCCCCCTAGAAAGGCTAATATTGAAATAATCGAAAACATAAATACATTTGCTGCTTTTTCAGTATGGTAGCGAAATTGAATTGAAATTAATAAAGCACTAATTCCAGCTACTGCTACAGAAAGGCAGAAAGCAATAAACAAAAATCCTAACCAATTTATAATTGTTATTTGGAATAAGGCAAAGCATACCCCAAACAATAAAAACATCTGAGTTAGCACGACACCAATGGATGCCATAGCCTTCCCAATTAAATAATGACTTGGAGGAATATTCGCGAGCACAAGCCTGGAATACACTTTTGATTTCTTTTCATGAAAAGCAAAAGTCGCAATAAATCCAGCAGAGAAAAATACATACATGACGCCCATCCCAAATGTATAATACTGAAACGACGAGACTGGTTCCTCACCTTGCAGAACAACTTCACCAATCTCTGGCATTGGTTCTTCCACAGCTTGGTAAAATGTCAGTTGCATCATAAAATAATCAAGCATGGATTCAACAATTACCGAATTTACCCATTCATCTGTATTTCGATAAAGGACAAACTCTTCTGTTCCGCTCGACTCACCCATAAACTGTTGTTCCCACATCCGCTCTCGATATCCTTGGGGAATTTCTACTACGGCATCATAATTGCTTCCCTCGCTTCTTCCAGGTTATCTGTATACTCAATTGATATTTCATCACTCATCGAAGAAAACAAGACATCCGGCACAGCTGTTTCTTTCAACATATCTACTGGCAATCCAAGTGACTCCGCACTTGCTTCTGCTTCTTTTTCAAGCGTTTCCTCCGTAACAACCGCAATTGATAGATCTCGTTCAACGGTTGAACCCATTGAGTTAGCTAAAGAAAATCCAAGAATGAGTGTTAAGACAAGAGGCATGAGTAGAATCGTTAAAAGAGCGGCTTTATCTGAGAATAGCTGTTTAAATTCTTTTTGTACGATTGGTCCCATAATATCCCCCTAATCCCTTAACGATCTGCCAGTTAAGTGCAAAAACACATCTTCAAGTGTTACCTCTTGAATTTGGATGCCAAGAACCTGAACGTTTGAATCACTTGCCAACTGAATCATTTTTTCAAATAAAGCACCCGAATAAGAAGCAATTCGGTACCTTCATCCGTTTCATAAACGCCATGAATCCTCTCTTGTTCTTTCAACTTTTTTTTCGAGCTCCGCGTCTTTTTCTGCAACAAGCAATTTATATATATACTCCTGGCTTACAATTTTTTTAATCTCATCTTGCGTTCCAGAAGCAATAATCGTCCCTCGATCAAGTACATAAATGCGGTCACAAAGAAATTCAACTTCTTCCATGTAATGGCTCGTATAAAGAACCGTTGTGCCCTGCTCTAGCTGAAGTCGCTTAATTAAATCCAATAGATATCTGCGCGAATGAGGGTCAATCCCCACAGTCGGTTCATCAAGAATTAAATAAGCTGGTTCATGAATAAGAGCGATTGCTAGATTTAGCCTACGCTTCATCCCACCAGAGAATGTTTTCACTCGATCTTTTTTCCTTTCTTCAAGTTCAACTAATTGCAGTAACTCTGTTACTTTCTGCTTGAGCTTTACTCCTTTTAATTTGTAAGCTTTTCCAAAGAACAAGAGATTTTCTTCTGCTGTTAAGTCAGAATATAATGCTAATTCTTGGGGAACAACGCCAATCTGTGTACGAAATTGAGTAAGCTGTCCGTAAACGTTTTTTCCATTAAACCGGACTTGACCTTTTGATGGCTTACTTAAGCTCGTTAGCATATCAATTAACGTAGATTTTCCTGCTCCATTTGGACCAAGCAATCCGACAGCTTCTCCTTTCTTCAAATAAATGCCAACATCTTTTATTGCTTCTATTGAACCATAAGACTTATAGATTTGATCCATTTCAATCATCCTGCCACCTCCGCTTCAAGACCATCATATGAAAGAGAGCGAATGGAAACCATTCACTCTGGTCATTTATTACTCATCTAGCACATGACTCTAGTCATATTAGATCTCATTTTTTAACGCAAAAATAGCTAGCTGTGTCCGGTCCCGTACGCTTAATTTAATAAACAATTGACTGATGTAATTTTTCACCGTCCCAATTGTCAAATACAACTCAGCAGCGATCTCGGCATTACTCAATCCTTGCCCCACTTTCCTCACAATTTCTCTTTCTCTATCTGTTAAATTTGGTAGATCTTTTTTCGCCGTTGACGAATGGTGCAAAAGAGAAGGAACAACTTTTGCAGCTACTTGACCATCAATAATCATTTCGCCATTTAATGCTTTTTCAATAGAGCTAACTAAACGAACCATGTCTGCATCTTTTAACATATAACCGATTGCTCCTTGCTTAAGTGATTCAAGTGCATATTCTTTATCAGCAAATGTTGTGAGGACAACCACTTTTGCGTCTTTTTTTTGAGCACGAATATGTCGGATCGCTTCAATTCCATTCATGACGGGCATCCGGACATCCATTAAGATGAGATCAATGTGGTGGGAGAGAGCTTGTTCCACCGCTTCTGCCCCGTTACTCGCCTCTATCACTTTATACTTCCCTTCATGTTCAATCATCATCTTTAGGCCTTGCCGCACGATTAATTGGTCTTCCGCTACTAAGATCGTTTTCATAGACTCCCCCTTTCCGGATCGGAAACGTTCCTTTAAGAACAAACGTATTGTCTTTGAAACCAAAGCCTGCACTAAAATGACCGTCTAAATGTTCAAACCGATTCCGCAGTTGCGATAAACCAAAACCCTCTTTATACGTTGTTGGTAAAGCGTCATTCTCCACGCTTGCCATATATGTATGAGTGCCTATTACTGTTAAATGGACACTTATTTGTTTTGCATAAGCATGGCGCATCGCATTTGTTAATCCTTCTTGGATAAAACGATATAATGTGGTATTTTGTTCATCAGTCAAAGGTGTGGAGAGTGCCCTGCTTCTGTCGTGAACGCGACTCGCATTTGGCTTTCTGATTCCAATTTCCGGATCAATCTAAGCATCATGCTACACCACGTACTTCTTCTTTTTCTAAAGCTTTTACCGCATTTCGCATCTCTTCAAGGGCAAGTCTGGCTGTTTGTTTCGCATCACTTATATATGTTTTATCGTGACTGTCGTTTAATTCAGCCATTTGCAGCTGCATCATCAATGCTGTTAGTTGATGCCCAACCGAGTCATGGACATTGCGGGCAATTCGTGTCCGTTCCTCCTGCTTAGCCGTGTCTTCTTCTTGCAGCAACTGCTGTTTTAATATTCGGTGTTCATAGGCAAAATCATCGAGACGATTTTCCTGCTGTTCTACTTGCATCACTAAACGTGAAAAAGCAAATCCAAACGTAATTGCAGTAGCTGTTACAACACCTACTAGAAAAATTTCAGCTCCATTCGTATAAGTAAAAACAATCGTTAAAGCAAAATAACAAAAGAGATAGGCTAAAGAAAACTCGTTTAATTGGCGC
>BAXC01000083.1 GCA_001310375.1 Bacillus sp. JCM 19041 | reverse complement strand
GTTGCATTTCTAGCATATTTGGCTGCGTTTTTGCTTCTGCCATTTCAAGTTTTTGCTAATCAGTCGTCTTCTTCTGAGCAAACTGTTTTTGTCATACCAGTAGAACAAACAGTTGAACGGGGACTAGAAGCATTTTTGGATCGCTCGTTTGAAGAAGCTAAAGAAGCAAATGCAGATCATATTATTTTAGACATTGATACACCAGGAGGGGCGGTTGACGCTGCAGGTCATATCGCCAGTATTATTAATCGTACAGAAATACCCGTAACAGCTTACATTAATAGTGAGGCCATTTCTGCGGGTGCTTATATCGCCTTAAATGCAGATCATATTGTCATGGTACCTAATGGGCAAATTGGTTCTGCTGGCGTCATCGATGGCGGGGGCAATGCGGCAGATGAAAAAGTTCAGTCTTTATGGATTAGTCGGATGAAGACGGCCGCTTCAGAAAATGGACCTGACGGCGGAAGAGATCCAGCGTACGCTGAAGCAATGGCGAACGCAGATGCGGATGTAGATGGATTCCCATCTGGTTATTTAACACTTAATGCAGAACAAGCAAAGGAAGTTGGCTATGCTGACTCAATTGAATCAAATTTAGATGGGGTTCTTGATTTTCTTGGTTACAATCCTTCTACCGTCGACATTGTCAATTCTGAAGTCAGCATTGCAGAACATATTGCCCGTTTTGTAACGAATCCGATTGTTATTCCAATTTTGCTTTCAGTAGGAAGTCTTGGACTTATATTAGAACTATATTCACCGGGATTTGGAATACCCGGAATTATGGGGATAAGCGCGCTATTGCTTTTCTTTTTTGGGCACATGGTCGCTGGTTTTGCTGGTTGGGAATCGCTTATCTTAGTTGTTATCGGCGTCATTCTAGTTGGTGTAGAAATCTTTGCTCCTGGCTTTGGCATATTTGGGATTCTCGGAATCGGGCTTATTATCGCAGGTTTATTTATGGCATCTTTTTCAACGACAGTAATGGTGTTTTCTGTAGCGATTGCGTTGTTTGTGACAATTGCTGCGGCAGTCATTCTTTTTGTCTTTTTTGGCGATCGAGGTCCGTGGAAAAGACTTGTTCTTAAAGCGCAGACGACGTCAGAAGGAGGCTATGTGTCTAATGAGACAAAAAGTGATTTAATTGGGCAAACAGGAAAGGCTTTAAGTGTCCTTAGACCAGCTGGAGTTGCTCTAATTGATGACAAGCGCCTTGACGTTGTATCTGAAGGAGGCTATATTGAACAAGGGAGTTTGCTTAAGGTTGTCTATACTTCAGGTTCACGAATCGTTGTGAGGGAGCTTGAGCAAACTGATTTAAATTAAGGAAAAGGGAGGAAACAGATCATGGATGATACAACAATCGTGACTCTCATTATTATCGCGGCAGTTATTATTCTAATTGCCATCTTGTTCACTTTTGTTCCAGTTGCACTATGGATTTCTGCCATTGCTGCTGGCGTTAAAATCGGCATTTTCGAATTAGTAGGGATGAGCTTCGCCGGGTTGTTCCAGCAAGAGTTGTAAACCCGCTAATTAAAGCAGTCAAAGCTGGATTGGATCTAGACTCTTCTCGACTTGAAGGGCATTATCTTGCTGGGGGGAACGTCGACCGCGTTGTTAATGCCTTGATTGCTGCACAGCGTGCGAACATTGAGTTGACGTTTGAACGTGCAGCTGCAATTGATCTTGCAGGACGCGATGTATTAGAAGCGGTACAAATGAGCGTTAATCCAAAAGTGATTGAAACGCCATTTATTGCGGGTGTTGCTATGGACGGGATTGAAGTGAAAGCAAAAGCAAGAATTACCGTTCGAGCGAATATTGACCGTCTTGTCGGTGGTGCGGGTGAAGATACAATTATCGCTCGTGTTGGTGAAGGGATTGTATCTACAATTGGTTCACAAACGGATCACAAAAAAGTATTGGAAAACCCAGATATGATTTCACAAACAGTTCTTTCGAAAGGGCTCGATTCAGGAACTGCATTTGAAATCTTATCAATTGATATCGCCGATATTGATATCGGTAAAAATATTGGTGCTGAACTTCAAACTGACCAAGCTGAAGCAGATAAGAAAATTGCTCAAGCGAAGGCAGAAGAGCGTCGTGCAATGGCTGTAGCACAAGAACAAGAAATGAAAGCTCGCGTAGAAGAAATGCGTGCGAAAGTTGTTGAAGCAGAGGCTGAAGTACCAATGGCACTTTCAGAGGCGCTCCGTCAAGGTCATATGGGTGTAATGGACTATATGAATTATCAGAATGTCATGGCTGATACCGACATGAGAGACTCTATTAGCAAGGCATCAGACGGTACTGACAGTCAATACCCTGACAATGATCCACGTAATCGTAACAACAAATAAGCCTAACGGCTAGGGGGTTGTCTAAATGGCTGACCTTTTTCAATTGATTTTGGCCAATCCGCTTCTCCTTATCATTCTTATTGGCGGCTTGATCAGCGTCTTTTCTCGAATGGCGCAATCGAGCCAACAACAACAAGGGACAGAGGAAGGGCAGGAGCAAGCCGAAAATCAACAGCAGAGACAGCGTCCTGTTCAAATGGAACCCCGTAGACAGTCAGGGTCGGAGATAAAGTGGGAGGATTATTTTCCTACAGAGTCTGCTCCGCCTGTCCAACAAGGGCCACGAACAAGCGAAAATGAAGACAGTAGCGTTAGCGTAAACGTCCAGAAACAACAAGAGCTTTATGAACGTCATCAAAAAGCGAAAGAAAAAGCAAAGGAGCTTCAAGACTCATTAGAGATTGGGGCGATCGCGGATTTGAGTGGCGTAACAGAAAGCAAACGAACTGATTCGAAGAAGGACGGGCTTGACCTGAACTTTAAGCAATTGTCAGGCAAAGAGGCGATGCGAGCTGTTGTTTGGTCGGAAATACTCGGACCACCTAAAGGTCGAGTTAGTCCGGGGAATTATCGTTCAAACAGACGCTGAACTTGAGGTTTGAAAAACCGTAGTGCATTGATGCACTGCGGTTTTTTTGTGTGCTATTTCCTTTTCGTTACTCATAGACTCATTAGGAGAGGGGGCCGCTTGATGAACACGTTTACGAATCGGATGAAAAAGTGGATTGCGAACCATATGCAGCTTCCGGCAGATGTCATGATGGATCTGCCTCGAATTACAATGGTCGGACAGTTGCACATTTATATAGAGAATCATCAAGGGGTGCTGCGCTTTTCGAACCAAGAGTTGCGATTATTATTGAAACAAGGTCAGTTATTAATAAAAGGTAATGGTTTCGTATTAAAAACAATATTACCTGAAGAATTGCTGTTGGAGGGGAAAATCGATCAGGTGTTGTTTATTGATGATAAAGAAGAAAGGAAAGGTTAGGGGGAGAATTTTGCGAAATGGATTTATGAAGTCGCTAAATGGTTATGTAACCGTCCAAATTGAAGGGCGTTATCCAGAGCACTTGTTAAATAAGTGCGTCAAAGAAGGGGTGCACATTTGGAATGTCCATTATGAAGGGGAATATAATTTATACTTTGATATAACATTAACTGATATCAAAACGATTAGAAGGTTGTTCAGGCATTCTGGATGTAAGATCCGTTTTAAACAAAAAGCCGGATTCCCGTTTTTTCTCCAGCGTATAAAAGTTCGTTCCGGTTTTGCGATTGGACTTGCTCTGTTTCTCTTCCTTTTGATTTTAGCAGCCAATATGGTTTGGGGTTATTCAATTAAGGGGGCATCTCCTCACGTCGAGCAACAACTTCATGAAGTTGTTCGTGATATAGGTATAAAAAAAGGGGCGTTTGCATTCCAACTTCCACAGCCTGATGAAATTCAACGGATTGTGACTGATGAAATAGAGGAGGCGACATGGATTGGTGTACGAAAAAAGGGACGACCTTTGAATTCGAAGTGGTTGAACAGGTTCGGCAAGAGGCAGCAGAGCGATTAAGCCTAGGCATCTAGTTGCTTCTAAAAAAGCGGTAATACGCAAAATGTTTGTAGAAGATGGTAAGGCTGTTAAACGCACAAATGATTTAGTAGAAAAAGGAGACATGCTTGTTTCGGGCTTCATTGGTGCGGAGGGTAAAGAACAGACAGTAGCAGCAAAAGCATCGATAATCGGGGAAATATGGTATACTTCTTCTGTAACATTGCCTTATGAAAATGAGTTCACTACGATAACGGGAGAACAAAAAAATAAGCGACTTATACAAATAGGTAATTGGGACATTCCGTTTTGGAACTTCTCAAAACCTGATTATGAGACGTATGAAATATTTGAACGGGAAACGAATTTCTCTATTTTTGGTTATCGGTTGCCTGTTCAAATTCGTACTGTCGAGCAACGTGAAACGTTTGGTTTTAGCAGAACGTATACAAAGGACGAGGCAGTCGAAGTGGCTAAAAAACATGCACGCGAAGAATTAAGAGGGAAACTGCCGGATGATGCCGAAATTAAAACAGAACATATTTTGCAAGAACACGTGGAAAATGATACAGTTTCATTAAAGATTCATTACCAAGTTCTAGAAGAAATTGCACAAGAAAAACCTATCATTCAAGGAGACTGAGCAGATTGTCTGAGACATCATTGATTCAACTAAGTTCAAGAGATGCGCGCGTTACCCAAGCGCTATATGGACCAAATGATCAACATTTGAAGCGTCTTGAGGAGGAGTTGTCTATTCAACTCGTTACTAGAGGAGAAGACATTCTGGTCACTGGACAACGAAATCAAATTGAACAAGCCGGGAGAGTATTGGAGACACTAGCGACTATTGTTGAACAGCACGTTCAAATTAGTGAACGTGATGTGCTTTATGCTGTTCAGCTAGAAAAAGAAGGGAAGCTTCACGAATTAAACGATCTTTATGATGAAAAGATTGCAACAACAATTAAAGGGAAGAATATTCAAGCCAAAACCCTCGGGCAACGTCATTATGTTCTATGATTAGGAAAAACGATATGGTGTTTGGCGTTGGTCCTGCTGGTACTGGGAAAACATATTTGGCGGTGGTAATGGCAGTAACGGCTTTAAAAGAAGGGCGAGTCCAGCGGATCGTCTTGACAAGACCTGCTGTAGAAGCTGGTGAAAGTCTTGGTTTTTTGCCTGGTGATCTAAAAGAAAAAAGTTGATCCATATTTGCGTCCAATCTATGATGCTTTACATGATGTCTTAGGAGTTGAACATACAGCGCGCTTAATGGAACGAGGAACCATCGAAGTTGCTCCTCTTGCCTATATGCGAGGGCGTACACTAGATGATGCGTTTGTCATTTTAGATGAAGCACAGAACACAACTGAAGAACAAATTAAAATGTTTGTTACTAGGCTTGGTTTTGGTTCTAAAATGGTTGTGAACGGAGATTTAACTCAAGTTGATCTTCCGAAAGGAAAACGTTCTGGGTTACAATCTGCGTTACAGCGTTTGAAAAATGTCACTGGGCTTGGCTTTGTTCATTTACAAGCTTCGGACGTCGTTAGACATGTACTTGTCCAACGAATTTTGCAAGCGTATGAGCATACAGAGAACAATTAAGAAGTGAGTTGTGCCAAGGTAAAGGTGAGGTGACCGTATTTGTCAGCAAATAAACCTAAAACATCGGCCACTAGAACCTGGTGGCGAAAAATGAAGCAACAGCCTTATATTAGGACTGTTATCATTACGCTACTCGGCCTTTTGATGTATAGTCTAATGCTAGATAATGTGATTCCTGAACGTTTGTCAATAAATTTATCTGAGCAAGCAGAAACAGATATTAGAGCGCCAATAACGGTTATTGACCAAGCTGCTACGGAACAGCGGCGGTCTGATGCGGTAGCAAGCATCGATTCACAAACTCGACATAATACGAAGTATGAAGAAGAGCGTGTTCAACAAGCGGATGATATTTTTAGTGTGATTGAACGCGTAAGGAATGTTGCTAATACCGAAGATGAAGAAGATAGCGAAGACGAGGTAACGGTTGAGGAACAAATTGAAAAAGTTCGCTCGGACTTTTCAGATACGACAAATGCAGATCTTGAAGATGAATCAATTGTTGCCTTGTTAAATGCATCAGATAGCCAGTTCCAGGGAGCGCTAGACACTGCCCTTGATACAGTTCATGAAACAATGAGCCAACAAATCCGAATTGGAACTTTGCAAGAAGCCAAGGACCAGGCGAAGAGCAAGTCTCAGGGGTATCGACGTTAATTTCTGACGTGCAGGATGCAGTGATTGATATTGTTGACCTTGCGATTGTATTTAATGTCACGTATGATGCAGAAGCCACGCAGCGCCTTCGACAAGAAGCTTCTGATGCTGTGGATCCAGTTCTCATTCGTGATGGGGAACTGATTGTAAAAGAAGGAGATATGATTAATCATCAAGTTTATGAACAGTTGCGCTTGGTGGGGCTTTTGGATGATTCCCTAATCATATACCCATACATTGGTTTGGCGTTATTTATCGTTCTACTAATCGGCATATTGACGTATTTCTTAAATGATTCGAATACGACCGTTGCAACCAATAACTCGCATTTACTAATGTTTGCGATCGTTTTTGTCGTCATTTTAATACTGATGAAACTATACAGTTATTTAGAAGGTTTGCTAAGTATAAATGGATTTGGTTTTGCTGTTCCTGCTGCGGCAGGGGCGATGTTGCTGACTTTATTGTTGCAGCCAAAAATTGCGATTGTTACCAGTTTTTTGTTTGCGATTATTGGTAGTGTTTTTTATAATCATGATTCAACAAGTACGTTTGCGTTTACGTACGGCTTTTATATTTTTGTGAGTTGTCTAACAGCAACTTACTTCTTGAATAGTACAAATAAAGCTACGCGGATACTTAGGGCTGGTTTTTATGTCACTTGTGCAAATTGTTTAACAGTGCTTGCATTGCTTTTGATGAAAAGTATCCATTTAAACTGGGGGGAGTTAGGATTACACTTCTCAGCTGCTTTTCTTTCAGCGTTTATTGCATCTGTGTTAACAATTGGTTTATTACCTTTTATTGAAACTGGCTTTGGTATATTATCCGTCACGCGTTTAATTGAATTGTCGAATCCGAACCATCCGTTATTACGCAAAATTCTAACTGAAGCCCCTGGTACATATCATCATAGCGTTGTTGTAGGTAATTTAGCTGAAGCTGCGTGTGAAGTACTGGGTGAGAACGGATTGCTAGCTCGTGTTGGTGCTTATTATCATGACCTTGGAAAAACAAGGCGACCTCATTTTTTTATCGAGAATCAATTAAAAGGTGAAAATGCTCATGATAAAATATCGCCGCAATTAAGCAAAACCATTATTATCTCTCATCCCCAAGATGGTGCGGAGTTGTTGCGGCAATATAAAATGCCAAGGGAAATCGTTGATATTGCGGAGCAACATCATGGTACAAGTTTATTAAAGTTTTTCTATCATAAAGCAAATGAAGAGGCTGATCAGCCTGTTCCAGAATCGCAGTTCCGCTACCCTGGACCTAAACCGCAAACAAAAGTAAATTCAATTGTGTCCATTGCTGACAGTGTAGAGGCAGCTGTGCGGTCAATGCAAAAACCGACACCGGATAAGATTGAAAACTTAGTTGATAAGATTATTAAAGAGAAGTTAGAAGATGGACAGTTTGATGAGTCTGATCTTACATTAGGTGAATTAAACCAAATAAAAGTATCGATGTGTGAGACATTAAATGGCACGTTTCACCAGCGCATTGAATACCCCGAAGAAAAACTTAAAGGAGAAAAATGATGATTGAAGTAGATATTATCGATGAAACGCATACATTAACAATGGAGCAACTGCAGTTTGTCGAAAAGGTTTTGCACCATGCAGGTAAAGAAGAACATCTGGAACGTCCTAGTGAATTGTCAGTCACATTTGTTAATGAAGAAGCAATTAAAGAGCTAAATAGGGATCATCGTGGTATTGATAAGGCGACAGATGTGCTTTCATTTGCATTAAATGATGGTGAAGAAGAGGGAAGTTTTGATATTCTACCAGAAGGCATGCCAAACATGCTAGGTGATATCGTCGTTTCTGTAGGACATATCAAAAGCCAAGCTCATGAATATGGACATTCATTTGAACGAGAATTAGGTTTCTTGGTAGTTCATGGATTTCTACATTTGCTTGGTTACGATCATATGAATGAAAATGACGAAAAGCAGATGTTCACTAAACAAGAGGAGATTTTACAATCCTATGGCATTGGGAGATCGAAATCGTAGAGGGATACGCGTTTTTTTCGCTCGTTTTATTACGCCTTTTCCGGGCTGATGTACGTAGTGAAAAACGAACAAAATATGCAAATTCACCTTATAGGTGGAATTGCTGTTATTGGTGCAGCTTGGTATTTTTCTGTAGACCATGTTGAGTGGTTATTATTGGTTTTAGTTATTGGAGGAGTATTGACTGTTGAAACGATCAATACCGCGATTGAACGAACTGTCGATTTGGTAACAGAGGAGTATCATCCTTTGGCAGAACGAGCAAAAGATATTTCTGCAGCGGGCGTATTTGTTTTTTTGTTTGTTTGCTGTTGTTATAGGTTTGTGGATTTTTATGCCTTATATTATCGCTTTGTTTCAGTGAAGGAGGTAGAGAAATGTCGATTGACGAGCTTGTTAAAAAAGCAATCGAAGCCCGATCGCAGGCATATACGCCTTACTCAAACTTTCAAGTTGGTGCTGCATTGTTGTTAAATGATGCTCTGTCATACAAGGCGCCAATATTGAAAATGCTGCTTATAGCTTAGCCAATTGTGCAGAGCGGACCGCCATATTTAAAGCGTACCAGCCGGGACAGCTGCCTTTTAAAGCAATTGCTGTGGCGGCTGATACACCAGAGCCAGTATCGCCATGTGGAGCTTGCAGGCAAGTTCTGGCGGAACTTTGTTTACCGGAAATGCCTGTTTATTTAAGTAATATAAATGGAAAATGGAAAAAGACAACTGTGCAAGAACTTTTGCCGGGTTTTTTCAAAGCGGAGGATATGAATGAATCAAGAAAACGAATTTAAGTCTGGTTTTGTTTCTATAATAGGGCGGCCAAATGTAGGCAAGTCCACTTTATTAAATCGTGTTATTGGTCAAAAAATTGCAATTATGTCGGACAAGCCACAAACAACTCGCAATAAAGTTCAAGGTGTTTATACAGATAATGAGGCGCAAGTCGTCTTTATAGATACGCCTGGAATTCATAAACCTAAACACCGCTTAGGCGATTTTATGATGAAGGTAGCCAAAAATACACTTCGAGAAGTTGACTTAATACTATATGTTATCGAGGCGGATGCAAAGTTTGGTCCAGGAGAGCAGTTTATTATTGACCGATTAAATGAAACCAAACACCGGTGTTTTTAATTGTAAATAAGATTGATAAAGTTCATCCAGATAAACTCCTTGAAGTGATTGACCAGTATAGGGAACGTTATCAATTTGAAGAGATCATCCTATTTCAGCTCTTGACGGCAATAATGTCCCAACGATGATGGAGCAAATTATTAGCAATATGGAAGAAGGGCCTCAATACTATCCAAGTGATCAAGTAACAGATCATCCTGAACGTTTTATAGTAGCCGAGTTAGTACGGGAGAAAGCACTTCATTTAACAAAAGAAGAAATCCCGCATTCTCTTGCTGTAGTCATTGAACAAATGAAGAGACGTGATAATGGGAAGATTTACGTAGGAGCGACAATCATTGTTGAGAGATCATCTCAAAAAGGGATTATTATCGGAAAAAGAGGATCTATGTTAAAAGAAATTGGGCAGCTTGCGCGAACGGATATTGAAGCATTGCTTGGTTCTAGTGTCTTTCTGGAGCTTTGGGTAAAAGTACAAAAAGATTGGCGAAATCGTCCGTCGCAATTGAAGGATTACGGTTTTAATGAGGATGAATATTAAATAAAGAAACAATGGCTCAAACTTAGGCGTTTGACCATTGTTTTTTTAATTGAACTGAATTATGATTAAAAATAACTGATAAATATAACCAAATTTAAGAAGTCAAGCGCGGTAAATTAACAATATTTCCATCGCATGAGTCGGGCGTGTTCAGGTCAAAATACAACAGAAGAATGAGAGGGAAGGGTGGCGAATTAACGTGCTTGTTCTATCTTGGAAGTTGTTTTCTCAAACGGGGAATATTGAAACCTATTTGCTTCATAAAGAATTGGAGCGAGACATAGAAACGGATGAATTGGAAATGACGCAACCAGAGGATTTATCTGATTCGACCTTTTCGTAATGCCGCAGCTTGCTGTAAGGATGGGCTATGTTAAAAAAACAAGATGCCATTGTATTGAAAACAATTGATTATGGTGAAACCAATAAAATCGCCACAATTTACACAAAAGAGAATGGAAAATTAGCTGTATTAGCAAAAGGAGCAAAGAAATCGAATAGCCGCTTTGCCGCAGTCATGCAACCATTTGTTCATGGAAACTTTCTTTATTATCAAGGAAACGGTCTGCCTTCGTTAAACCAAGGTGAGGCCGTTCATTCGTTTAAAGAAATTCAATTTGATATTATAAAATCGGCTTATTCTGCTTATATTGTTGAGTTGGTTGATAAATTGACGGAAGAACGACAACCTCATTATTTTTATATGATTGGCTTTTACTCTCCTTAAAGCAAATAAATGCAGGTGTAGACCCAGAGGTGATCGCAAGAATCTTTGATATGAAGATGTTGCCTGTTGCAGGTGCAAAACCTCAGTTGGATTGTTGTGTTGTCTGTCAATCAGACGAAAAAGATCCTGTTGGATTCTCGATTCGATTAGCAGGATTTTTATGCCACGATTGTATTCATAGAGATGAGCGTTCATTTCTACTGAAACTATCTGTAGCGAAACTTCTTAGAACATTGTATTATGTTGACTTAAATAAAGTGGGTACTATTTCCGTATCCGATAAGACGAAAAAACAAGTGAATCAAATGATCTCTATGTACTACGATGAATATGTAGGGGTACAGCTTAAGTCAAGAAGTTTATAAACAAATTGAAAAGTTGGATAAGGGATTGTTAAAGGTTGACAAAGACACATAATCTCCATATAATTGAATTTACGATTATAGATGCGATGACGGAAAAAAACAACGATTGAATAAGGGCAAAAGCGACTCTAGGATGGTGAAAGCTAGAGGGTCTGGCAATTGTTGGAGGCACTTCTAGAGCATATTCGGAAAAAGCGATTAGGCACGCATGTGTTTAATAAGTAGGGTGGAACCGCGGGTTACTCTCGTCCCTACGCCAATTGAGGCGTAGGGACGAGAGTTTTTTGTCTTTTGCGCAATAAGGAGGAAATTTGAGAAGATGAATGTACAAACAATGATATTAACCTTACAATCGTTTTGGGCGAAGCAGAACTGTATCATCTTAAATGCGTACGATACTGAGAAAGGTGCGGGAACGATGAGTCCACACACGTTGCTCCGTACAATTGGTCCGGAACCATGGAATGTTGCTTATGTTGAGCCGTCGCGTAGACCGGAGGATGGCCGTTATGGAGAAAACCCAAACCGCTTATATCAGCACCATCAGTTTCAGGTTATTATGAAACCTTCTCCAATTAATATTCAGGAATTATACTTAGATAGCTTACGGGCACTAGGAATTGATCCTTTAAAGCATGATATACGTTTTGTAGAAGATAACTGGGAAAACCCAACACTCGGTTGTGCTGGTTTGGGTTGGGAAGTGTGGCTTGACGGGATGGAAATCACGCAATTTACGTATTTCCAACAAGTTGGGGGCATGGAGCAAACCCGGTTTCTGCTGAAATCACATATGGCCTTGAACGTCTCGCGACGTATATTCAAGACAAAGAAAATGTATTTGAGCTCGAGTGGGTCGAAGGTTTTAGCTATGGTGATATATTCTTGCAACCTGAATATGAACACTCCACCTACACGTTTGAAGTATCGGATACAGATATGTTGTTTTCTTTATTTGCAACATACGAAAAGGAAGCTAGTCGAGCACTTGAACGCAATCTAGTTTTCCCGGCCTATGATTATATTTTAAAATGTTCTCATACCTTTAATTTGCTTGATGCACGTGGCGCAATTTCTGTAACGGAACGCACTGGGTATATTGGTCGAGTGCGCACACTTGCTCGAAAAGCGGCACGTCATTACTATGAAGCGCGGGAAGCGCTCGGATTTCCGATGTTGAAAAAGGGAGGGTCTTCTGATGACAACAACTAAGCCGTTTTTAATTGAAATTGGGTTGGAAGAGCTGCCAGCAAGGTTTGTTAATCCAGCGATTAGCCAATTTACCGAGAAAACACAAGCATGGCTAGAAGAAAAAGAATTGACTTATGAAACGATTCGTTCGTTTGCCACACCAAGAAGGCTTGCGCTACTAATAGAAGGTCTAGTTGATAAACAACCAGATTTGAGTGGAGAAGCGAGAGGGCCAGCAAAAAAAAATAGCCCAAGATGCTAACGGTGAATGGACAAAAGCGGCACTTGGCTTTGCTAGAGGTCAAGGTGTAGATCCGGAAAAACTTATCTTTAAAGAAGTAAATGGAACAGACTATGTGTTTGCAGAAACATTTAAACACGGACGAGATACGGCTGAATTGTTAGTGGAATTCAAAGGTGTAATCACTGGCTTGACGTTTGCAAAAAACATGCGCTGGAATACGTATGATATGCGTTTTGCTCGTCCGATTCGTTGGTTAGCTGCTTTATATGGCGAAGAGATTATACCTTTCACTATTACCGACATAGAGACAGGTCGTCAAACAAAGGGGCACCGATTCTTAGGTAGCGAAATTGAGCTTACAAATCCTTTGAATTATGAAGAAACATTATTAGCAGAGTTTGTTATAGCAGATCCCGAAAAACGCAAAGCAACAATATTAGCGCAGTTGAAAGAGATTGAAAGAACACACGACTGGGTCATTCCGGTCGATGAGGCGTTGCTTGACGAAGTAACCAATTTGGTTGAATATCCAACAGCACTGCATGGTACTTTTGAAGAGATCTACTTGGATCTGCCTAAGGAAGTACTGATTACAACAATGCGTGAACATCAACGATACTTTCCAGTTGAAACAACTGAAGGTACACTTCAACCCTTTTTTATCACAGTAAGAAACGGCAATAATAACGAACTGGAGAATGTTGCGCGAGGCAATGAAAAAGTGCTACGCGCGCGTCTTGCGGATGCAGCGTTCTTTTATCATGAAGACCAAAAACGATCAATTGAAGAACTTAATATAAAGTTAGATAAGATCGTCTTCCATGAATCAATTGGAACTACTGGTGAAAAAGTGGCGCGTACGAAAGAGCTAGCTCTATGGCTCGCTGATGAAGTTGGACTTGGAAACGAAAGTAAAGAAAGTTTGAACCGTGCAGCTACGTTGGCGAAGTTTGACCTTGTTACGAATATGGTTGGAGAATTCCCAGAGTTGCAAGGGCAGATGGGGCAAGACTATGCAAGCAAGGCTGGTGAATCAGCAGAAACAGCTCTTGCTATCTTTGAGCAATATTTGCCTCGTTTTGCAGGTGATCGTACTCCTTCATCAGATTCTGGTGCAATCCTTTCTATTGCTGATAAGTTAGATACGATCGTATCTTGTTTTGCTATTGGTTTAATCCCTACAGGTTCACAGGACCCGTATGCGCTTCGACGTCAAGCGGCTGGAATTGTACAAACATTATTGGATAGAAATATCTCAATTACGATAACGAGTTTGGTCGATTTTGCTCTGGAGCAAGTACAAAAAAAAGGATTTATGTCTACAGATGTCGAAACTACTAGGGAAGAACTTAATCGTTTCTTTATTAGCCGACTGAAATACTTAATGGTTGAACAAGGGTATCGCTATGATTTGGTTGACGCAGTGCTTGCTGCCCCTCTGGTAGATGTCTACACAGTGTTTGCCAAAGCCAAGGTGTTATCAGAAGAAGTGGTTCAAGCAGGGTTCAAAGAAATAATCGAAGCGTTGAGTAGAGTAACGAATTTGGCTAGAAAAGCAGATGATGGCGCTTCTGTTTTAGAAGAGCTTTTTGAGAATGAAACAGAAACATCGCTTTTAACGTCAACAGTAAGAGTGGAGTTTAACCTTGTGCAAGCTTGGGAACAAAATGATGCATACGCTGCATATCATGCGCTTGCTGAATGCCGTTCAACTATTAACGAGTTCTTTGAACATACGATGGTCATGACTGATAATGATGCTGTGCGCACAAATCGTCTTGCCTTGTTAAAGAGATTAGCAGCATCGATTCACTCTTATGCAGACTTTCAGCAAATTGTTTTTGCGGCATAAGAGCATTGGCCTGGTTTAAGAGAGGTGAGTCCAATCGAACTTTCAAAAAGACAGCATCGAATTATAGATATCGTGAAAGAAAACGGTCCAATTACAGGCGAACATATTGCTGAACGTTTGTCGTTAACGAGAGCGACGTTGCGTCAGATTTGGCTATTTTAACAATGGCCGGATTTTTGGACGCTCGGCTCGTGTAGGCTATTTCTTTACGGGAAAAACTGATACACGTGATCTCTCTGATGAAATTCAAAAGATTAAAGTCCACCATTACCAATCTAGACCGGTACTTATTGAACAATCGACTTCGGTATATGAGGCGATTTGTACGATGTTCTTAGAAGATTGCGGCACACTGTTTATCGTAGACGGCGATTCAACTTTGGTTGGAGTGGCTTCAAGAAAAGACTTGCTTCGGGCGAGTATGGGTGGACAAGCAATTGAGACAATTCCAGTTAGCATTATTATGACACGAATGCCTAATATTACGATGTGTGAAAAGGATGACTCTGTTATTGAAGTAGCTCAAAAACTTATTTCCAGACAAATTGATGGCTTGCCGATTGTAAAAAAGGTGGATGTGGGTTCTGGGTATGAAGTTATTGGGCGTATTACGAAAACAAATATGACATCATTGCTAGTAGATCTGGCTACAAATGAAACCAGTTGATTTAGTTAGGGGAATGGGGGATTGTTCATGACAAATCAATCAGAACGATTAATCGTCTACATTGTTTCAGATTCTGTTGGGGAAACAGCAGAACTAGTGGTAAAAGCTGCTGTTAGCCAGTTTAATGGCTCAAATGTGGAATTGCGCCGCATCCCGTATGTAGAAGATAAAGGAACAATCCAGGAAGTTGTAGAAATTGCTCAAAAGGCCAAAGCGTTAATTGCTTTTACGCTGGTTGTTCCCGAGGTTAAAGAGTTTCTTCTTGCGAGTGCGAAAGCAGCTAACGTTGAGACTGTAGATATCATTGGTCCTGTGCTAGGAAAGATTAATCAATTAACGAATGAACAGCCGCGGTACGAGCCTGGTTTAATTTATCGTCTTGATGAGGAATACTTTCGTAAAGTAGAAGCAATTGAATTTGCCGTTAAATACGATGACGGTAGAGACCCACGAGGAATTATTCTTGCTGATATTGTATTAATTGGAGTATCTCGTACATCGAAGACACCTCTGTCTCAGTATTTAGCTCATAAACGTTTAAAAGTTGCGAATGTACCTCTTGTTCCAGAAGTTGAACCACCGGAAGAGCTATTTAAAATCGCTGCTAAGAAATGTATTGGTTTAAAAATAAGTCCAGAAAAGCTAAATAGCATTCGTACGGAACGATTAAAAGCACTTGGATTAAAATCAGAAGCAAATTATGCGAACATTAACCGGATCAAAGAAGAGCTGGCGTATGCTAAGAAAGTAATGGAACGTGTCAATTGTCCAGTCATTGATGTTTCGAATAAAGCTGTTGAAGAAACAGCTAATCTGATTTCAAGCATGTTTCAAAGAAGTTAACGAATGATTTGGAACTGTTTACTGTTCAAAAAGCTAAACATCAAGTATAATAGTCCATTGGGGATTCTTGACTCAGTTTGTTTGCTTTTTTATGTATAAAATACGTTGAGAACAAATAAATTTAAAAAGTCAAGACTTTTTCTTGTTTTTTTGGCAATGATAGAACTGAAGGAACGAAATGGGGTTGTTTTCGACAGGTTCTTGTTTTTTTCGCCAATGTAAGAAGGAGAACGACTTTGAAATGTTGAATGATAGTAGTATGACAAACTCTGCGAATAGGATTGTATACGTCGATGCTGATTCTTGTCCGGTGAAAGAGGAAGTTATGAGTCTTTCGCGGCTTTATAAAAAGGAAATGGTCTTTGTTTTTTCTTATGCACATAGTATGGTTCTGCCTGATGATGTAAAAACGGCAATCGTTGATACAGATAAAGAAGCAGCGGACTTATATTTGCTGCAAATGACAAAAGGTGGGGACATTTGTGTGACGCAGGATCACGCATTAGCTTCTTTGCTTGTTGCAAAGGGCGTGATGGTTCTATCACCACGCGGGCATCTCTATAAGGAAGAAGAGATGGCATCAATGCTTGATTCACGCTATCTTTCACAAAAAGCGAGAAGAGCAGGGAAAAAGACAAAAGGGCCAAAGAAATTTACAGAAGCTGATCGGACGATGTTTAATGAGACGTTTGAGAGAATACTCGCAAAAAGGGAATCATTTTGAGTGAGAGAATTGTGGTGATCACGAAAAGTGAGTGTTAAAATACCAGATGACAAACTCATTGAAGTAAGGGAAGCAAGCGACATTGTTGAAGTGATCGGAGAATACGTTCAATTAAAGAAGCAGGGAAGGCAATATGGTGGACTGTGTCCTTTCCATGATGAAAAAACGCCTTCGTTTTCTGTGTCGGAGGATAAACAAGTATATCACTGTTTTGGTTGTGGCGCAGGCGGCAATGTATTTACGTTCTTGCAAGAGTTGGAAGGTTGGACGTTTGCAAAAACAGTTTCTCATTTAGCTGAACGAGCAAAAATCCACTTGGAGACACAGCAATTCGATGTGAGCCGATCAACTGAAGACAAAAATGTTCGGGAAATGAAAGAGGGACATGAGTTAGCCGCTTCAACCTATCACAGCATCCTTTTACTTACAGAAGAGGGCGCACCTGGGCGTGTATACGCTGAAGAAAGGAACTTCACGCAGGAACAATTAGATTATTTTCGAATTGGATATGCACTTAATGAGTGGGAAACACTCTCGCATGTGTTAAAAAATAAAGGTTTTGATTTATCGGTTATGGAGGCAGGCGGACTCGTTGCAAAAAGAAAGTCGGAAGGATACTACGACCTCTTTCGCAGCCGCTTGATATTTCCAATTACAGACAGCCAAGGCAGTGTGGTTGCATTTGGTGGCCGACAAATTGGTGAAGGGCAGCCCAAATATTTAAATAGCCCAGAAACGCCAATTTTCCAAAAGGCAAAAACACTATTTCACATGTATGAAGCAAGGCCGAGCATCCGAAAGCAAAATAAAGTGTATTTATTTGAAGGTGCTTTTGATGTCATGGCTGCTTGGCAGGCGAGCATTACGAATTCAGTTGCTACGCTAGGGACTGCGCTAAGTGTCGATCATGCGAAGTTGCTTCGGCGAAATGCGGAAGAGGCAGTTCTTTGTTTTGATGGGGATAAAGCTGGGCGTGAGGCAATTAAAAAAGCGATCCCAGTTTTACAAGAAGCAGGGTGTCAAATTCAAGTATGCGTATTACCTGATGGCTATGACCAGATGATTATATTAAGGAATTTGGGGAAGAGGCGTTTCGGAAGTTGCTCAATAATGAGTTATTGTCCGTCATAGCTTTTCGGATGTATGATGCCAAACAGGGAAAGAATATGCAAAATGAAGGAGAACGGCTTCGTTATATCGAGGAAATGATTCAAGTGTTAGCCGGAGTGGGCGAATCGGTTGAACGTGATTATTACTTGCGTCGACTATCTGAAGAGTTTCAATTACCAATGGATGTTCTTCAACAGGAGCTCCATCGAAAAGAACAACAAGGGAAGCAGAATCATGTTGAGATAAATCAAAAACGTGATTCCTCCATCTCTATGCCACGCCAGCCGGCGCAACGTTTTAACCAAGCACGTCCAGCGCCAGCTCATATAAAAGCAGAGCGGATCTTGCTTGCGTATATGTTGCAAGATGAAGAAATGGTTTGGCGTATTTCCGAAAAACTTGATGATGGTTTTAATGTTGATGAACATCAAGCGTTGTATGCATACTTGCTTTCTTTTGTTTCACGAGATGCAGATGCGGGGATGCAGCAATTCGTCGAAAGCTTGGAAGATCAAAAGTTGGCAAAGCTTGCAGCTTACTTAGTGATGCTGCCAGTTAAGGAAGAGTGTACGGAAGAAGAACTGGATGATTATATTAAGCGGATTGAACAATACCCAAAATGGGTACGCATAAAAGAGCAACAACAAGCTGTGCGGTTAGAGCAAGATCCAGTTTTAGCGGCAAAACAACAAATGGAGCTCATACGCTTAAAGAAAGAACTACAAGGTAAGTAATGTATGGTTAATATTGGAAGGAGGGGATCGAATGGCAGATAAACCGTTGCGTCCTGTAACAGAAGGTGACATTACCATCGATCAAGTAAAAGAACAATTGGTGGAGCTTGGCAAAAAGCGTGGAACGCTTACGTATGCTGAAATTACAGAGAAAATGGCTGCGTTCGAACAAGATGCCGATCAAATGGATGAGTTTTATGAATACCTTGGTGAACAAGGTGTTGAGCTTTTGAATGAAACTGATGATGAAGTTCCATCCATGCAGCAAGTAGAAAAGAATGAAGAAGAATTTGATTTAAATGATCTTAGCGTCCCTCCAGGAATTAAAATAAATGATCCAGTCCGTATGTATTTAAAAGAAATCGGTAGGGTGCCACTTTTATCAGCTGAAGAAGAAGTTGAGCTGGCAAAACGAATTGAACAAGGTGATGAAGAAGCGAAAAAACGCTTAGCTGAAGCGAATTTAAGGCTTGTTGTTTCGATTGCCAAGCGATATGTTGGTCGTGGTATGCTTTTCCTTGATTTAATTCAAGAAGGAAATATGGGTCTTATTAAAGCTGTTGAAAAGTTTGACTACGATAAAGGGTTTAAATTTAGCACATATGCCACATGGTGGATTCGTCAAGCAATTACACGAGCGATCGCTGATCAGGCAAGAACGATCAGAATACCTGTTCACATGGTCGAAACAATTAACAAATTAATTCGTGTACAGCGTCAGTTGCTGCAAGACTATGGACGGGAACCAACACCTGAAGAAGTTGGTAAAGAAATGGACTTAACACCGGACAAGGTTCGTGAGATTCTAAAAATCGCGCAAGAACCTGTTTCACTTGAAACACCAATTGGTGAAGAAGATGACTCGCATTTAGGCGATTTCATTGAAGATCAAGAAGCGCTTGCTCCATCTGACGCAGCTGCCTATGAGTTATTAAAAGAACAGCTTGAAGATGTGTTGGACACGTTAACAGACCGTGAAGAAAATGTATTACGCTTGCGTTTTGGCCTTGATGATGGACGAACACGCACGCTTGAAGAAGTAGGGAAAGTATTTGGTGTTACGCGGGAGCGAATTCGTCAAATTGAGGCAAAAGCGCTCCGTAAATTGCGTCATCCGAGTCGTAGCAAACGTCTAAAAGATTTTCTCGATTAAAACATGTTTAGAATCCGCTTGGCTCATGAAAGTAATGGGTTAAGCGGATTTATGTTTCTTACTATCTATTTTACTTTGTATTA